>CAVPUD010000025.1:0-6411 GCA_963708545.1 uncultured beta proteobacterium | reverse complement strand
ACCAGCGCCTCGTGGAACTGGCGGTTGCAGGCTTCCCAGTCGTCGAAGGCGCCGCGCGGGTCGGTGCGCAGGCGCTGCTCGGCGAGCGTCAGTTTGTGAAAGGCGCTCACGATGTTGGCTTCCCAGTCGTCCGTGCCCTGCGCCATGCTCTCGCGCAGGGCCTCGCATTCGAGCAGGATGCGCATGCGCGTCAGGTCTTCCAGGTCGGCCAGCGACATGGGCGCAACACGAAAGCCGCGCTGCCCCTGCGCCACCACCAAGGCGTCGGAAATGAGCAGCGCGAGCGCCTCGCGCAGGGTGCCGGAGCTCACGTCGTAGCAGGACTTCAGGTGCTCGACACGCAACTTCTCACCCGCAGCAAGCCGTCCTTCGATGATGTCGCGCCGCAACTGGCGGTAAGTGGCCTCGATCAGCGTGCGCGGCTGGTCTTCCAGCTCCAGTTCTTCGATGGCATAGACATCAGCGAGGTTCATGGTGGTGTTGGTGTGGACGGGATGTGTGCAGGCCATTGCACACCCATGGGGGCGCACATAGTAGCCCAGTATCAGCGAAGGACATTCTATGCGGCAAAATCTCGAGAATAGTTAGGGTTTTCACTGTCCGCGGGCCTTCGTGCGATGGTTGAAAATATCGACATTGGCATGGAATCTCTGACCACGCTCCCGCTGTGCGCGTAGCGCTCCACCGTTCGACGCACGCCCCCTTGTTCATCACCTCGACGCAACATTTCCCATGACGACCACTTCCCCCTCCCCCGAAATCGGCAAGAGCATCGTTGCAGCCGGGCTGCGCACCAACTACCACGACCTTGGCCAGGGTTTTCCGGTGATGCTGATCCACGGCTCCGGCCCCGGCGTCAGCGCCTGGGCCAACTGGCGCCTGGTGATGCCCGTACTCGCCAAAGAGCGCCGCGTGATCGCGCCCGACATGGCTGGCTTCGGCTTCACCGATCGCCCCGCGGGCGCCGTGTATTCGATGGACAACTGGGTGAAGCAGGCCGTGGGGCTGCTGGACGCGCTGGGCCTGCCGCAGGTGGACCTCGTGGGCAACTCCTTCGGCGGCGCCCTGTCGCTGGCCTTGGCCATCCGCCATCCGCAGCGCGTGCGCCGGCTCGTGCTCATGGGCGCGGCAGGCGTTTCCTTCGAGATCACACCTGCGCTCGATGCGATCTGGGGCTACACCCCGTCGTTCGAAAACATGCGCAAAGTGATGGACTGGTTCGCCTACGACCGCAACCTGGTCAGCGACGAGCTCGCGCAGTTGCGCTATCAGGCGAGCATCCAGCCCGGCTTTCAGGAGTCCTATGCGTCCATGTTCCCCGCGCCACGCCAGCGCTGGATAGAGGCCCTGGCCAGCAAGGAAGAAGATATCCGCGCGCTGCCGCACGAGGCACTGCTCATCCACGGTCGTGAAGACCAGGTGATCCCGGTGGGCAACTCCATCCGCCTGTCGCAATGGATTTCGCGCTCGCAACTGCATGTGTTCGGCCGTTGTGGGCATTGGACGCAGATCGAGCATGCCAGCCGCTTCGCGCAGCTGGTGGGCAACTTCCTCGCCGAGGCCGACGCCGCCTGAGTGGGGCGCACGCAAGGACTGCAGCCATGAGCGCAAAGCCTGCCCTTTCCGCCCCCGCCGTTGCGGGTCAGCACTGGGTGCGCATCGAACAATGCGCGGCCGAAACCGCGCAAGAGACTGGCTACCCCTGCGCCGAAACCGAAACCCTGTTGCAGGGCATGGCGCGCACGGGCCGCAAAGGCATTCCCGTGGGCTGCCTGGGTGGCGGCTGCGGCGTCTGCAAGATCAAGGTGCGCATGGGCAGCGTGCGCCGCGTCGGCCCCATGAGCCGCGCGCACGTCAGCGCTGAAGAGGAAGCCCAAGGCATTTGTCTTGCCTGCCGCGTGGCGCCGCTCGCGAACGTCGAGGTCGAGGTGCTGGGCAAATTGAAAAAGGCCCTGGGCAAAGCCCCGGGGTTTTCGTGGAGTGCTGGCGTGGCAAAGCTCGGCGCGTCAGATTGTGCAACTGCAAATGTCAAGGAGACATGAAATGGGCATCATGCGAATCGGCCACGTCAGCCTGCGGGTGATGGACATGGCCGCGGCCGTCAAGCACTATGAAAAAGTGCTGGGCCTCAAGAAAACCATGGAAGACAAGCAAGGCAATGTCTATCTGAAGTGCTGGGACGAGTGGGACAAATACTCGCTGATCCTCACGCCTTCCGACCAGGCGGGCATGAATCACATCGCGTACAAAGTCGAAAACGACGCCGACCTGGACGTCTTGCAAAAGCGCATCGAGGCCTACGGCATCAAAACCCAAGTCCTGCCTGAAGGCACGCTGCCTTCCACCGGTCGCATGCTGCAATTCCACCTGCCCAGCGGGCACGACATGCGCCTGTACGCCATGAAGGAGTACGTGGGCACGGAGGTCGGCACGGTCAACCCCGACCCCTGGCCCGACAACATCACGGGCGCGGGCGTGCACTGGCTGGACCACGCGCTGCTGATGTGCGAGCTCAACCCCGAAGCCGGCGTGAACAAGGTTGCCGAAACCACCAAGTTCGCCACCGAATGTTTGGACTTCAAGCTGGTCGAGCAGATCATGGTCGGGCCCGACAACAGCATCCAGGCCGCAACCTGGCTTTCGCGCTCGAACACGCCGCACGACATCGCCTTCGTCGGCGGCCCGCGCATGGGGCTGCACCACATCGCCTTCTACCTCGAAGACTGGGCCGACGTGCTCAAGGCTGCCGACGTGATGGCCAAGAACAAGGTCAAGATCGACCTGCCGCCCACGCGCCACGGCGTGACGCGCGGCACCACGATCTATTTCTTCGACCCGAGCGGCAACCGCAATGAAACCTTCTCGGGCCTGGGTTACCTCTCGCAGCCCGACCGCCCCGTGACCACCTGGACGGGCGACGAGATGTGGCGCGGCATCCTCTACCACACCGGTGAGCCGTATGAAGCCTTCACCGACGTCTATACCTGATGCGGGGCCGCGCCATGGCTGAATCCACTTTGAGCGTGGGCACGCGCGCCATCGCCTGCGAGGCCGCCGCTGCCGCCGTGCAGGCGGCGGTGGCGCATGCACAGGCGCTGGGCATACGCATCAACGTCGCCATCACCGACCCCGCGGGATTGTTGATGGCCTTTTTGCGCATGCCCGGCGCGCCGCTGCACTCGATAGACATCGCCATCGACAAGGCCTACACCGCAGCGAGCTTCGGCGTGCCGACGGCGCAGTGGCTCGAGCTGATCGGCGACGAAGAAGCCCTGCGCATCGGCCTGCCGCACCGCCCGCGCCTGGTGGTGTTCGGCGGCGGGCTACCCATCCGCGAAGCCGCAGCGCTGATCGGCGGCATCGGCGTCTCGGGCGGCTCGGCTGCGCAGGACGAAGACTGCGCGCGCGCCGGCCTCTCTGCCATAGGGCTCTAGTCTGCTGCCCCAGTTTTTCAGCAACCCTCCTCGACATGAAGCAAATCTCGAATTTCATCCACGGTGCTTACGTCGCCACCGGCAAAACCTTCGAAAAGCGCTCGCCGCTCACGGGCCAGGTCATCGCACAGGTGCACGAAGCGGGCAAGGCCGAGGTCGATGCCGCCGTGGCCGCGGCGCGTGCGGCCTTGCACGGACCCTGGGGCCGCATGAGCGTGGCCGAGCGGGTCGAGCGTCTGTACGCCGTGGCCGACGGCATCAACCGCCGGTTCGAGGAGTTTCTGGCCGCCGAGTGCGAAGACACCGGCAAACCGCGCAGCCTGGCGAGCCACATCGACATTCCGCGCGGTGCGGCCAATTTCAAGATTTTTGCGGACGTGGTGAAAAACGTCCCCACCGAATTTTTCGAGACCGCCACGCCCGACGGGCGCGGCGCGATCAACTACGGCTACCGCAGCCCCGTGGGCGTGGTCGGCGTGATCTGCCCCTGGAACCTGCCGCTGCTGCTCATGACCTGGAAGGTCGGCCCCGCGCTCGCGTGTGGCAACACCGTGGTCGTCAAGCCCTCCGAGGAAACCCCGCAGACCGCCGCGCTGCTCGGCGAGGTCATGAATGAAGCCGGCATTCCGCCCGGCGTCTATAACGTGGTGCACGGCTTCGGGCCCGATTCGGCCGGCGAATACGTCACCAGCCACCCGCAGGTCAACGCCATCACCTTCACGGGCGAAACGCGCACCGGCGAAGTCATCATGAAGGCTGCGGCCAAGGGCGCGCGCCCCGTCAGCCTGGAGATGGGCGGCAAGAACGCCGCTATCGTGTTCGCCGACTGCGACTTCGATGCGGCCATAGAGGGCACCATGCGCTCGGTGTTCGCCAACTGCGGCCAGGTGTGCCTGGGCACCGAGCGCGTCTATGTCGAGCGGCCCATTTTCGAGCGCTTCGTCGCCGCGCTCAAAAAAGGCGCCGAAGGCCTCAAGCTCGGGCGCCCCGAAGACGCCGCGACCCACATGGGGCCGCTGATCAGCCAGGAGCACCAGGCCAAGGTGCTGTCGTACTACCGTCTCGCGCTCGAGGAGGGCGCGACGCTGGTCACGGGCGGCGGCGTGCCCGACATGCCGGGCGAGCTCGCGGGCGGCAGCTGGGTGCAGCCGACGATCTGGACGGGCCTGCCCGAGACGGCGCGCGTGCTCAAGGAAGAAATTTTCGGCCCCTGCTGCCACATCGCCCCCTTCGACAGCGAAGAAGAGGTGCTCGCCAAGGCCAACGACAACGACTATGGCCTGGCCACGGCGATCTGGACGCGCGACCTCGCGCGCGCACACCGCGTGGCCCAGCGCATGGAGGTGGGCCTTGCCTGGGTCAACAGCTGGTTCCTGCGCGATCTGCGCACACCTTTTGGCGGCGCCAAGCAGTCGGGCATAGGACGCGAGGGCGGAGTGCATTCGCTCGAGTTCTACACCGAGCTCAAAAACGTCTGCATCAAACTTTGAACAAGGCCCACGCATGGACAAGCAACGCATAGAAACCCTGGGCGACGAGCTCTACGAAGCACTGCGCCAATGCCGCACCGTCGAGCCCCTGACCAACCGCCACCCCGAGATCACGATAGAAGACGCCTACCGCATCCAGCAGCGCATGATTGCCCGCCGCCTGGAAAAAGGCGAGCGCATCGTCGGCAAAAAGATCGGTGTCACGAGCCATGCCGTCATGAACATGCTGGGCGTGTACCAGCCCGACTTCGGCTACATGCTCGACGGCATGATCGTGAGCGACGGCGAGACCATCCCCATGTCCTCGCTGATCCAGCCCAAGGCCGAGGGCGAAATCGCCTTCGTGCTCAAAAAAGACCTCATGGGCCCGGGCGTGAGCAATGCCGACGTGCTGGCCGCGACCGACTTTGTGATGCCGTGCTTCGAGATCGTCGATTCGCGCATCCGCGACTGGAAGATCAAGATTCAGGACACCGTGGCCGACAACGCCTCGTGCGGTGTGTTCGTGCTCGGCAGCGCCGCCGTCGATCCGCGCAAGATCGACCTTGTCACCTGCGGCATGGTGCTCGAAAAAAACGGCGAGGTCATCGCCACCGGCGCGGGCGCTGCGGCGCTGGGCTCGCCCGTGAACGCCGTGGCCTGGCTCGCGAACACGCTGGGGCGCCTGGGCATTGGCCTCAAGGCCGGCGAAGTCGTGCTCTCGGGCGCGCTTGCCGCGATGTGCCCGGCACAGGCCGGCGACCATTTTGCCGTGCACATCGGCGGATTGGGCAGCTGCTCGGTGCGCTTTGGGTGACATCTACCTGGCACAGCGTCACTCGATATTTGTCATCTAACGGAGTCTTCATGAAGAAAATCAAATGCGCCGTGATCGGGCCTGGCAACATAGGCACCGATCTGCTGGCCAAACTGCAGCGCAGTCCGGTGCTTGGTTGCCCTCGATCCCACGCAACGAGGGCGAACACGTTGTTCACGCCGAGCACCTGATGGTTCCTCGCCAGGATCTTGATCAGCCCACCCGGCACGTCCTGGAACAGCGTGAAGTTCTCCACCAGATCGAGCAGGCGGGCCGGATCGCACACCCCACGGATCACGATCTCCAACGACGTCGACGGCGGATCGTCCTCCGACGACACCCGCCTTCCACTCCCCGAAGTGATCCCACGGCGCCGAGAACGACCCGACCTTGGTGTCCGCACCGTTCGACAGGATCGTCACGCCGTTAAACCAGAACAGCTGCGGATCGAGTGCCGATAGTGCGTGAGGTTGTCGTCGTAGGCGTGGCGATGATCGACCTGAGGGGCTTTCAACTCGACGAACACCAACGGGATCCCGTTCACGAACCCGACGATGTCCGCCCTGGTCTTGTACAGCTCACCGGTCACCGTGAACTGACGGACCGCCAGCCAGTCGTTCGCCGACACGTCAGCCCAGTCGACGAACCGAACCGCCACCGTCCGCTTGGACCCGTCGTCGGCCCGGGTCTC
>CAVPUD010000024.1:0-29553 GCA_963708545.1 uncultured beta proteobacterium | reverse complement strand
ACGGAGCTGCTGCCAGAGGCGCTGTTCGGCTGGCGTGAGGTTTTGGCGCAGGAAGGTGACGTGTGGCGCTGCCATGGGTATTGTTTTCGAGATCGAGCGGAACCCTACTACCCCCTCCCGCAAGGGAAGGGGGTGAAGTAAACAAGTATAATACAACCTAAGGTTATTGGCCAGATCCATGCCTCATCAAAACTCCCTGAAAGGCGGCTGCCTCTGCGGCGCGGTGCGTTATCGGGTCGAGGGGGCGCCGATTTGGTTGGAGCATTCCCGTGCAACAGTCCCGACGCGCGAGCGGAGCGCCGTTCGTCACCTATGCGGGCTTCCTGCCGGCGCGGTTGCAATGGACCAAAGGCAAGCCGAAGACCTCAACTCCTCCCCCGGTGTCACCCGCAGCTTCTGCGCCAGCTGCAGCTCGCCTCGCCTATGAGGGCGACCGCTTCGCCCGACGAGATCCATATCCATCTCGGCACGCTCGACCGTCCCGAGGCGATCACCCCAGGCCCATGTTTATACGGTCCGCCGGATTCCCTTGGCTGAAGGTGGCCGACGGGCTGCCCAAATTCCCGATGCCGTCGAGCGAGGCCAAGAAGAAATAGGCCCGCCTCCGGCAATCAGGCCTGGTGGAAGTCCTCCACCATCATCTCGCCGCCGGGGTCGAGCGCGCGAGGGATCCGCTGCCGATGGATATAGAACAGCGACGGATAGGTGATCCAGACATAGCAGCCCGTGTTCTCCATGATCTCCGTCATCCGGGCATAGATGGCGCCGCGCTTCGCCGTGTCGCGCTCGGACAGACCCTCTCCCAGAGACGCTGGACTCCGGGATCGCCATAGAGCGCGTGCGCCGCATCACCGGCGCAGCAACCACGCTGGTCGAGGGCCAGCGCTTGGCCGTGGCGCTGCTCGGCGACGCGATCGCCTGCAACATGCTGATGGTGGGCGTGGCTTGGCAGCGCGGGCTGCTGCCGTTGTCGCTCGCGGCCATAGAGCGTGCGATCGAGCTCAATGGCGTTGCGGTCGCCATGAACCGCGAAGCCTTCCACTGGGGCCGCTGCATCGCGCACGACCCGGCGCGCGTCGAGCGCATGGTCTCGGGCGCCCAGGTGATCCAGTTCCAGCCGCGCCGCGCCGCGCCGAACCTCGAAGAGACCATCGCGCGCCGCGTGGCCTATTTGACCGAATACCAAAACGCCGCCTACGCCAAGCGCTATCAAAACTTCGTCGCCGAAGTGCAGCGCGCCGACCTACAGCCCGAGCACAAGCAGGCGCTGAGCCTGGCCGTCGCGCAAAACTACTTCAAGCTGCTGGCCGCCAAGGACGAATGGGAAGTGGCGCGCCTCTATACGCTGCCGAGCTTCCGCCAGGAAGTCGAACAGACCTTCGAGGGTGACTACGAGCTGCACTTTCACATCGGCGGCGGCCCCTTCGCCAAGACCGACCCCAAAACGGGCAAGGCCGTCAAGCGTGAAGTGGGCCCGTGGCTGATGCGTGCATTCGCCGTGATGGCGCGCCTGCGCGGCCTGCGCGGTACGCTGCTCGACCCGTTCCGCCACGGCGCCGAGCGCAAGCTCGAACGATCGCTGCTCGCCCAATACGAGCAAGACCTGCGCGCGCTGCTGCCCAGGCTGAATGCAGACAACTATGCGCAGATCGTGGCGCTCGCCGCGCTGCCGCAGAAGATCCGCGGCTTCGGCCACGTCAAGCTGGCGAACGCCCAGGCCGCCGCGAGCGAGCGCGAACAACTGCTGCAGGCGCTGGCCGTTCAGGCCACTCCCGCCCCGGTGACGCAAAGTCTGACGCGGGCTGCCTGACTCATTCCGCCGCGGGCAGCGGCATGGCCTGCTCGATCAGGCTGGCGTGCAGGGCGGCGCCCAGGGGCAGGATTTCGTCGTTAAAGTCGTAGCGGCTGCTGTGCAAGGCGCCGCCACTGGCGGCACCTCCTTGCCCCAGGCGCAGATAGGCCCCGGGCTTGAGCTGCAGCATGAAGGCAAAGTCCTCCGCCCCCATGCTCGGTTCGAGGTCGCGCACCACGTGATCGGCCCCCACGAGCGATTCGGCCACCTGGGCGGCGAAAAGGGCTTCGCTTTCGGTGTTGATGGTGGCTGGATAGATGCGCTCGTACTGCACCGTGGCAGTGGCGCCCAAGCCCAGCGCGACAGCGCTGCACATTTCCTTGAGGCGCTTTTCCACCATTTCCTGCACCTCGGCCTTGAAGGTGCGCACCGTACCCACGAGGAGCGCCTTGTCGGGCAGCACGCTGAAGGCCCCCAGATCGCCCGCCTGCATGGCGCACAGACTGAGCACCGCGCCGTCCATGGCCCGCACGTTGCGCGCGACGATGCTTTGCGCCGCGGTGATGATGTGCGCCGCCGCCAGCACCACGTCCACCGCCTGGTAGGGGTGCGCGCCATGCCCGCCGCGCCCGGTGATGTCTATGGTGATGCGGTCTGCCGCGGCCATCATGGGGCCAGGGCTCAGGCCCACCGTACCTGGCGGCAAAGCCGGCCAGTTGTGCATGGCAAAGATCGACTGCACCGGAAAGCGCTCGAACAAGCCGTCCTCTATCATCGCGCGCGCACCAGCGCAGCCTTCTTCGCCGGGCTGAAACACCAGCACCGCAGTGCCGTCGAAATTGCGCGTCTGCGCAAGGTAGCGTGCTGCGCCGATCAGCATGGCCGTGTGGCCATCGTGGCCGCAGCCGTGCATCAGGCCCGACTTGCACGACTTCCAGCCAAACTCGTTGTGCTCGACCATGGGCAGGGCGTCCATGTCGGCGCGCAGCCCCACCATGCTGCCGCTGGACTGGCCACGCCCGCGCACCACCGCCACCACACCGGTGCGGCCAATGCCATCGTGGACTTCATCGACGCCGCACAGCTTGAGCGCCTCTTTGACGCGCGCGCTGGTATAGACCTCCTGAAACCCCAGTTCAGGGTGCGCATGCAGGTCGCGGCGCAGCGCCGTCAGTTCGGGGTGGTACTGCGCAATCTGCGCAAATGCACGTCCGCCGATGCGCAAACGAGGGGCTGACATTTCGATCTCCTGATTCGCTAGCCCGGACATTTCACCGCCCCCCGTAAAAGAGGACAGCAATGCCCTTGTGTGCCCGAAAATCGAGGTATCGAATCTTGATCAAACGAGCGGGCAATGCCGAAGCCAAACTGTACCGAAAAAATTGACGTTGGAACGCTGGACTGTGGCCGATTGGGCAGGCGTGTGGTGCAGGGACGATTCGATGGCGCTAGCATGACCAGCGATGGTGGCGTGATGCTGCTGGGTCAGATGGAGCGCAAGCCGGGATTGATGGATGCGGCGGCACGCTGCATCGCCGATCCGCGCAGCCCACTGCTGATCAAACACGGTGTGCGCGACATGTTGCGCCAGCGGGTATACGGGCTGGCACGGGGCTGGGAAGACCTGAACGATCACGGCGCACTGCGCCAGCTATCGCTTGAACGCCAGTAGTAGAACACCGCCCGCGACCATGGCGATGCCGGACCATTCCCGCAGCGACGGACGTTCGCCCAGAAAGGTGAAGGCAAACACCGCCACCAAGACAAGACTGAGTTTATCGACTGGCGCAACTTTGGATGCATCGCCGATCTTGAGTGCACGGAAGTAGCACACCCACGACGCGCCTGTAGCCAGGCCGGACAGCCCGAGGAAAAGCCATGTCTTGGGTGACAACTCCAAAGGGTTGGCCCATTTCCCTGTGTACGCGACAAACGCCGACAAGACGACGATGATGATGGCCGTTCGGATTAGGGTTGCCAGATCGGAATCGACCCCCTGAATGCCCACCTTGGCAAAAATGGCGGTCAGCGCCGCAAAGACGGCGGACAGCAAGGCCCAATAGAACCATCCCGTGGAAGTAACCATGCCGCTCCCCTACACGTTTCTGAAAACGTTATGCATTGGGACGATAACAGTAACGTGTAGTCCGGCTTGCTGAACTTCATCTGCGAAGTCGAGGCGGATTTCCGCACCGATGCGATGAGCAATCGTTTGAACGATGGAAAGCCCGAGGCCTGAGCCAATCTGCTCGCTGCCCAGCGTACGGTAGAAGGGATCAAAAACCCGGTTCCGTTCGGCCAGCGGGATGCCTGGCCCGTTGTCCTGGATGTGCAGCTCGGCTTTTCCTTGCGATACCTTCACGGAAAGATCGACCTGCCCGCCCTCTGGGGTGTAGCGGATGGCGTTATCGACCAGGTTCTTGACCACGGCAATCATGTCCAGCTCACTCGCCCACACTTCAGCGTCTTGCGTGCCTTCGACACCGATGTCGATGTGCTTGGCCTCGGCCAGCGGCATGAGGTCTTCCAGTACGCGGCGGTAGATGCCCTGGACGGATACCGGCGACTTCGGCAGGTCGGCAGCCGACTGCGCCTTGGCCAAGGTCAAGAGTTGATCCAGCAGGCTCCGGCCACGCTCTATCCCTTGGCGCAGCGCCGTCAGCCGTTCACGCGCCAGTTCTGACATTTCCGCGTCTGCCAGCCGTTCCGCTTGCAGCGACATGGCGGTCAGCGGCGAGCGTAGCTCGTGCGCGGCATCTGCCACAAAGCGGCGCTGAGATTCCATCGACTGGCCGACACGAGCGAGCAGTCGATTGATCGCCACGGCAAACGGACGTACCTCGACCGGAAGGTGTCGGTCCTCGACGGGATGCAGTCCCTGATCGGCGCGCAGGTCGATTTCCTTGGAGAGCGCGGCAATCGGCCGGAACATCTTGCGCACCAGGTCAGCGACGATCAACAGCAGCACCGGCACGAGAATCAGGAAAGGCATCACCGTGCGCAGCGCCCCATCGCGGGCAATTTCATTGCGGAAGCCGGATTCCTGGGCCACGGCAATGCGTTCGCCGGCAGCCGTGGTCTTGACCAGCACGCGGAAGGTCTTGCCGCCGACCTCCAGCGTATGCAGCCCATCAGTCAGGGTTGTCGGGAGTGGCAGCGCTCCACCTGCATCTACACCTGCCGCAGAGGGATTGGCCTCGCCCAAGCGCTGGACGATCACGCGCGATTCTTCATCGACATCCTTGAGTCGGGTATCGGTGGTCGGCGTGGCTGGCGACAGACGCTGGCGGTCGATGAGCTGCGCCACCTGGCGCAGTACATCATCCTGTAGCTCGTGGGCCTCGTCGAAGGCCGACAAGAAGGAAAAGACGCCCGCCACAATGGCCACCACGAGGATAGCCAGCGACAGGGTGAAGGACAGCTTGAGCTGGACCGATTCGTTCAAGCGCCTTTTGAGACCATCCATCCAACCCCCCTGACGTTCTTGATGATCTCGCCACCGAGCTTGCGCCGCAACGCATGGATCAGATATTCGACGGCATTGCTTTCGACCTCTTCCCCCCAGCCGTAGATGCGATCCTCCAGCTCGCTGCGCGAGAGGATGGCCCCAGGTCGGATCAGCAAGGCTTGCAGCAGCGAGAACTCACGGTTGGACAGTTGCAGTGGGGAGCCGCCATTGACGCAGGCTTCCTTGGTGGCTGGATCGAGCGACACGACGCCATTGCTGAGCACAGGCGCTGCCATGCCGCCCTTGCGCCGCAGGACGGCACGCATCCTGGCCAGCAGCTCAGCCATCTGGAATGGCTTGGACACGTAGTCGTCGGCCCCGCCGTCCAGGCCGCGCAGACGGTCGTCCAGGCCATCGCGCGCCGTGATGATGAGCAGAGGGATCGGATTGTCCTTGGCGCGGATGCTGGCCAGCACGTCGAGCCCATCCTTGCCGGGCAAGCCCAGGTCGAGCAGCACCAGGTCGTAGTGCTGGCAGCCCAGCGTCGTGAGCGCCGTCTGCCCGTCCTTCACCCAATCGGCGGCATAGGACGCATCCTTCAATGCGCCTTGGATCGCGTCACCGATCATGGGATCGTCTTCGACCAGCAATACCCGCATTTCCCCCTCCGTTCAACCATTGTTCAATGCGTCATCTTGGCCGCTCGCTGCTTGAACAGCAAGATGGCGATCACCATGAAGGTGAGCAGCGCGGCCGATGCCGAATAACGGCTCAGTGCCAGACCGCCCGCGCTCAGCGGTTTGTCCAGAAAGTCCCCGACCACGGCACCCAGCGGGCGCGTCAGAATGAACGCCGCCCAGAACAGCAGCGTGCGGGATACGCCCGTCCAGTAGTAGGCCGCCACGACCAGAGCGAGCAGCCCGCCGAACACGGCGGCCGCCCCCGTATAGCCCAGGCCAGCCGTGTCGGCAGTCCAGTCACCCAGCGCCGTGCCCAGCGTCTGCGAAAACATGATCGTCAGCCAGTAGAAGGCTTCTGCCTTGGGCGAACTGACCGTGCTCACCGACACCGAGCCGAGGGTGCGATGCCAGACGAAGAGCGAGCCGAGCAGCAAGGCCAGCAGCAAGCTCGAACCGCCAGCGTACCCGATTCCCAGCGAACGATCCGCAAAATCGGCCAGAGTCGTGCCGACCGTAGTCGTGGCGATGATGGTGGCCCAGTACAGGAAGGGATGGAAGCTTTTGGCCTTGACCTGTGCGACGACAGCGACCAGGAAGATTGCCGCGAAGATAGCCGTGCTGACGAGGTAGCCCAAGTTCATCGACATCGAGACGGCATCGCCGCCGGTTTCGCCGAGCGTGGTGGCGGCGATCTTGATGAGCCAGAAGCCCAGCGTGACTTCGGGCACCTTGGCCAGAGCGTGTTCAGTGGATGGCTTCATGGCAGCCGCAGGACGAGAGATTGAGTGCTGCTTGAACATGATTTTTCCTTGCGCTTATAAAGATGGTTGCTCGGCGGCTTGGGCAGAGTGGTTGCCGTTCATGCCGATTTGCGCAACGGCCACCAGGATCACGATTACTGATAGGAACAAGGCACTGGTCCACATGGCACCCATGCCAAGGCCGCCGTAGGTCTTGGCCTGCGTCAGCAGGTCGCCAAGCGCAGCGCCGAAGGGGCGGGTCAGGATGTAGCCGATCCAGAAAGTCAGCACGGCGTTGCCGCCCATGCGCCAGGCGGCATAGGTGACGCCGATCAGCGCACCAAAGGCGAGCGCACCCCAAGTGAAGCCCAGACCCAATGCCTCGGTCGCCAGGTCGCCAGCGGCGGTTCCCAGGGCGAAGGTGCACAGGATGGCGGCCCAATAGAACAACTCGCGGCGGCGCGTCACGATGTCATGGATGGACAGTGTGCGTTCGATCCGATACCAGATGAAAAAAATCGCGGCGAGCACGGCCGCGAAGACGGAAGTGCTGGCGTAAAGGCTGACCCCCAGTCCATCGGTCAGCAGGTCGGTGATCTGGGTGCCCACCACGCTGACCAGTACCACCGTCAGCCAGTAAATCCACGGGGTGTAGCGGCGAGTGCGCAACTGCGTGAACAAGGCAACGGCCAGCAAAGTGGCCATGACCGAGCTGGTCACCCCCTGCCCCCACCCTGCGTTGACCGCCAAGAAATCTGCACCCGTCTCACCCACTGTGGTGGACATGATTTTGATGATCCAGAACGACAGCGCGACTTCTGGGACTTTGTTGAGCCAGCCAGTGGAACTGCTCGTGGGTAATTTGTTCATGGTTTCTCCTGTCGAGGTGAAATCGTTGGCATCAGTCTGGTAGGGCAGACTTAGCCCGCCCATAGGCTCACCATCGATGTCAGCGTGCCGGGATGCTCGGGAGCATTGATCCGGAGAAAAAGAGTTTGATTGAGTGATTCCATGAGGTCTCCGGGCCGGATCGCCTCATAGTGGGACGATCCGGCCATGCTGACGGGATGTCAGTCCCGCTTGTCGTGGTCGTCATCGTGATCTGCCTTGTCCTCGGCAGACGAGATGACAGTCCCCTTGTCGGCATCGACCCGAACGTCGAAGACCTTGGTCCCACTGACGACTTCCACGTCATAGACCCAGCCCTGCTTCGAGTTCTCGTACTCGGCGCGTGACGCCTTGCCGTTGGCGTGTTGCTCGGCGACGGTGACGGCCTGAGTGAGCGGAATCTTGGCCTTGCTGATCGCCAAGGCGTCGTTTTCCATCCCGCCATTGGCGGCGTAGGCCACAGCCCCGGTTGCAGCAATGGCGATGGCCAGCAGGGAAAGCTTGGTGTAGCGGTACATGATGCTTCTCCAGAAGAGTGCAGGGATTTGCACAGTGGAGAAGGTACGCAGGCAGACTTAGCTGCCACTGAGCCAGGGGCGGATTGGCTCGACAGGAGCAGTGCAATCGACTTCTGATCTTTCGTGCAGTCGTCTTCTGAAAATGACAGGTGCTATGGGGCAAGAAGACGGTAAAAAATGGGCCGCTGCGGCGCATTCGCAGCCAACGATTCCACAATCCGACAGGCTCCTGGCTGGCCGCCTTGTGGACCCGCACCACGTACCTGGGCGCGAGCGCGGCACCTACAATCGTCGGCGTCCCGTCTGACGAAGAGTATCCATGGTCCCGCACCTCATCACGGCCCTCACGGGGCCGATCAACGAACTCGAGCAGCGCATGCTCGACGCCATGCCGGCCATAGAGCGCTGGTTTCGCCTCGAGTGGATGGAGCACACGCCGCCGTTTTACACCTCGGCCCATTTGCGCAACGCTGGCTTCAAGCTCGCGCCCGTGAACACCAACCTGTTTCCGCGCGGGTGGAACTTTCTTTCGGAAGAGATGCTGCCGCTGGCCGTGCAGGCCGCGATGGCCGCCATCGAAAAAATCTGCCCCGAGGCGCGCAATCTGCTCATCATTCCCGAAAACCACACGCGCAGCCTGTCTTACCTTGCCAACCTGGTGCAGTTGCAGCGCATCTTTCAGCGCGCGGGGCTGAACGTGCGCGTGGGCTCTATCGATCCCGGCGTCAAAAAGGCCACGCGCATCGAGCTGCCCAATGGCGATACCGTGGTGCTCGAGCCCGTGATGCGCACGGGCGGGCGGCTCGGGCTCAAGCACTTCGACCCCTGCACCATCTTGCTCAACAACGAGCTGGCCACGGGTACGCCAGGCATCCTCGAAGACCTGTACGGGCAATACCTGCTGCCGCCGCTGCATGCCGGCGCGACGGTGCGGTGCAAGAGCAAGCATTTCAGGTGCTACGAGGAAGTGGGCAAACGCTTCGGCAAGATGCTGGGCATAGACCCCTGGCTGATCCACCCGATTTCCGCGCCCTGCGAAGACGTGGACTTTGTCCAGGGGGTGGGGATGGAGCGCCTGCAGACCGAAGTCGATGCGCTGCTCGCCAAGGTGCGGCGCAAATACAAGGAATACGGCATCCACGAAAAGCCTTTCGTGATCCTCAAGGCCGACCAGGGCGCCTACAGCATGGGAGCGATGCCCGTGCACGACGCCAAGGAGCTCGAAGCGCTGAACCGCAAGGCGCGCAGCAAGATGGCCGTCACCAAGGACGGCATGCCCGTGCAGGCCGTGCTGATCCAGGAGGGCGTGCCCACGCAGGAGCGCGTGCACGAGTCCGCGGCCGAGCCCGTGGTCTATACGATGGACCGCTACGTGATCGGCGGCGTTTACCGCGTGCATCCCGAGCGGGGCACGAACGAAAACCTCAATGTGCCGGGCGCGAGTTTCGTGCCGCTGGCGTTCACGCACAGCACGCAAATGCCCCAACCCGGCGTGCGCCCAGGCACCAGCGCGCCCAACCGCTTTTACATGTACGGCGTGGTCGCGCGCCTGGCCATGCTCGCGGCGAGCTACGAGCTCGAAGCCACCGATCCCAACGCCGAGGTCTATGACTGAAGGTGCGGGAGGCCGACACATGGGCCTGTCGGGGCAAAGTTGCCGCAGCGCAACAGGGCCGCTCAGACCATGCCACATGTCTGGGCTGCGGGCACAATCAGCGCCTTTGATGTAACGACACCCTGCTGCCCCTGCGGCCGCGGGGATTTATCTGTGCAAAGCTCGAAGTCCTCTCTTGCCGCGCTCACGCTCGGCGCTGTTGGTATCGTTTATGGCGATATTGGTACCAGCGTGCTCTACACCATCAAAGAGGTGTTCGGCGCCGGCCATGTACCTTTTACCCACGCCAATGTGTACGGTGTGCTGTCCATCGTGTTCTGGACGCTGACCGTCATCGTGTCCATCAAATACGTCGTGCTGGTGCTGCGGGCCGACAACCACGGCGAGGGCGGCTTGGTTGCCATGCTGGCCTTGGCGTCGCAGGCGGTGCGTGACAAGGCCCCGGCGCTGCGCAAGTGGATGCTGCCCATAGGCATTTTCGGTACCTGCCTGTTTTATGGTGATGGTGTCATCACCCCCGCGATCACCGTGCTGTCCGCCGTGGAAGGGCTGGACGTGGTGTCCCCCACGTTCAAGAAAGCCGTGATTCCGCTGACGCTGATGATCTTGCTGGCCTTGTTTTGGGTGCAAAAGCGCGGCACGGCAGGCATTGGGCGATTTTTTGGCCCCATCATGGTGGTGTGGTTCCTCGCCATCGCGGCGCTGGGCATCTACCACATCGCCGGACACCCCGAAATTCTGTGGGCGCTCAGCCCGCATTACGCGGTGGGCTTTATCTGGCGCCAGCCCGGCACGACCTTCATCATCCTGGGGGCGGTGGTGCTGTGCGTGACCGGGGGCGAGGCGCTGTACGCGGACATGGGGCATTTTGGGCGCAAGCCCATCCGCGTGGCCTGGTTTGGCCTGGTCATGCCCTGCCTGACGCTCAACTACTTTGGCCAGGGCGCTTTGCTGCTGACAGAGCCCGAGGCGGTGGCCAACCCGTTTTTCCACATGGCGCCTGATTGGATCACGCTGCCGCTCGTGGGGCTGGCCACCATGGCGGCTGTGATTGCCTCGCAGGCGCTGATTTCAGGTGCCTTCAGCGTGACCAAGCAGATCATCCAGCTGGGCTACCTGCCGCGCCTGCAAGTGCAGCACACCAGCACCAAGGACACGGGGCAAATCTACCTGCCCTTCGTGAACTGGAGCCTGTTCGTCATGATCGTGCTGGCGGTGGTGCTGTTTCGCTCCTCCAGCAATCTGGCCGCGGCCTATGGCATTGCGGTGACGCTGGACATGCTCATCACCACCGTGCTGACCTTTTTCGTCGTGCGCTTCGGTTGGGGCTACCCCCTGTGGGTGTGCGTGAGCGCAACGGGGTTTTTCTTTTTGATCGACCTGGCCTTTTTCAGCTCCAACCTGCTCAAGCTGATCGATGGCGGCTGGTTCCCCTTGCTGATAGGTGCGGCGGTCTTTACCCTGATGAGCACCTGGAAGCGCGGACGAGAATTGCTCAACCAGACCTTGCGCGAAATCTCGGTCGACTTGAAGTCCTTTCTCGACTCCGTGTATGTCAACCCGCCTGTGCGGGTACCCGGCACCGCAGTGTTCTTGACCGCGCAGCCCGGCATCGTGCCGACGGCGCTGATGCACAACCTCAAGCACAACAAGGTGCTGCATGCGCAGAACTTGTTCGTCACCGTGTGCAACCACGAGGTGCCCTGGATTGGTTTGGACCAGCGTCTGGAGATCGAACCGCTAGGGCACGATTGCTGGCAGGTCATCGTGCACTACGGTTTCAAGAACGACCCCGACTTGCCCCGCGCGCTGAGTTTGCTCGAGGGCCGCGGCGTGGACCTGAACCCCATGACCACGAGCTACTTCCTCTCGCGCGACATCGTCACCCCCACGCTGGGTTCGGGCATGGCCCCATGGCGCGAAAAGTTGTTCGCACAAATGCACCACAGCGCCACGGCAGCGGCGGAATTCCTCCGCCTGCCCAGCAACGCCGTCGTCGAACTCGGCTCCAAGATCGAGATTTGATTTTTGGCCTTTTTGGTCCTTGGCCAAGGACCATCAAGCGCTATTAGCTACTGATAACGTAGTATTTTGGGCCCGCAGCAGCGCTTTGTCCGTGCTTGCCACGCGCGGTGCAGTATCCCAACGCGGCCCCGATGCCCCTGCCATGCACGCCCGCAGCGGCAATGCCAGAATCGCGGCCATGCAGTTTTTCAAAGACCTCAGCCTCTCGGCCGTGACCGCGGGCTTCGTGGCCATGCTCGTGGGGTTCACGAGCTCGGTGGCCATCATCTTCCAGGCCGCGCAGGCGCTGCACGCCACGCCGGCGCAAATCACCTCGTGGGTCTGGGCGCTCGGGCTGGGCGCGGGGCTGTGTACGCTGGCGCCCTCGCTGCTCGTGCGCATGCCGGTGATGGTGGCCTGGTCCACGCCGGGGCTCGCCGTGATCGCCACGGCCGGGCTCGAAGGCGGCTTCGACATGGCGCACGCCGTGGGCGCGTTTCTGGTCTGCGCCGTGCTCATGACGCTCGCCGGCGCGACCGGCTGGTTCGAGCGCGCGATGAACCGCATCCCCATGGAGATCGCCTCGGCGCTGCTTGCGGGCGTGCTCGCGCGCTTCGGCCTGCAGGCCTTTACCGCGGCGCAGACGGCGCTGCCGCTGGTGCTGCTGATGCTCGGCGGCTACCTGCTCGCGCGTCGCTTCGTGCCGCGCTACGCGGTGGTCGTGACGCTGGCCGTGGGCGTGGCCTGGGTGCTGCTGCGCGGCGAGCTGGCCTGGGCCAGCGTGCATCTGGAGCTCGCGCGCCCGGTGTTCACCGCGCCCGTGTTCAGCCTCTCGGCCACCATCAGCCTCGCGGTGCCGCTGTTCATCGTCACCATGGCTTCGCAGAACCTGCCCGGTGTGGCCGTGATCCGCGCGATGGGCTACAAAATCCAGGTTTCGCGCCTCATCACGCTCACGGGCCTCGCCACCGTGGTGCTTGCGCCGTTCGGCGCGCACGCGCTCAACCTGAGCGCCATCACCGCCGCCATCTGCATGGGCCCCGAGGCGCACCAAGACCACGCCAAACGCTACACCGCCGCCGTCGCGTGCGGCTTGTTTTACGTCGTCGTCGGCCTGTTCGGCGCGATCATCACGAGTCTGCTCATGGCCTTCCCGAAAGAGCTGGTCGCGGCGATTGCGGGCCTCGCGCTGCTGGGCACCATTGGCAATGGCCTGGCCGTGGCGCTGCGCGAAGAGGCGCACCGCGAGGCCGCGCTCATCACCTTCCTCGTCACCCTGAGCGGCGTGGCCCTGGCCGGCGTGGGCTCGGCCTTTTGGGGCGTGGCTGCGGGCAGCCTCGCGCTGCTTGTGCAGGGCGCCGGGCGCACTCATGCGGCGCGCGGCTGACATTCGTTTCCACGACTTACGCAAATCGGGGTGAGGCAAGGCGTTCGACCCACGGCAAAACACCTCGTTGCATCCTTGTTTGCGTAAGTCCAGGTTTCATTCATTTTTTCCTCTCTCACCATGCACCTGCTGTTCATCGCCGACCCGCTCGAAACCTTCAAGACCGCCAAGGACACCACGTTCGCGATGATGCGCGAGGCGCAGCGCCGCGGCCACACGCTGGCCGTGTGCGAGCCCAGCCATCTTTCATGGCGCAGCGGCGGCCGCGTGCACGCGCAGGTGCGCGAGGTCGTGCTCACGGGCCGCGCGGACCATTGGTTCACGGCGCAGCCGCACCGCCCGGCTGCGCTGGCCGACTTCGACGTTGTGCTCATGCGCAAAGACCCACCCTTCGACAGCGAATACTTCTACGCCACGCATCTGCTCGAACAGGCCGAGCGCGAAGGGGCGCGCGTCTTCAACAAGCCCCGCGCGCTGCGCGACCACCCCGAAAAGCTCGCGATCATGGAGTTTGCGCAGTTCAGCGCACCCACGCTGGTCACGCGCGACGCGCAGGAGATCCGCGCCTTCCACGCCGAGCACCAGGACATCATCCTCAAGCCGCTCGACGGCATGGGCGGCATGGGCATTTTCCGCGTCGGGCCCGACGGCCTGAACCTGGGCAGCATCACCGAGACGCTGAACCGCCACGGCGCGCAGACCGTGATGGTGCAAAAGTTCCTGCCCGAGATCGTGCTGGGCGACAAGCGCGTGCTGCTCATCGGCGGCGAGCCCGTGCCCTATTGCCTGGCGCGCATCCCGCAAGGCAGCGAGGTGCGTGGCAACCTCGCCGCGGGCGGCAAGGGCGTGGCCCAGCCGCTGTCCGAGCACGACTGGCGCATCGCGCGCGCGCTCGCCCCCATCCTCCATGCGCGTGGCCTGCTGCTCGTGGGCGTGGACGTGATCGGTGCGTGCATCACCGAAATCAACGTCACCAGCCCGACCTGCTTCCAGGAAATCCACGCCCAGACCGGCTACGACGTGGCGCGGCGCTTCATCGACGCGCTCGAGGACGCTGCTGCTGCATCGCCGGACCGATAGGCCAGAGCGGTCACTCCGGTTTGCCGTGGCGCCCAGCGCCCGCGGCAAAACGCGCGGCGCCGGCCACGCCTTCGGCCAAAACCACGGGCGCCCCGCGCGTACCCTCGGCGCGCAGCGCCTCCTCGAGCGGCAGGCTCCATTGCGCATACGCCGAGGCGCGGTCGATCAGCATGCATTGCTGCGGGAACGCGGCAATCTGCCGCGCGAGTTCCTGCGCCGCTGCGAGTGCCCCGCCCTCAGGCGTGACGCGGTTGACCAGCCCCATCGCCAGCGCCTCCTGCGCCGAGACCGCGCGCCCCGTGAGGATCAAGTCGAGCGCGCGTCCCATGCCCACGATGCGCGGCAAGCGCACCGTGCCGCCGTCGATCAACGGCACGCCCCAACGCCGGCAGAACACGCCCAGCGTCGTGTCCTCGTCGGCCACGCGCAAATCGGCCAGTAGCGCGAGTTCGAGCCCGCCGGCCACTGCGTAGCCATTGATCGCCGCGATCAGCGGCTTGCGCAGCACCATGCGCGACAGCCCCATGGGCCCGCTGCCGCTGCCGTCGGGCGTGACTTCGTTGCGCAGCTGTGCATCGCCCATCGCGGCCAGATCGGCGCCGGCGCAAAAATGCCCGCCCGCCCCATGCAGCACGGCCACGCGCAAGTCGTCTTCAGCCTCGAAACGCTCGAATGCCGCGCGCAAGGCCTGCGCCATGGGCCGGTGCACGGCGTTGCGCTTGTCGGGGCGGTGCAGTGTGATCGTGGCGATCGGTGCGGCGGCTTCGAAGAGGACATCGGGCATGGAGGCTCCTTGGTGCGAGGAGGGGATTTTGCACGCGGCCTGCGCGTTCGCGCGTTCTCAGACGCCGATGCCAAAAACCGTGGGTGTACGCGGCTCGGGTGGGCTGGGGTCGCGGCGCCAGTCGGTCACGGTTTTGCAGGCGATGCGCGCATCTGGCAGCGTCAGGCCGCTCGCGAGCGCCAGCCGCGTGCGCGGCTGCAGGGCTTGCAAGAGTGTCTGCCAGAGTGCGACGTTGCGGTACGGCGTTTCGATGAAGAGCTGCGTCTGCCCGCTTTGCAGGGCCGTGGCTTCGAGGGCGCGGATGCGCTGGGCGCGTGCGCTCGCGTCCTGCGGCAGATAGCCCGTGAAGGCGAAGTTTTGCCCGTTCAGGCCGCTGGCCGCTAGCGCAAGCAGGAGCGAGACGGGGCCGACCAAGGGGCACACTGGTACGCCCAGCGCATGCGCGGCGCGCACCACCGAGCTGCCGGGGTCGGCCACGGCGGGCATGCCGGCTTCGCTGACCAGGCCCAGGTCGTGCCCGGCGAGGGCAGGCGCGAGCAGCGCGCGCGCATCGAAGGCGGCCATGCCCGGTGCACCGTGGTCGCCCTTTTTGTGTACGGCGCGCGGCAGCTCGGTGAGGTGCTGCTGCTGCAGCGGCGCTGCCAAGGGGTAGAGCGCAGCGACGCGCGCAAGGTAGGCGCGCGTGCTTTTGGCGTTTTCGCACACCCAGTGCGTGAGGCGCGCGGCCACCTGCAGCGTGCCTGCGGGCAGCACGCTGTCGAGCGGCACCTGGCTCGCGCAGCCGAAGTCGAGCGGCGCGGGCACGAGGTATAGCGTGCCCGCCGCTGCGCGTGCAGAGGCGGGAGCGGCAGCAGGGCGGGCCGCATGGCTGCTGGGGGCGCTCATGGCAGCGTGAGTCCGGCGGCGCGCAGCAGGCGGCAGGTGTGGATCAGCGGCAGGCCCACGAGCGCCGTGGGGTCGTCGCTCACGATGGCGTCGAGCAGCGCGATGCCAAGGCCCTCGCTCTTGGCGCTGCCCGCGCAGTCGTAGGGCTGCTCGGCGCGCAGGTAGCGCTCGATTTCATCGTCCGAGAGCGTGCGAAAGCGCACCTCCACGGTCGCGAGCTCGGTCTGCGCAAAGCCCGACGCGGCGCAAACCACGGCCACGGCTGTCTGGAACAGCACCGTGTGCCCACGCATCTGGCGCAGCTGCAGGGTGGCGCGCTCGTGCGTGCCGGGCTTGCCCAGCGGCTGGCCATCGAGGTCTGCAACCTGGTCTGAGCCTATGACCAGCGCCTGCGGGTGCTGCGCGGCCACGGCCTGCGCCTTAGCATGCGCCAAACGCAGCGCCAGGTCGCGCGGCGACTCGGCGGGCAGCGGGGTTTCATCGACTTCGGGGGCGGACACGGTGAACGGCACGCGCAGCCGCGCGAGCAATTCGCGCCGGTAGCGCGAGGTGGAGCCCAGGACCAATGGGCGTTCTGCGGCAAGGGGGGTAGGCATGGAGCGCGATTCTCTTACACTGGCGCGATGGAAAAGCCAATGCGCAAGCCAATGGACAAGGAAGCGGGCCAGGGGTTCTCTGCCGATAGCCTGGACGTACGGGCTTTCGCCCAGGCCGGAGCGCATCTCGCGGGGCGCGATTCACTCCTGAAATATGAGCGGCTTGCGCTTGATACACAAGGTCCACGCCCCGATTTGTTCGTGGATTGGCAGGCCGAGGGCAGCGTGCGCAAGGCGCTGGGCGGCGTGGCGCAGGTCTGGCTGCGACTGCGCGTGCACGCCACGGTATCCATGCAGTGCCAGCGCTGCCTCACGCCCGTCGATGTGCCGCTGCTCGTGGAGCGCGCATTTCGCTTCGTCGCCGACGAGGCCACGGCCGAAGCGCTTGACGAGGGCTGCGAAGAAGACCTGCTGGTGCTGAGCCGCAGCTTCGACCTGCATGCCCTGATCGAGGACGAGTTGATCCTCGCGCTGCCGCTCGTGCCGCTGCACGAACATTGCCCAGTGGCCGTGCCCATGGCCAGCAGCGACCCGGATTTCGACGCTGTGGACGACGATAAGCCGCATCCTTTTGCCGCTTTGGCGGGTTTGCGCAAAGACCACGGCGACCAGTGAAGGAAAACGCAAAAGTGGTGCAAAACAAAGCGGCGCGGCTATAATGGCAGGCTTCGCGCGAATTGCCCTTGGCTTTTGACCCAGGGACGGCAGGCGATGCGGCCGCTGCTGGCGTTTGCCCGGTGGCCCGAATCTCTGGCTTGCGCGCGCTTTGCGGATGTCCGGCTGCATCAGAAACCTGATGGGGAGCAGATCGGCTGACCGCATATTTACCAACCCTGTTCCAGACCAGGAGCCATCATGGCCGTTCAGCAAAACAAAAAATCTCCTTCCAAGCGCGGGATGCACCGTTCGCACAACGCCCTGAGCGTGCCGGGCATCGCCGTCGAGCCCACCACGGGCGAAATCCACCTGCGCCACCACATCAGCCCCAACGGTTTCTACCGCGGGCGCCAGGTGCTCAAAAACAAGTCCGAACTCTGAATTTCGCTGGACTTACGCAAACAAGGATGCCGCGAGGTGTTTGGCCATGGAGCGAACGCCTTGCCTAGGAGGCCTGTCGGACTTTGGGCGTCGAAAGCGAGAATGCGCCCCAGCGAGGCCAGTTTTTGCCGGATTCGCAGCCGACGATTCCAAAGCCCGACAGGCTCCTAGCCCCGATTTGCGTAAGTCGTGTTTCGTTTTTGGCGCAAAGCCCGTTGCTACTATTGACGTAGCGCGGGCTTTTTTGTGAACCTTTCCTTTTCTGGCCTGTATGCGGGCCGCAGCGGATTTTCATGATCACCCTGGCTGTTGACTGCATGGGCGGTGACCACGGCCCGCCCGTCACGCTCGCGGCGTGCCGGCGCTTTCTCGACCGCCACGCGGACGCGCGCCTGTTGCTGGTCGGTCTGCCAGACAGTCTGCGCGCGCTTGCGCACGAGCGCGCCGCCGTGGTGCCAGCGACCGAGGTCGTCGCCATGGACGACCCCATCGAGGTCGCGCTGCGCAAGAAAAAGGATTCGTCCATGCGCGTAGCCATCCAGCAGGTCAAGGATGGCACTGCTGCTGCGGCCGTTTCGGCGGGCAATACAGGCGCGCTGATGGCGATCGCGCGCTACCTGCTCAAAACGCTCGAAGGCATAGACCGGCCCGCCATCGCCACCCAGATGCCCAATGCCAAAGGCGGCGCGACCACGGTGCTGGACCTGGGCGCGAACGTCGATTGCTCGGCCGAGCATCTGCTGCAGTTCGCTGTGATGGGCTCGGCCCTGGTGTCGGTGCTGCAAGGCGGTGAGCCTACGGTGGGTTTGCTCAACATCGGCGAAGAAGCCATCAAGGGCAGCGATACGATCAAGAAAGCCGGCGAATTGTTGCGATCTGCGGCCAATTCTGGCGATCTGCGTTTCCATGGCAACGTCGAGGGCAACGACATTTTCAAAGGCACGGTGGACATCGTCGTGTGTGACGGTTTCGTGGGCAACGTCGCGCTCAAGGCCAGCGAAGGTGTGGCGGCGATGATCGTCGATGGTCTCAAACAAGAGTTTGCGCGCAACATCTTCACAAAATTTGCTGCCATCGTCGCCTATCCTGTCCTAAAAGCGCTCATGAAACGCATGGATTACCGGCGTTACAACGGCGCCGCGCTGCTCGGGTTGCGCGGGCTGGTGTTCAAGAGCCACGGCTCCGCCGACGCGTTGGCTTTCGAACAAGCGCTCAACCGCGCGTATGATGCGGCCCGAAACAAACTGCTCGACCGCGTCCAGGCGCAGATCGCCCATGCAGCGCCTTTGTTGCTGCCCGTGGAGTCTCTGGCATCCGGCGCGGCGGCGATGACCAGATCATGACCCTGTATTCCCGTATCACTGGCACGGGCAGCTATTTGCCGCCGCGTCGCCTGACCAACGCTGATCTCGTAGCCGACCTGGCGCAGCGTGGCATAGAAAGCTCCGACGCATGGATCGTCGAGCGCACCGGCATCCGCGCGCGCCATTTCGCTGCGCCCGAAGTCACGAGCAGCGATCTGGGCGTGGAGGCCGCGCGCCGTGCCCTGGAGGCCGCCGGCCTGCAGCCGCAGGACATAGACCTGATCATCGTCGCAACATCGACGCCGGACATGGTCTTCCCCTCGACGGCCTGCATCTTGCAAAACAAGCTAGGCGCCAACGGCTGCCCGGCCTTCGACGTGCAGGCGGTGTGTACGGGCTTCATTTACGCGCTCACGGTGGCCGACGCCATGATCCGAGCGGGCAATGCGCGGCGCGCGCTCGTGATCGGCGCCGAGGTGTTCAGCCGCATCCTCGACTTCAACGACCGCGGCACCTGCGTGCTGTTCGGTGACGGCGCGGGCGCGGTGGTGCTCGAAGCCTCCGAAACCCCCGGCATCCTCGCGAGCGACTTGCATGCCGACGGCAAATACGTCGATATCCTCTGCGTGCCGGGGCATGTGTCGGGCGGGCAGGTGATCGGCGACCCGCTGCTCAAGATGGACGGGCAGGCGGTGTTCAGGCTCGCCGTGGGCCTGCTCGAAAAAGCCGCGCACGCCACGCTCGGCAAGGCCGGGCTGCAAGAGGTCGACATCGACTGGATGATCCCGCACCAGGCCAACATCCGCATCATGCAGGCCACGGCCAGGAAGCTCAAACTGTCCATGGACAAGGTGGTGGTCACGGTGGACCAGCACGGTAACACCTCTGCGGCCTCGATCCCGCTCGCGCTCGACCAGGGCGTGCGCACGGGCCAGGTGAAAAAAGGCCAGACGCTGCTGCTCGAAGGGGTGGGCGGCGGCTTCACCTGGGGCGCGGTTCTCCTGAAGTTGTAGCTGCTAGTGGTTGCTGCATCTGCGTAAAAGCCGTTTTTCATTCTAATTTTTGCCATGAAATCTTTTGCCTTCGTATTCCCCGGCCAGGGCTCGCAAGCCGTGGGCATGCTCGACGGCTGGGGCGAACATCCCGCCGTGGCACAAACCCTGCAGGAGGCGAGCGACGCGCTGGGCGAAGACATGGGCCGCCTGATCAAAGAGGGCCCCAAAGAAGCGCTCGCACTCACGACCAACACGCAGCCCGTGATGCTCGTGGCGGGCGTCGCGGCTTGGCGCGTCTGGCGTGCCGAGGGCGGTGCATTGCCGGCGGCCGTGGCCGGACATTCGCTGGGCGAATACTCGGCGCTGGTGGCGGCGGGCGTGCTCACGCTCGCCCAGGCCGCGCCGCTCGTGCGGCTGCGCGCCGCCGCGATGCAGGAGGCCGTGCCCGTGGGCGCGGGCGCGATGGCCGCGATCCTCGGCCTGCCTGCCGACAAGGTGGTGGTAGGCTGCGCCCAGGCCACGGCCGCCTTTGGCGCGGGCAGCACCGAAGTGGTCGAAGCCGTGAACTTCAACGACCCGATCCAGACCGTGATCGCCGGCACCAAGGCCGCGGTGGACAAAGCGTGTGAATTGCTCAAGGCCGCAGGTGCCAAGCGCGCGCTGCCGCTGCCGGTGTCGGCGCCGTTCCACTCCAGCCTCATGAAGCCCGCCGCGGAAAAGCTGCGCGCCGCGTTGGCGCAGGTGCCGCTGGCTGCGCCGCGGATTCCCGTCGTGAACAACGTCGATGTGGCCGTGCAGCAGGACGCGGACGCGATCCGCGACGCGCTCTACCGCCAGGCCTTCAGCCCCGTGCGCTGGGTCGAGTGCGTGCAGGCGCTCAAGGCGCGCGGCGTGACGCACGTCATCGAATGCGGCCCGGGCAAGGTGCTCGCGGGCCTGACCAAGCGCATAGACCCCGAGCTGGTCGGTGCGGCTTTGTACGATACGGCCACCTTGGCCGAAGTGCGGGAGTTGCTGGCATGACGACCCTTGAAACATCCTCCGCCGCGCAGGTGGCGCTGGTCACAGGCGCCTCGCGCGGCATAGGCGCGGCGATCGCGCTCGAACTTGCCGCGCGCGGCTACCAGGTGATAGGCACGGCCACGACCGACGAGGGCGCGGCGCGCATCAGCCAGGCGCTGTCGGCCTGCGCGGGCTGCCATGGCGTGGCCTGCAACGTCAACGATGCGGCCGGCGTCGAGGCGCTGGTCGATGGCATCGTCAAGCAGCATGGCGGCCTGCACGTGCTCGTGAACAACGCCGGCATCACGCGCGACACCCTGGCCATGCGCATGAAGGACGAGGACTGGGACGCCGTCATCGACACCAACCTCAAGGCCGTGTTCCGCCTCTGCCGGGCCGCGATCCGCCCGATGATGAAGCAGCGCTTCGGGCGCATCATCAACATCACCAGCGTGGTCGGCGCCTCGGGCAACCCGGGCCAGGCCAATTACGCTGCCGCCAAGGCCGGCGTCGCGGGCATGACGCGCTCGCTCGCACGCGAACTCGGCAGCCGCGGCATCACGGTGAACTGCGTCGCGCCGGGCTTCATCGAAACCGACATGACCGCGCACCTGCCCGAAGAGCAGCGCAAGGCGCTGCAGACGCAAATCGCCGTCGGACACCTGGGCAAGCCTGCCGACATCGCGCATGCCGTGGCCTACCTCGCGTCTGCGGGTGCGGGTTACGTGACGGGGCAGGAGCTGCACGTCAACGGCGGCATGTATATGTAGCGCGGCCAACAGCCAGAGCAAGCCAACTTCCAGCCGCATCGTCCGTACGGCAGGCTGCGCGCAAAGTGTGTCTTTCGTGCAGCTAGAATCGCGGATTCATTCACAACCCCCAGAGGGAAACCATGAGCGATATCGAAGCACGCGTCAAAAAGATCATTGCCGAACAACTCGGCGTCGAAGAGTCCCAGGTCACCAATGAAAAAGCCTTCGTGGCCGACCTCGGTGCCGATTCCCTGGACACCGTGGAACTGGTGATGGCCCTCGAAGACGAGTTCGGCATCGAAATCCCGGACGAAGACGCCGAGAAGATCACCACGGTGCAAAACGCCATCGATTACGCCGTCGCCCACCAAAAGGGCTGATATTTCTTTCATGATGGACGCAAATCGGGCGCCAGCAAGGCGTTCGCCCCGTGGCAATACCGGCGTGCCCCCGTTTGCATAAGTCCCGTCGCCATCCGGCGATTTTCGGGTGTTCCATCCCCGACTTTGAGCGCTCCGCAGAAGGTTTTTTCGCATGAGCCGTCGTCGCGTCGTCGTGACCGGCCTGGGTTGCATCAGCCCCGTGGGCAACACGGTCGCTGAGGCCTGGGCCAACATTCTTGCCGGCCGCTCCGGCATCGGCCCCATCACCAAGTTCGATGCGTCGAATTTCTCGTGCAGGATTGCCGGGGAAGTCAAAGGCTTCGACGTCGAGTCCTACATGAGCGCCAAGGATGCGCGCAGCATGGACGCATTCATCCACTACGGCATCGCCGCCGCCGAGCAGGCCGTGCGTGACGCCGGCCTGCCCACGGGCGAGGCACTCGATGAAGAAACCGCAGCACGCATAGGCTGTGTGATCGGCTCAGGGATCGGCGGCCTGCCGATGATAGAAAACACCCATGCCGAATTGGTGGCGCGCGGGCCGCGGCGCATCACGCCGTTTTTCGTGCCGGCGTCCATCATCAACATGGTGGCGGGGCATGTGTCCATGCGCTTTGGCTTCAAGGGGCCGAATCTTTCGGTGGTCACGGCCTGTACCACGGGCCTGCACTGCATCGGCGAGGCCGGGCGCATGATCGAATACGGCGATGCCGACGTGGTGGTTGCCGGCGGCACCGAGGCCACGGTGTCGCCGCTCGGCGTGGGCGGTTTTGCCGCGATGCGCGCGCTCTCCACGCGCAACGACGATCCGCAAACCGCTTCGCGCCCCTGGGACAAGGATCGCGACGGCTTCGTGCTCGGCGAGGGCGCGGGCATCATGGTGCTCGAATCCTACGAGCACGCGAAGGCGCGCGGCGCGAAGATCTATGCTGAGCTGACCGGCTTTGGCATGAGCGCCGACGCCGGCCACATCACGGCGCCGAACATGGACGGTCCGCGCCGCGCCATGCTCAACGCGCTACGCAACGCGGGCGTGGCGCCCGAGGCGATCGATTACCTCAACGCACACGGCACTTCGACACCGCTGGGCGACGTCAACGAGACCAAGGCGATCAAGGCCGCGCTCGGCGCGCATGCGCACAAGGTCGTGGTGAGTTCGACCAAATCGATGACGGGCCATTTGCTCGGTGGAGCCGGTGGCGTGGAGAGCGTGTTCACGGTGCTCGCGCTGCACGAGCAAAAAATTCCGCCCACGATCAACCTGCTTGCGCAAGACCCCGAGTGCGACCTCGACTACTGCGCCAACGTCGCGCGTGACGCAAAAATCGAAGTCGCGATGAAAAACAATTTCGGCTTCGGCGGCACGAACGGCACCTTGATTTTCCAGCGCGTCTGAACGGCGCGCCGGTGTGTCGCCCGCCAGCCCACCTTGCCGTCAGGCTGTCAGGCCGTCTTTTCTGCATGGGCTGATGAGCGTGGCATCCCAGCAAACACCCCCTTCTGTGCAGTACCCCGTCGGGCGCACGCGGCTCCTGGGGGCTGCTTTGCAGGCGCTTGCTGCGGCGGGTTGGGTGGTGCTGGCCTTGTGGGCCGTGCAAGGGGCCGGTGGCGTTCCCTGGCGCGTCGCGCTGGCGGGTGCGCTGTGTCTGGCATGCAACGGCTGCGCACTGCATTTTTGGCGCCGCCTGCCGCAGGGCGTGCTGCATTGGGATGGCCAGCACTGGTACTTCGAAAATCGCAGCGAAGGCCGAGGTGCAGGCCGCGGGCCGGGCGCTGCGCCCACCGAGGGTGCCCCTGAAGTGCTGCTGGACTTGCAAAACCACCTGGCGCTGCGCTGGCGCAGCGCGCTGGGGCGCAGCGGATGGCTGTGGCTCACGCGCGCGTCCGATCCGGCGCGCTGGGCGGACTTGCGCCGCGCCGTGCACGCACGTACCTTGGCCTTGGGTGCGGCGCCCGGGACGGATACGGCAAGTGCGGACAATGCCCGGGCCACATCCCAAGATGCGGCACGATCAGCATGAGCGCGCCCTCGCCCCCGCGCCCACCCGATCCTGCAGCGCCCGACAGCGATCTGCCGTTGGTCGAGCGCGCGCGCGCGGGCGACCAGCACGCGTTTGCGCTGCTCGTGCACAAATACCAGCGGCGCATAGAGCGCCTGATTGCGCGCATGGTGCGCGATGTCGATCTGGTGCCCGACATCGCGCAGGAGACTTTCCTGCGCGCCTACCGCGCCCTGCACCAGTTCCGCGGCGACGCGCAGTTCTATACCTGGCTGTACCGCATCGCGGTGAACACCGCGAAGAAGGCGCTGCTCGAATTGAAGCGCGACCCCGTGGTCTATGAAAACGCCGTGGCGCCGGGCAGCGAGGATGAGGAAACTTTCCGCCCCGAGCAAGAACCAATGAGCACAGAGACCCCGGAAGCCGAACTCGCGGCGCGCGAGGTGGCCGCGGCGGTGCAGGCGGCCGTGGCGGCGTTGCCCGAAGACCTGCGCGAGGCCTTGCTGCTGCGCGAGATCGAGGGCCTGAGCTACGACGAGATCGCTGCGGCTATGGGCACGCCCATAGGCACGGTGCGTTCACGGATTTTCCGTGCGCGCGAGGCGGTGTCGGCGCGCGTGCGCCCACTGCTCGAAAACCAGTCAGGCAAGCGCTGGTGAGCGGCGACCGGGTGCGCGGTGAAGCGGAATCAAAAGGTGCAACTATGGCGGAAGATGCGATCCATGCAGTGAGACAAGCGGAACTGCTGTCGGCGCTGGCCGACGGCGTGTTGACGGGCGAAGAACTGGCGCAGGCGATGGACTTGGCTGCGCGCACCGAGGCACAGCAGACCTGGCGGGTCTATCAACTCGTGGGCGACGTGCTGCGCGCGCCCGAGCTTGCGGCGTATGGCCGCAGCGCGCTCGCCGAAAAGGTGTGCGCGCAACTTGCGCAGCAAGAGATGCGGCTGCAAACTGCGGCGGGGGATGCGGCGCAAATGTGGGCCGCAGCAGTACCAACGCGCCCCGAGGCCGCGAATGCGGCGCAGTTCCGTTGGAAGTGGGTAGTGGGCCTGGCATCCGTGGCCACGGTGGCCGTGGTCGGCTGGGGCGTCTTCGGCGCGGTGCGCGAGCAGGGTGCCGCCGCCGTGCAGCTGGCAGCCAGTCAGCCCGCAGTGCCACTGGTGGCGGTGGTCGATTCCAATGGAGCACAGCAGCCCATGCTGCGCGACCCGCGGCTCGACGAGCTGCTCGCGGCGCACCAGCAATACGGCTACACGCCAGCCTTGCAAATGCCGGCGGGCTTTTTGCGCAATGCGGCGTTCGAATCCGCGGGGCGCTGAGCGCGCCTCCTTCCGCGCTTTTTTGCGCTTCTTCCTTTTGCGCCTCGTTGCGCCGCGCTACCCGTTTTTCACTACGCGCTTTTCCAGCAGGCGCACGAGCGTGTGCAGCAGCCGGTTCACGGGCGTGTCCAGGCCCAGCGCTGCGCCGCGGCGCACGATGTAGCCGTTGAGGTGGTCGATCTCGCTGCGCCGCCCGCGTGCGAGGTCTTGCGCCGTCGAAGAGGTTTGCGTCGGCATGCTCGCGGCGAGCTGGCGCACGCTGTCATAGAGGCTCTCGGGCAGTTCGACGCCGCTCGCGCGCGCCACGGCCAGGCATTCGCGCACGATGTCGTCCATCACCTGCGCCACGGGCAAGTCGGGGCTTTGCACGATCTCGCCGTAACTGAGCTGCGTGAGCGCCGACAAGGGGTTGTAGGCGCAGTTGAGCACCAGCTTGGACCAGAGCGCGCGCGCCACATCGTCGGAAATCTGCGTGGATATGCCCGCAGCTTGCAGGGTGGCGGCGATCTGTGCGCTGGCAGGCGAGGGCGCGAGCACCAGCTCGCCGCGGCCGCGGTGCAGCACATGGCCGGGCCCGGCCATTTCGGCGGCGACATAGACCACGGCGGGCAGCACGGGGTGCTGCGCCAGCAGCGCCTGCAGGCGCTCGGCGTTGTCCACGCCATTTTGCAGGCTCAACACGATGGCGCCGGGGCGCAGGTGCGGGGCCATCGCGCGCGCGGCGTTTTCGGTGTCGTTCGATTTGACGCAAAAAAACACCCACTGCGCGCCTTGCACGGCGCTCGCTTCGGTGCTTGCAGCCAGCGCGACGCGCTCGGTAAACGACTGCGTCTGCAGCAGCAGCCCCTGCGCCTGGATGGCCTGCACATGCGCGGGGCGGCCGATCAGCACCACCTCGTGCCCGGCGCGCGCGAGCATGCCGCCGTAGTAGCAGCCCACGGCGCCCGCGCCCATGACGGCGATTTTGGTACACCCAGTTTCAAGCATGAAAATGGCCTCTAAGGCAGATGCAGCAAGCGCCGGCAGCTACCAAATACGCACGACTTACGCAAATCGGGGTGAGGCAAGGCGTTCGTCCCATGGCAAAACACCTCGCTGCATCCTTGTTTGCGTAAGTCCAGATGTGTAGTCATTGCCGTGCCCGCAGCCCCTGCACCAGCGCACCGAAAGCGATGCCCGCGAGCGCCCACAGCAGGCTCCAGTTGCCCGCGCCCAGGCCCGCGATCGCCGGCCCCGGGCACACGCCGCACAGCCCCCAGCCTATGCCGAACAGCGCCGCGCCCACGGCGGTGTCGCGGTTCCAGGCGCTCGGGTGCGTGTGAAACTGCCCGCCGAGCAAAGGGCGCGTGAGCAGGCGCGGCGCGAGTTTGTAGGCTAGCAGCGTCACGAGCACGCCGCCGCCCATCACGAGCGCCAGGCCGAAGTCCTGCAAGCGCAGAAAACTCAGCACCACCTCGGGGCGGATCATGGTGGAAAGCGCCAGGCCAAAGCCGAACAGCGCGCCGGCAAGCAGCGTGGCGAGCAGGCGCACAGGGGTCAGGGATGTGCCGTTCATGCGAACCACCTCGCGACCAGGTTCGCGGTGACAAAGGCCGTGGCCATGAAGGTGAGCACGGCCAGCAGCGAAGGCCACTGCAGCGAGCCCAGCCCGCAAATGCCGTGGCCCGAGGTGCAACCATTGCCCAGCCGCGCCCCGTAGCCCACGAAAAAGCCGCCCACGAGCAGTTGCCACACGGGCACGCTGGTGCTTTGCGCGGTGCCCTGCGCAAAGCCCAGCCACCACACGAACGCGCCCACGATCAGCCCCAGCGCGTACACCAGGCGCCACGCGCGCGAGCCGGTGAAGCGCTCTTGCTGGAAAAACGGCCGCCGCAGCACATACGACCAGGTCGAGGAAAACACCGTGCTCATGCCGCCGATCAGGCCCGTGCATACAAACAGCAGCGCCACGCCGGCGCCAATGCAAAGCCCGCCGAGCAGGTAATGCTGCCAGCCGAGCGGAAAGAGGAAAAGGGTGGAGTTCATGGGGCGGGATTATGCGCAACTGGCGGCGAAATGCGCAGAGCACGGATGCGTCCGCCCATGCCCGTTTTACAGCGGCTCACAGATCGATGGTTTCAGCCCGCCCGGCACGCGCGAGCGCCATCACCTCGGCTGCGGGTAGGTGCTTGAGGTGGTGGTCGCTCCAGACCTGGCGCCAGCGGCGCGCGCCGGGCAAGCCGTGGCGCAGGCCCAGCATGTGGCGCGCGATGGCCCACCAATGGGTGCCGCGCGCAGCCGCTTCGCGCTCCATGTAGCGCACCATGGCTTCTTCGACGGCCTCGTGCGTCAGCGTGGAGGGCGGCGCGCCGAAGTAGCGCGCGTCCCAGCCCGCGAGCCACCAGGGGTTGTGGTACGCGGCGCGGCCCACCATGACGCCGTCCAGCCCCGCGTCGAGCTGCGCCTGCACGGCCTCGTCGGTGTCCAGGCCGCCGTTCACGACGATCGTGAGCGCGGGAAAGTCGGCCTTGAGCTGGTGCGCGACTTCGTAGCGCAGCGGCGGAATCTCGCGGTTTTCCTTGGGCGATAGGCCCTCGAGCCAGGCGTTGCGCGCGTGCACGATGAACACCCGGCAGCCGGCCTCGGCCACCGTGCCGACGAAGTCGCGCACGAAGGCGTAGCGCTCGTCGCGGCCTATGCCTATGCGGTGCTTCACGGTGACGGGCACCGACACCGCGTCGGCCATGGCCTTGACGCAGTCGGCCACGAGCCGCGGCTCGTGCATCAGGCAGGCGCCGAACGCGCCGCGCTGCACGCGCTCGCTCGGGCAGCCGCAATTGAGGTTGACCTCGTCGTAGCCCCAGCGCTCTGCCAAACGTGCGCACTGCGCCAGATCGGCGGGGTCGCTGCCGCCCAGTTGCAGCGCGACGGGGTGCTCCTCGGCAGAAAAAAGCAAATGCCGCGCCACGTCCCCGTGCAGCAGTGCGCCCGTGGTCACCATTTCGGTGTAAAGCCGCGCGTGGCGGCTCAGCAGGCGGTGCAGGTAGCGGCAATGGCGGTCGGTCCAGTCCATCATGGGCGCGACGGAAAGGCGCCAAGAGGACGTATTTCCTCTACGATCTGTTCCTGACTTCATGTTTTCTCCACAAGGTCATCATTACAAACCTCGTGGCGTCCATTTTTCGGGGGCCAGTTCACACAAAGCAAAACGCCAGCCCAGAGGCCGGCGTTTTGCTTTGAATCAAGCGAAGAAGCCGCGCAAGGCAGCCTCTGCTGGATTAGAACGAGTGGCTGATACCAAACTCGTAGGCGTTGACGGACTCGCCGGCATTGATCGTGACGCCAGACAGGCCGCTGATGCCGGTGCCACGCTTGGCAATACCGTCGTTCGAGACGTGCGAGTAGGTGCCGTACAGCGCGGTGCGCTTGGACAGGTTATAGACATAACCCAGCGAGTACTGCTTGGAGTCATTGTCGGCGACGAGGTTGTCGCTCTTGTCACGCAGGTCGTTGTACGAGAAGCGCACCACGCCCGGGCCCACGGGAGCAGTCAGACCGACGATCCACATTTGGTACTTCTTCTCGGACAGAACACCTTCCGACTTGGCCTTTTCCTGGTTCCACATCACGAAAGGCTTGATCATGCCGAAGTCGTAGCTGGCGCCAATGCCATAAGCCTCTGCGTCCTGGAAGAGAGCGGAGCTTGCCAAGGCAGGATCCTTGTCGGACAAAGCGTTCTTCTTGATCTTCATGTAATCGGCGCCGATGTTCAGCGGGCCATTGGCATAACCACCACGCACACCATAGCCATCGCCGTTGTTGGTCGTGCCGGTATACGCGCTGCCGGCCTTCTCACCGAAGATGTATTGCACTTGGCCGTAGAAGCCGCCGAGGTTCGAGGGCAGGAAGTAGCTGATCGTATTGCTCTTGCGATCGTCGATGCCGGTGATCTGGTTCTTCATCAAGCTGCCGGCGCCAGTGGCGTCGAACGGATCGAAGGCCAGCAAATTGTTGTAGTGCGCCGTGTTGTCACGGCCAAGGCGGACTTCACCCCAGTTATCGCCCATCAGGCTGATGGTCGAGCGGCGCTTGAATTGCAGACCGCCGCCGTAGGCGCCGTTCTTGTTGCCGTCGCCGGTGTCAGCGTTGATGCCGCCTTCAAGCCAGAAGCCAGCCTTGAGGCCACCGCCGAGGTCTTCCACACCACGAACGCCCAGACGGCTGGTCTTGAGGCCACCGTTGGTCAGGCCGGTCACCGACTTATCGCCAGAGGTGTGACCCACACCCACGTCCATCACGCCAAACAGGGTGACGGACGACGATTGCGCCATGGCAGTGCCGGAAGCTGCCAGGACAGCCAAA
>CAVPUD010000023.1:0-15641 GCA_963708545.1 uncultured beta proteobacterium | reverse complement strand
TTCTCACCAGCGACCAAACTGCCTCGCCAGCCGCCTCGCCATCGTCCCGCGTCCTAATGAACAATCTGGGTTTAACGCAACTATGCAAGCACCGACTGAATTCCCCACCTTTCACGGCACCACCATCTTGTGCGTGCGCCGTCAAACCGCCGATGGCGTGCAGGTCGCCTTGGGCGGCGACGGCCAGGTCACGCTGGGCAACATCGTCGTCAAGGGCACGGCGCGCAAGGTGCGCAAGCTACACCACGGCAAGGTGCTCGCGGGCTTTGCCGGAGCCACGGCCGATGCCTTCACGCTGTTCGAGCGCTTCGAGGCCAAGCTCGACAAGCACCAGGGCCACCTGGTGCGCGCCGCGATCGAGCTCACCAAGGACTGGCGCACCGACCGCGTGCTGCGCCGCCTCGAAGCCATGCTGGCCGTGGCCGACCGCGAGGCCTCGCTGATCATCACGGGCAACGGCGACGTGCTTGAGCCCGAGCACGGCATCGTCGCCATAGGCTCGGGCGGCGCCTACGCGCAGTCGGCGGCCAAGGCGTTGCTAGACCATACCGAGCTGCCCGCGCACGAGGTCGTGAAAAAATCGCTGGAGATCGCCGGCGAGCTGTGCATCTACACCAACATGCACCACACGATAGAGACGTTGTGAGTCTGCCGGCTTCCTGCATACTTTGATTTTGATAGCTGCTAGCGCTTGATGGATAAGCACTTTTGGCACTTTTGATGCAAATTTTATGTCGTCCATGACCCCCCAGGAAATCGTCTCCGAGCTCGACCGCCACATCGTCGGCCAGGCTGCCGCCAAGCGTGCCGTGGCGATTGCGCTGCGCAACCGCTGGCGCCGCCAGCAGGTCGATGCGGGCCTGCGCCAGGAGATCACGCCCAAGAACATCCTCATGATCGGCCCCACGGGCGTAGGCAAGACCGAGATCGCGCGGCGCCTCGCGCGCCTGGCCGACGCGCCCTTCATCAAGGTCGAGGCGACCAAGTTCACCGAGGTCGGCTACGTCGGCAAGGACGTGGACAGCATCATCCGCGACCTCGCCGAAGTCGCCGTCAAGCAGATGCGCGAAGCCGAAATGCGCAAGGTGCGCACGCTGGCCGAAGACGCCGCCGAGGAGCGCATCCTCGACGTGCTGATTCCGCCTGCGCGCACCGGCGCCGAGTCCGCCGACAGCACCGCGCGCCAGGTGTTTCGCAAGAAGCTGCGCGAGGGCCTGCTCGACGACAAGGAAGTGGACATAGAGCTTGCCGAGAGCCGGCCCACGTTCGAGATCATGGGCCCGGCCGGCATGGAAGAAATGGCCGAGCAGCTGCGCGGTATGTTCAGCCAGCTCGGCCAGGAAAAGCGCCGCACGCGCCGCCTCAAGATCGCCGAGGCACGCAAGCTGCTGACCGAGGAGGAGGCGGCCAAGCGCGTCAACGAGGAGGAAGTCCGCACGCGCGCGCTCGCCAATGCCGAGCAAAATGGCATCGTCTTCATCGACGAAATCGACAAGGTTGCCGCGCGCCAGGAAACGAGCGGCGCCGACGTCTCGCGCCAGGGCGTGCAGCGCGACCTGCTGCCGCTCGTGGAGGGCACCGCGGTGTCCACCAAGTACGGCATGGTCAAGACCGACCACATCCTGTTCATCGCCTCGGGCGCGTTCCACTTGGCCAAGCCGAGCGACCTGATCCCTGAGCTGCAGGGGCGCTTTCCGATCCGCGTCGAGCTCGAATCGCTCTCGGTGCAGGACTTCGAGGCCATTCTCACGCAGACACACGCCAGCCTGGTCAAGCAATACCAGGCGCTGCTCGCCACCGAAGGCGTGCGGCTGGAGTTTTTGCCCGAAGGCATCACGCGCCTCGCGCACATCGCCTTCGAGGTCAACGAGCGCACCGAAAACATAGGCGCGCGCCGCCTGGCCACGGTGCTGGAGCGCCTGCTCGACGAAGTCAGCTTCGAGGCCACGCGCCTCGCAGGCCAGACCGTGACCATAGACGCCGCCTACGTCGATGCGCGGCTGCAAAGCCTGAGCCAGAACGAAGACCTGTCGCGCTACATCCTCTGAGCCAGCCCGACAGCCGCATGTGGGCTGCGCCTTGCCACGGCGGGGCGTAGCCAGTAGCGGGTTTTGGCTGGGCCGGGGCCGACGCGGTCGCCCTTTTGCATGTGCCACATGCAAAGCCTGCGCTAAGTGCCTATACAGCAATGGTTTTTCCTTTTCCGCCGTTTGCGTTTGGCGGATAAGTCCTTGATTTCATTACAAAAAAATCCAGCAAGAGCCCTTGCGCGGCCTGCTTTTCCTGCTACAGTGCAAAAAAGTGCAATGAAGTGGTGAAAAGTGCCATAAAACCCCGATTTCCGGGGTGCGGTGGCTTCAGGGGGATTTCCGTCGTGTTCCAGGGTGCCTCGTCGCTGAGTCTCGATGCCAAGGGGCGGCTGTCCGTGCCGACCCGGCACCGCGACGTCCTGCTCGCGACGGCGGCTGGCCAGCTCACGATCACCAAGCACCCGCACGGCTGCCTGATGGTGTTCCCGCGCCCCGAGTGGGAGAAGTTCCGCGAGCGCATCGCCCAGTTGCCCATGTCGGCGCAGTGGTGGAAGCGCATCTTCCTGGGCAACGCGATGGACGTGGAAATGGACGCAACGGGCCGCGTGCTGATCTCGCCCGAGCTGCGTGCGGCGGCCGGCATCAGCAAGGAGTCCATCTTGCTGGGCATGGGCAGCTACTTCGAGCTCTGGGACAAGGCCAGCTACGACGCGCAGGAAGCGCAGGCCATGCAGGGCGAGATGCCCGACGTCTTCAAAGATTTTTCTTTCTGAGGGACGTGGTGAACCAGCAGCTGCAGCACACCACGGTCCTTCTCGAAGAGGCCGTGCAAGCCCTGTTGGGCGGCGCGGGCCCCGCGCCTGCGGGCCTGTGGGTCGATGCGACCTTCGGCCGCGGCGGGCACGCACGGCGCATCCTGCAGCGCCTGGGGCCGCAGGCGCAGCTGCTGGCGTTCGACAAAGACCCCGAGGCCGTCGCCGCCGCGGCGCAGATCGACGACGCGCGCTTTGCCATTCGCCACGAGGGGTTTGCGCACCTGGCTGATCTGCCCGCGGGCAGCGCCTGCGGCGTGCTGATGGACCTGGGCGTGAGCTCGCCCCAGCTCGACGCGGCCGAGCGCGGCTTCAGTTTTCGTTTCGATGGGCCCCTGGACATGCGCATGGACCCCACGCGCGGCCAGAGCGTGGCGCAGTGGTTGGCCGAGGCCGACGAGGGCCAGATTGCGGAGGTGGTACGTGATTACGGCGAAGAACGGTTTGCTGGCGCCATTGCAAAGGCGATTGTTGCTCGGCGCGCGCAGCAGGGAGCGCTCACGCGCACCGGCGAGCTGGCCGAACTCGTGGCTGGCGCGGTCAAGACCCGCGAGCCTGGGCAGCACCCTGCCACGCGCACCTTTCAGGCTTTTCGGATTTTCATCAACGCCGAACTGCAGGAGCTGCAGCAAGCGCTAGAGGCGAGCCTCAAGGTGCTTGCGCCGGGCGGGCGGCTCGTGGTGATCAGTTTCCACTCGCTCGAAGACCGCATCGTCAAGCAGTTCATTGTGCGCCACTCCAAAGAGGCGTTCGACCGGCGCACGCCGTTTGCCCCGCCTGCGCCGCTGCGCCTCAAGGCCCTGGGACGCATACGCCCTGGCGCGGACGAACTGGTCGCGAACCCGCGCGCGCGCAGCGCCATCCTGCGCGTGGCCGAGCGCACGGAGGTGCCCGCATGACGCGCCTGAACCTCGTGCTGCTGCTCGCGGTGTTGGCCAGCGCGTTTTACGTGGTCAACCTGCAGTACGAATCGCGGCGCCTGTTCACTGAGCTCGACCGCGCCAAGGCCGAGGCGCGCCGCCTCGAGACCGAGCACCAGCGCCTGCAGGTCGAAAAGCGCGCGCAGGCCACGCCGCTGCGCGTGGAAAAAATCGCGCGCACGCAGCTGCAGATGCGCAGCGCCACGCCGGCGATCACGCAGTACGTGTCCGATCCGGCGGCTGAGTCGGCGGCCGGATCGGCGCAAGCGGGCCAAGGAGGCCAGCCATGAGCCGCAGCGTGCGCTATGCCTCGAGCCCTTTGCTGGCCAGTCGCACGCCGCTGTGGCGCAGCAAGCTCATCGTCGCGCTGCTCGCGCTGGGTTTCGTCGGCCTGGCGGCGCGCGCGGCCTACGTGCAGGTGTTCGCGAACGACTTTTTCCTGCGCCAGGGCGAGGTGCGTTTCGCGCGCACGCTCGAATTGCCCGCGCACCGCGGCCGCATCCTGGACCGCAACGGCCTGCTGCTGGCTTCGAGCGTGCCCGCGGCGAGCATCTGGGCCATTCCCGAGGACGTGGAGCAGGACGCCCCGGAAGTGAGCGCCAAGTTGCCCAAGCTGTCGCAGTTGCTGGGCATGTCGCTCTCGGATTTGCAGCGCAAGCTGGCCGATGAGGACAAGACCTTCGTCTGGATCAAGCGCCAGCTCGACTGGGACGTGGGCCAGCAGATCGTCGCGCTCGACATCAAGGGCATCTACCTGCGCAAGGAATACAAGCGCCAGTACCCCGAGGGCGAGGCGGCCGCGCACGTCGTGGGCTTCACCAACGTCGAAGACCAGGGCCAGGAGGGTGTGGAACTGATCTTCAACCAAGACCTCGCGGGCAAGCCGGGCTCGCGCCGCGTGATCAAGGACCGCATGGGGCGCATCGTCGAAGGCGTGGGTGAGGACGTGCCGCCGGTGGATGGGCGCGACATCCAGCTGTCCATAGACAGCAAGGTGCAGTTCTTTGCCTACCAGAAGCTGCGCGACCAGGTGCAGGAGCACAAGGCCAAGGCCGGCAGCGTGGTGGTGCTGGACGCGCACACGGGCGAGGTGCTGGCGCTCGCCAACTACCCGAGCTACGTGCCGGACGACCGCCGCAACCTCACGGGCGAGCAGCTGCGCAACCGCGCGCTCACCGACGTGTTCGAGCCCGGCTCGACCATGAAGCCTTTCACCATCGGCCTCGCGCTCGAAACCGGGCGCGTGCGGCCCGACACCATCATCGACACCAATCCCGGGCGCATCACCATCACGGGCTCGACGATTTCGGACACGCACAACTACGGCGTGCTCACCGTGCAAGGGGTGATCCAGAAGTCGAGCAACGTGGGCACGACCAAGATCGCGATGCAGATGTCGCCGCGCGAGATGTGGGAGACCTTCTCGGCCGCAGGCTTCGGGCAAAAGCCGCAGCTCGCGTTCCCCGGCGTGGTCAGCGGGCGCCTGCGCCCCTACAAGACCTGGCGCCCGATCGAGCAGGCCACCATGGCCTACGGCTACGGCCTCTCGGCCAGCCTGTTCCAGATGGCGCGCTCTTACACCGTGTTTGCCAACGGCGGGCGCGTGATCCCGGCAACCATGCTCAAGAGCAGTACGCCCGCAGTCGGCGTGCCGGTGTTTTCCGAGCGCACGGCCGATGAGATCCGCAAAATGCTGCAAATGGCCGCCGGCCCGGGCGGCACGGGACAGAAGGCGCAGACCGTGGGCTACTCGGTGGGCGGCAAGTCCGGCACGGCGCGCAAGCAGCAGGGCAAGGGCTACGCCTCGGGCAAGTACCGCGCGTGGTTCACCGGCATGGCGCCTATCGACAAGCCGCGCATCATCGTCGCGGTGATGATCGACGAGCCGAGCAACGGCCAGGTCTATGGCGGCCTGGTCGCCGCGCCGGTGTTCAGCGTGGTGGTGCAGCAGACGCTGCGCCTCATGGGCGTGCCGCCCGACATGGACGTCAAGCCGCAGATCGTCGCCGACGTGGAGGAGCCGCTGTGATGCGCGTGCTGCACGACGCTCCCGAAGCCGTGCAATGGCTGCGCACGCAGCTTGCGCCTGGCCGCGGCACGCTGCAGACCGACAGCCGCCAGATTGTGCCCGGCGACGCCTTCATCGCCTGGCCCGGCGCCGCGACCGACGGGCGTGCGCATGTGGCCGACGCCCTCGCGCGCGGCGCTGCGGCCTGCCTGGTCGAGCAAGACGGCGTGGAGGCGTTTGCGCTCGATGCGCGCCGCCCGGATGCGGCGCTCGCGGCGCTGCGCGGGCTCAAGGCCGCGACCGGCGAGATCGCCGCGCAGTGGTTCGGCCACCCGTCGGCGCAGCTCGACGTGCTCGCCGTCACGGGCACCAATGGCAAGACCAGCACCGCCTGGTGGCTCGCGCATGCGCTCTCTAAAACAGAGCTGCATGGGCGCTCTGGATGTGGGCTCATAGGCACTTTGGGTATGGGAACGCCGGGCCGGCTCGAAGGCTCTGGCCTGACCACGCCCGACCCCGTGCGGCTGCAGCGCGCGCTGCGCCAGATGGCCGATGAGGGGCTTGCGGCCTGCGCCATCGAGGCGTCCTCGATCGGCCTGGCCGAGCAGCGCCTGGCGGGCACGCGCATCCGCGTGGCGGTGTTCACCAACTTCACGCAAGACCACCTCGACTACCACGGCGACATGGACGCCTACTGGCGCGCCAAGCGCGCGCTGTTCGACTGGCCGGGGCTGCAGGCGGCGGTGATCCACCTCGACGACGCCCAAGGTGCGCGCCTGCATGCCGAGCTCGAGGGCACAGCGCGCGAGCGCGCGCTAGGAGCCTGTCGGACTGTGGGCGTCGATAGCGAGAATGCGCCCCAGCGAGACCCGTTTTTGCCGGATTCGCCGCCCAATAGTGGTGCTATGGGGCAAGAAGCCAGTAAAAAATGGGCCGCTGCGGCGCATTCGCAGCCGACGATTCCAAAGTCCGACAGTCTCCTAGACCTCTGGGGCGTGTCCGTGCCCTTGGCGCAGCAGCCGCCGGCCGCGGGCGCGCGCCTGTGGGCGCAGGATGTGCACTTCGGCGCGCAAGGCATCAGCTGCACGGTGTGCGAAGGCGCGGCGCGCCACCCCTGGCAGCCGCGCGTGGTGGGGCGCTACAACCTGCAGAACCTGCTCGGCGTGCTCGCGGTGCTGCGCAGCCTGGGCGTGCCGCTGCCCGAGGCGCTGCGCGCGTGTGCGGCGCTGCCGCCCGTGCCGGGGCGCATGCAGCAGGTGCCGGGCAGCGGCGCCGAGCACGGGCAGCCGCTCGTTGTGGTCGATTACGCGCACACGCCGGACGCGCTCGAGCAGGTATTGCTTGCGCTGCGCCCCGTGGCGCAGGCGCGCGGCGGGCAGCTGTGGTGCGTGTTCGGCTGCGGCGGCGAGCGCGACGCAGGCAAACGCCCGCAAATGGGCGCCGTGGCGCAGCATCGCGCCGATTGGGTGGTGGTGACCAGCGACAACCCGCGCCGCGAAGACCCGGCGGCCATCATCCACCAAATTTTGCTCGGCACGATCGCGGGCGAGACCGTGCGCGCCGAGCCCGACCGCGCCGCCGCGATCGCGCTCGCGTTGGCCGAGGCCGACGCTGCCGACGTGGTGCTGATCGCGGGCAAGGGCCACGAGGACACCCAGGAGATCGCGGGCCGGCGCGTGCCGTTTTCCGACCTGGCGCAGGCGCAGGCCGCGCTCGCCGCGCGTGGAGCTTCGGCATGATGCAGCTGCAGCAGGCTTTCGACTTGATCCGCGCGCGCATTCCCGCGGCGCGGCTCGTGGGCGCGGATGCAGCAAGCGCGGCGGCCATCGCGCTGCGGCGCGTGCACACCGACACGCGCACGTTGCAGCCGGGCGACTTGTTCGTGGCGCTGCGCGGTGCGCGCTTCGACGCGCACGACTTCCTGCCCCAGGCGCGCGCGCAAGGAGCGCTTGCCGTGGTGGCCGAGCGCGGGCTCGAAGCCGCGGGCCTGCCCGGCATCGAAGTGCCCGACAGCACCGCCGCGCTGGGCGCGCTCGCCGCGGGCTGGCGCGCGCAGTTCACGCTGCCGCTGATCGCCGTCACGGGCAGCAACGGCAAGACCACGGTGACGCAGATGATCGCGTGCATCCTCGCGGCCTACGCGGGCGAGGCGGCCTTTGCCACGCGCGGCAACCTCAACAACGCCATCGGCGTGCCGCAGACCCTGCTGCGCCTCACGGCCGCGCACCGCGTGGGCGTGGTCGAGCTGGGCATGAATCATCCGGGCGAGATCGCCTACCTGGCCGAGCTGGTGCGCCCCACGGTGGCACTGGTCAACAACGCGCAGCGCGAGCACCTCGAATTCATGCACACCGTGGAGGCCGTGGCGCGCGAAAACGGCGCCGTGCTGGCCGCGCTGCCCGAGAGCGGCGTGGCCGTGTTCCCGGCGCAGGACGCCTACACGCCGCTGTGGCGCAGCCTGGCCGCGGGGCGGCGCTGCCTCACCTTCGGCGCCGCCGGGGCCGACTTCGCGTGCACGCACGCCGTCTGGGGGCAGGAAGAAGCGCCGGGGCAGCCGGGCGCGCAGCAAGCCGCCTGGAGCGTGCAAATGCGCACGCCCGCGGGGCCGCTCGACTGCAGGCTGCACATCGCCGGGCGCCACAACGTGACGAATGCGCTCGCCGCCGCGGCCTGCGCGTTTGCCGCGGGCGTGCCGCTGGACGCCATCGTTCAGGGGCTCGCGGCCTTTCGACCCGTGGCAGGGCGCTCGCGTGCATTCGGCTTGCAGCTTGGCGGGCGCGAAATCACGGTGGTCGATGACAGCTACAACGCCAACCCCGACTCGGTGCGCGCGGCCATCGCCGTGCTCGCCGAGCTGCCCGCGCCTCGGCTGCTCGTGCTCGGCGATATGGGCGAAGTGGGCACGCAAGGCGCGCAGTTCCACGCCGAGGCCGGCGCCCAGGCGCGCGCCGCGGGCATCAGCGGGCTGTATGCGCTGGGCGAACTGGCCGCACACGCGGTGCGCGCCTTCGACCCCGAAGGGCGCGGCGCGGGCCGGCATTTCGACAGCATGGCGGCTTTGCAGGAGGCGGTGTGCGCCGCCTTGCCAAACCTTGGCAGTGTGCTCGTGAAAGGATCGCGCTTCATGAAAATGGAACAGGTGGTGCAGGCCCTCGCGGCCAGCGTCGAGGCCGCCGCGCCCACGCCAGTCACCGCGGCTGCAGCGGCCGCTGCGGCCAGCATTTCTTCCTCCCCCGTCGGGGCTGCAGGTGCCGCATGCTGATATGGCTCGCGCAATGGCTGCAGGGCTGCTCGGCCGAGTTCGGGTTCCTGCGCGTGTTCCAGTACCTGAGCTTTCGCGCCGTGATGGCCGCGCTCACGGCGCTGCTCATCGGGCTGGCCGCGGGGCCCAAGGTGATCCGCATCCTCACCGCGCTCAAGATCGGCCAGCCCGTGCGCGAGTACGCGATGCAGTCGCACCTCGTCAAAAGCGGCACGCCCACCATGGGCGGGGTGCTGATTTTGCTCGCGCTCACGGCGTCCACACTACTGTGGGCCGACCTGTCGAACCGCTTCGTTTGGATCGTGCTCGTGGTCACGCTGGGCTTTGGCGCGATCGGCTGGGTGGACGACTGGCGCAAGGTGGTGCGCAAGGACCCCGAGGGCATGCGCTCGCGCGAGAAGTATTTCTGGCAGTCGCTGATCGGCCTGCTCGCGGCGCTGTACCTGGTGTTCGCCATTTCCGGGAGCTCCAACGCGCGTGTGCTGGAGTTGTTCATGACCTGGGTGCGGTCGGGCTTTGCGCTCGATCTGCCGCCCAAGGCCGGGCTGCTGCTGCCGTTTTTCAAGGAAGTCAGCTACCCGCTGGGCGTGTGGGGCTTTGTCGTGCTGACCTACCTGGTCATCGTCGGCGCGAGCAACGCCGTGAACCTCACCGACGGGCTCGACGGCCTGGCCATCATGCCGGTGGTGCTGGTCGGCTCGGCGCTCGGGGTGTTTGCCTACGTCGTGGGTAATGCGGTGTATTCCAGGTATCTGTTCTTTCCGCACATTCCGGGTGCGGGCGAGCTGCTGGTGTTTTGCTCTGCGATTGCGGGCGCGGGGCTGGCCTTTTTGTGGTTCAACGCCTACCCGGCCAAGGTGTTCATGGGCGACGTGGGCGCGCTCTCGCTCGGCGCGGCGCTGGGCACGGTGGCCGTGATCGTGCGCCAGGAGATCGTGCTCGCCGTGATGGGCGGCATCTTCGTCGTCGAGGCGCTGTCGGTGATGCTACAGGTGGGTTGGTTCAAGTTCACCAAAAAGCGCTACGGCGCGGGCCGGCGCCTGTTCCAGATGGCGCCGCTGCACCACCACTTCGAGAAAAAAGGCTGGAAGGAGACGCAGGTCGTGGTGCGCTTTTGGATCATCACCATGCTGCTGTGTCTGGGGGGGCTTTCGACCCTGAAACTGCGATGAACAACCCCGCCAACGATTCTGTTGCACAGCTCGCCCCGGCGCTCGCCCGCTGGCAAGGTGCGCGTGTGCTCGTGCTGGGCCTGGGCGCGTCGGGGCTCGCGATGGCGCGCTGGTGCGCGCGCTGCGGCGCGCAGGTCACGGTGGCCGACACGCGCGCGGCACCGCCGCAGCTCGCCACGCTGCGCGCCGAGCTGCCGCAGGCCACGTTCGTGAGCGGCGCGCTGGACGCGGCGCTGCTGCGCGCGCAGGGCTACGCCGCCGTGCTGCGCTCGCCGGGCTTGAGCCCCGCCGCGATTGCTCCTGTAGTGGAAGCTGCTCACGCACAGCAGATCAGCGTTTTAGGCGAATTAGACTTGTTTTCTGAAGGCTTGCAGGCGCTGCGTGCACAAAGCGGCTATGCGCCCGCAGTGCTGGCCATCACGGGCACCAACGGCAAGACCACGGTGACCGCGCTGACCGGCCAGCTCGTCGCGCGTGCGGGCAAGACCGTGGCCGTCGCGGGCAACATCGGGCCGACGCTGCTCGACACCTTGAGCGCACATATGGACGCGGGCAGCCTGCCCGAAGTCTGGGTGCTCGAGCTCTCGAGCTTCCAGCTCGATGGTGTGCAGGGCTTCGAGCCCACGGCGGCCGCGGTGCTCAACGTCACGCAAGACCACCTCGATTGGCACGGCAGCCTGCAGGACTACGCGGCGGCCAAGGCGCGCATCTTCGGCCGGCACGCGCTCATGGTGCTCAACCGCGAAGATCCGCTGGTGATGCAGATGCTGCCCGCGGCTGTTTCTGCGGCCTCCAGCACTGCGGCCTCCAGCACTGCCGCATCGAACGCTGCAGCACGCAAAGCGCGGCCGCAAGCCGCACCGCCGCGCGCCTACCTGACTTTCGGCGGCGACCTGCCGCGCCGCGCGGGCGACTTCGGCATCGAGGTGGTGCATGGCATGGCCTGGCTCGTGCGCGCGCAGCCGCACGAAAACGCCGAAAACGCCGCGCTACGCCGTCGTGCACGGGCCGAAACAGGGGCCGACAGAGGGCCCGACGCTCTGGCGCCGCTGCACCTGCAGCGCCTCATGCCCGCCGACGCGCTGCGCATTCGCGGGCGCCACAACGCCGTGAATGCGCTCGCCGCACTGGCGCTCGCGCGCGCCGCGGGTTGCGCGCTCGCGCCCATGCTTTACGGCCTGCGCGAGTACCGCGGCGAGCCGCACCGCGTGGAGCCCGTGGCCATCGTCGCCGGGGTCGAGTATTTCGACGACAGCAAGGGCACCAACGTGGGCGCGACCGTGGCCGCGCTCAGCGGCCTGGGAGCAGAGCGCCGCATCGTGCTGATTTTGGGTGGTGAGGGCAAGGGGCAGGACTTCACGCCGCTCGCGCAGCCCGTGGCGCGGCATGCGCGCGCCGTGCTGCTGATCGGCCGCGATGCACCGCGCATCCGCGCCGCGCTGCAGACCACGGGTGTGCCGCTGATCGACGCCGCCACGCTGCCAGTGGCCGTGCAGCAGGCCGCGCAGCACGCGCAAGCTGGCGACGCCGTGCTGCTCTCGCCGGCCTGCGCGAGCCTGGACATGTTCCGCGACTACGAGCACCGCGCCGAGGTGTTCCGCGCGGCCGTGCGCACGCTCGCGCTCGAGGCGGGCCAAGACGTGGAGGGCATGGCATGAGCCGCGTGCTCGAACCCACTGGCTTGTGGCAGCGTTTTGCCGCCTGGGTCGGCGTGCGCGTGGGCAGCATGTCGGCGCAGGCCGCGGACCGTCTGCCCGTGCGCGTGGGCGGCACCGAGTACCGCCAGACCAGCGCCACGCCCGCGCGTCTGCTGGACTTTGACCAGACCTTGCTGTGGGTGGTGGTCGCGCTGCTCGCCTGGGGGCTGGTGATGGTGTATTCGGCCTCGATCGCGCTGCCCGACAACCCGCGCTTCGGCAAGATCGCGCACACGCATTTCGCCATGCGCCATGCGATTGCGCTCGGCATGGGCTTCGTCGTGGCGCTGCTGGCGTTCCAGGTGTCCATGAACACCTGGGAGCGTGTCGCGCCCTGGCTGTTCGTTGCTGCGCTGATGCTGCTCATCCTCGTGCTGATCCCGCACGTGGGCACGGTGGTCAACGGCGCGCGCCGCTGGCTGTCGCTGGGCATCATGAATTTCCAGCCCTCCGAGCTCGCCAAGCTCGCCGTGGTGATCTACGCGAGCGATTACATGGTGCGCAAGATGGAAGTCAAGGAGCGCTTCTTTCGCGCCGTGCTGCCCATGGGCGCGGCCATAGCCGTGGTGGGCATGCTGCTGCTGGCCGAGCCCGACATGGGCGCGTTTTTGGTGATCGCCGTGATCGCCATGGGCATTTTGTTCCTCGGCGGGGTGAATGCGCGCATGTTCTTCGTGATCGCGCTGATCCTCGTCGTCGCCTTCGGGCTCATGATCGGCCTGTCGCCCTGGCGGCGCGAGCGCATCTTTGCCTACCTCGACCCCTGGAGCATGGAGCACGCTCTGGGCAAGGGCTACCAGCTCTCGCACGCGCTGATCGCCATCGGCCGCGGGCGCATTTTCGGCGTGGGCCTGGGCAACAGTGTGGAAAAGCTCAACTGGCTGCCCGAGGCGCACACCGACTTTCTGCTCTCGGTGATCGGCGAAGAATTTGGCCTCGTCGGCGTGCTGACGCTGATCGTGCTCTTTTTCTGGCTGACGCGCCGCATCATGCACATAGGCCGCCAGGCGATCGCGCTCGACCGCGTGTTCGCGGGCCTGGTCGCGCAGGGCGTGGCGATCTGGATCGGCTTTCAGAGCTTCATCAACATGGGTGTGAACCTCGGCGCCCTGCCCACCAAGGGCCTGACGCTGCCGCTCATGAGCTTTGGCGGCTCGGCCATCCTCATGAACCTCGTCGCGCTCGCGGTGGTGCTGCGGGTTGACTATGAAAACAAATTGCTTATGCGCGGAGGCCGTGTATGAGCAATTTGTTTCGACAGAATAAATTGTCGCAGCGCGCAAGCGCTGCAAGGCGCGCAGCGCCGATGAGGGGGGGCCGCGTATGACGCGCAAGACGGCCCTCATCATGGCGGGCGGCACGGGCGGGCACATCTTCCCGGGTCTGGCCGTGGCGCAGGCGCTGCGTGCGCGCGGCTTTGCCGTGCACTGGCTGGGCGCGCCTGCCAGCATGGAAGAGCGCCTCGTCGTGCCGCAGGGCTTCGCGTTCGAGGCGGTGGATTTTTCCGGCGTGCGCGGCAAGGGCCTGGGCACGCTGGCGCGTCTGCCGGGGCGCCTGCTGCGTGCGCTCGTGCAAGCGCGCGCGGTGTTGCGCCGCGTGCAGCCCGACGTGGTCGTGGGGCTGGGCGGCTACATCAGCTTTCCGGGCGGGCTCATGGCCGCGCTCGCGCGCAAGCCGCTGGTGCTGCACGAGCAAAACTCCATCGCCGGCATGGCGAACAAGCTGCTCGCGCGCCGCGCGCAGCGCGTGTTCACGGCCTTCCCCGACGCGCTGCCGGGCGCGCAGTGGGTGGGCAACCCGTTGCGTGAGGCGTTTTTGCAGCAACCCGCGCCCGCCGCGCGCTTTGCCGCTCGCAATGGCCCGCTGCGGCTGCTCGTGGTGGGCGGCAGCCTGGGCGCGCGCGCGCTCAACGAGATCGTGCCGCAGGCGCTCACGCTGATCGCGCCCGAAGCGCGCCCGCTGGTCACGCACCAAAGCGGCGCGGCGCAGCTCGAAGCGCTGCGCGCGCATTACGCCGCTGCGGGTGTGCAGGCCGAACTCACGCCCTTCATCGACGACACGGCGAGCGCGTTTGCCGCCGCCGACGTGATCGTCTGCCGCGCCGGCGCGAGCACCGTGACCGAGATCGCCGCCGTGGGCGCGGCCGCGATCTTCGTGCCCTTTCCGTTCGCGGTCGATGACCACCAGACGCGCAACGCGCGCTTTCTGACCGACGCGGGCGGCGGCTGGCTCGTGCCGCAGCTGGAATTGACCCCCGAAAAACTCGCCAAGATGCTATCGAATCTGGATCGCCTTACGCTCATGAATACTGCGCAAAAGGCCAAAATGATGCAAAAAACCGAAGCCACGCAGGCCATCGTCGCCGCGTGCGAGGAGCTGGCCGCATGAAGCACGCCATACGCCACATCCATTTCGTCGGCATAGGCGGCGCCGGCATGAGCGGCATTGCCGAAGTGCTGCTCAACCTGGGCTACGCCATTTCGGGCTCGGACCTTGCCGACAGCGCCACGCTGCGCCGCCTCGCGGCCCTGGGCATACGCACTGCCGTGGGGCACGACGCCGCGCACATCGCGGATGCCGACGCCGTGGTCACCTCCACCGCGGTCAAGCCCGACAACCCCGAGGTGCTCGCGGCGCGCGCGCGCAAGATTCCCGTGGTGCCGCGCGCGCTCATGCTGGCCGAGCTCATGCGCCTCAAGCACGGCATCGCGATCGCGGGCACGCACGGCAAGACCACCACCACCAGCCTCGTGACCAGCGTGCTCGCCGAGGCCGGGCTGGATCCGACCTTCGTGATCGGCGGGCGCCTGAACAGCGCGGGCGCGAACGCGCGCCTGGGCCAGGGCGACTACATCGTGGTCGAGGCCGACGAGTCGGACGCGTCCTTTCTCAACCTGCTGCCCGTGATGGCCGTGGTCACCAACATCGACGCCGACCACATGGAAACCTACGGGCACGACTTTGGCCGGCTGGAAAAAGCGCGTTCGTCGATTTTCTGCACCGCATGCCGTTCTACGGCGCGGCCATTTTGTGCCTCGAAAGCCCTGCGGTGCGCGAGATCCTGCCTGACGTGACCTGCCCCGTCACGAGCTACGGCTTTGCCGAGGACGCGCAGGTGCGCGCCGTCGACGTGCGTGCAGAAGGCGGGCAGATGCGCTTCACGGTGCAACGGCGCAACGGCGTGCAGCTGCCCGACCTCGACGTGGCGCTCAACCTCGCGGGTGCGCACAACGTGCTCAACGCGCTCGCCGCCATCGCCGTCGCGGTCGAGCTCAACATCCCCGACGAGGCCGTGCTGCGCGCGCTCGCGGGCTTCAAGGGTGTGGGGCGGCGCTTTCAGCGCTATGGCGAGTTGCCCGCGCAGGGCGGCGGCACGTTCACGCTGATCGACGACTACGGCCACCACCCGGCCGAGATGGCGGCCACGCTCGCCGCGGCGCGCGGCGCCTTCCCGGGTCGGCGTCTGGTGCTGGCCTTCCAGCCGCACCGCTACAGCCGCACGCGCGACTGCTTCGAGGATTTCGTGCAGGTCATAGGCAGCGCCGACGCCGTGCTGCTCACCGAGGTCTATGCCGCGGGCGAGGCGCCCGTGGTCGCGGCCGACGGGCGCACGCTCGCGCGCGCGCTGCGCGTGGCCGGCAAGGTGGAGCCCCTGTTTATCGCCGACGTGGCCGAACTGCCGCAGGCCATCGCCGCAAATGCGTGCGCCGGCGACGTGGTGCTGTGCATGGGCGTGGTCT
>CAVPUD010000022.1:0-28793 GCA_963708545.1 uncultured beta proteobacterium | reverse complement strand
TCCTTCGGGAGGATCCCTTCCTCCGGAACGCCGCAATGGTCATCCTGAAGGAGATCGGGACGGACGCCGTTCCGCACCTCCCGCCCCTCCTCAAGGACAAGGACGACGACGTCCGGAAGTTCGCCATCGAACTCATCGCCGGCGCCGGCGGCCGTCACCTGGAGAAGGCGCTGTGCGAACGGCTTTCCGACGACCAAAACCCGAACGTGAGGGCCGCCGCCGCCAAGGCGCTGGGAACACTCCACCTCGCGGATGCCCTGCCGAACCTCCTCGCCGCCCTCAAGGACATCGAATGGGTCCGTTTCAACGCCCTCGAGGCGCTCTCGGGCATGCGGGACGCCGCCGCAGTGGAGCCGATCCTCGCCCTCCTCTCCGATCCGTCACCCGCCACCCGCCACACCGCGATCGAGGCGCTGGGGGAGATCGGTTCTTCCCGGGCCGGTGAGGCCCTTCTCGCCCACCTGGGGAGCGCGGACCGGGACGATAGGGCCGCGGTCCTGAAGGGCCTCCTCCGGATCGGGGTGCCGCTTCCCGGCGCGGGCTTCCCCGAAGATCTCCTGGAGATCTTTCTGGGCGATGACGAGTGGAGGGATCGGCTTGTCGCTCTTCGGGGTCTCGTCGGGATCGCCGACGAGGAAGCGCTCCGCATGATCCTCGACGTGGCGGGATCCCTCGATGCGACGAAACTGGACGAGGAGGAGATTCTCCGTGTCATCAGGGACCTCCTCCTCCAATGCGGATCCCGGGATGCCCTCCGTCGCCTGCTGGACGACCCCACGCTGAGGTTCCGCGGAAAGGCGATCCTCGCGGAGGTCGTCGGGGAGATGCAAATCGTGGAGGCGGTCCCGAACCTCGTCGCCCGGCTTCGGGACGACGTTCGCGATGTCCGGTCGGCCGCGGCGCATGCCCTTGGGCGGATCGGGGACGCCGAGGCCCGGGAGGCTCTCGTCGCCGCGATCCGGGACCCCGAAGGTCACGTCCGAAAGGCGGTCGTGGCAGCCCTCGGGGCGGTGGGTGGGAAGGGGTCCTTCGAGTCCGTTCTGTCGCTCCTCCGCCGTGAGGAGTTCGACGACGTGGCCAGGGAAGCCGTCCAGGCCCTCTATTCCATCGATCCCGAGGCGTTGGTCTCCTCCTCCGGAGGGCTTGACGGGCGTGCCCGGGATCTCGTCGATGCGTTCGTGCGCGCCCGGCTTGCGGAAGGCGGGGCGGAGGATACGGGCCGGGGAGAGCGGACATGACCTCGCCCGCCCCCCTTCGGGAGATAACGTTCCGCAATCTCCGCGACTACATCTACGACCAGACCGGCATCTTCGTTCCGGACAGCAAGAAATATTTCCTGGAGAACCGCCTGTCGCATCGAATCCTGGAAAAAAAGCTTTCGGGCTTCGACGAGTACCTGCTGTTCCTGCGCACGTCGGGGAACGGGGAGCTCCGGAACCTCTATGATGCCGTCACGACGAACGAGACGTATTTCTTCCGCGAACCCCGGCAGTTCGACGTGTTCACGAATCACATCCTCCCCAGGATCCTCGAGCGGAACCGGAGCCGGGAAATCAAGGTCTGGTCCGCCGCCTGCTCGACGGGGGAGGAGCCGTACACGATCTCGGCGATCCTCAAGGAGACCGCCCCCGGGGTCCAGGCGAAGGTTTTCGGCTCGGACATCAGCGACGCCGCGCTCGAATCCGCGCGGAGAGGGATCTACAGCACCTACGCCACCCGCATCATCCCGCCGCGCTACCGGGATAAGTATTTCCGGAGCAACGGCCACGGCTTCGAGCTCGATAGCGGCATCCGGAATTCCGTGAAGTTCCTGAATGTCAACCTCATCGACGAGAAGCAGGTCAGGGCGATCCGCGACGTGGACGTGATCTTCTGCCGGAACGTCCTGATCTACTTCGACGACAAGTCGAAACGGAAAGCGGTCTCCCTGATGTACGACGCCCTGGCCCCGGACGGTGTTCTCCTCGTCGGGACGTCCGAGAGCCTCCACAGCGTCACGCGGGCTCTCAAGCCGACCGTCGTCGACAAGGTCGTGATCTACGGAAGGCGGGATCATGAAGATATTGATCGTGGACGATGACAGGACGACCCGGAAGCTGTTGGGTCTCTATCTGAAGGGGAACGGCTTCGACGTCGTGACCGCCGAGAACGGGCTCGACGCCATCGAAAAGCTCGGCGGCGAAACCGTCCACCTGGTCGTAACCGACCTGAACATGCCGTACATGGACGGTATCGAGTTCATAAGGACGATGAAGGCGAACCCCGACACGGGTCACATCCCCGTGCTCATGATCACGACGGAGGATGACGACGAGGAGCGGCAGCGGGCCGCCTCCGCGGGGGCGGACGGGTACCTCATCAAGCCGGTGACGTCCGACGTCGTCGCGCTGAAAGTCCGCCAACTCCTCGCGGAGATCTTCCGGAAAGGGAGGAACGACAATGCTTGATTTCAAGGCGAAGATCCTCGTCGTGGACGACTTCTTGACGATGCGGCGGATCGTGAGGAACCTCCTCAAGCAGCTCGGGTACGAGAACATCGCCGAGGCCGAGGACGGCGAGCACGCATACGTGAAACTCAAGGGTGGCGGGTTCGGCTTCGTGGTCTCCGACTGGAACATGCCGAATCTCGACGGGCTGGGCCTGATCAGGAAGGTCCGGAGCGACCCGGAACTGAAGGAGTTGCCATTCCTGATGGTGACCGCGGAGGCGGAGAAGGAGAAGGTGATCGAAGCCATCCGGGCGGGGGTCAGCAACTACGTCGTGAAGCCGTTCACCGCCGAGGTTCTCAAGGAGAAGATCGAGAAGATCTTCTCCAAGGCCGGAAAGTAGCAAGGAGCGGCGATGGACGCCGAGATGCAGGAAATCGTTTCCGACTTCGTCACCGAGGCGGAGGAGTCGCTCGATCGTATCGACCCCCTCTTCGTCGATCTCGAGACGAATGGGGAAGACCAGGAGATCCTCAACGACATCTTCCGTTGCCTCCACACGCTGAAGGGGGCCGCCGGCTTCCTCGGCTTCCAGCAGGTGGTGGACGTCGCCCATGCCTCCGAGAGCATCCTCAAGAAGCTGCGGGACGGCGAGATCGGCCTGACGAAGCGCCTCGTTCGACGTGATCCTCCGGAGCGTCGATACCCTCCGCGTCCTCATCGGGCACGTGAAGCACGGGGAGGACGTTCTGGAGGAGACGGGGCCGCTCCTCGCGGCGCTCGCCGACGCGCTCGCGCAAGCCTCGGGGAAGGGGGATCCGGCCGACGTTCTCCCGGTCCCCGTTTCGGCCGTCGCACCGGACCCGCCGAAGGTCGCTTCCGCCCCGCCGGGCCCCGTCCCGGCCGGTCCGGCGGTCAAAGGAGAGCAGCTTCCCGCACCTGCCGGACCGGAGGGCCAGAGGAACGTCCCGGACCGCAGGGACGCCCTCCAGAACCTGCGGGTGGACATCGAACGGATCGACAAGGTCATGGACCTCACGGGGGAGGTCGTCCTCGCGAGAAACCGCCTTTTGACCCTCGTCAACGCCATCGGTTCCCGCTACGGGGATGATCCCGCCCTCGAGAACCTCTCGGAAACGGTGTCGTTTCTCGACCTGGTCACCTCCGACATGCAGCTCTCCGTTTTGAAGATGCGGATGCAGCCGCTCCAGAAGGTCTTCGGCAAGTTCCCGAGGGCCGTCCGGGACATGGCCTCCACGATGGGAAAGGACATCGAGCTGAAGATTTCCGGGGAGGAAACGGAGGTGGACCGCTCGGTCATCGAGCACATCGGCGATCCGCTGATCCACATCATCCGCAATGCGATCGACCACGGGATCGAGCCGCCGGACGTCCGCAAGGCCAGGGGGAAGAAGGAGCGGGGCGTCATATCGATCGACGCCTCCCAGAAGGGGACCCAGGTCCTCATCCAGGTGTCGGACGACGGGCGCGGGATCGACACCGACTGCGTGAAGCGGAAGGCCGTCGAGAAAGGGCTCGTCACCGCCGAGGACGCGGAGCGGATGACGGACGAAGCGGCAATCCACCTGATCTTCCAGCCGGGGTTTACGACGATGGACGTCGCCACCGAGTTGAGCGGCCGGGGAGTCGGGATGGACGTCGTCCAGACGAGCATCTCCCGGCTGAACGGCTATGTGGAGATCAAGACGCGCAAGGATGGAGGAACGACGTTCCGGATCAGCATCCCGCTGACCCTCGCCATCATCCAGTCCCTGATGGTTCGGGCGGGAGGAGGCCAATATGCGATCCCGCTCGCCCTCGTGGAGGAGATCCTCCGGGTTGCCTCGAAGGAACTCGCGGTGACCGCCGGGCAGAAGGTCCTCGTCATCCGCGACCGGGTCCACCCCTATTTCGAACTCTCGGAACTGCTCGGGAAGAAGTCGCCCCCGGACCCCGCGTTCCGGTACGCCGTCGTCGCCGCCGTCGGAGAGAACCGGTTCTGTCTCGGGGTCGACAAGCTCGTCGGCGAGGAAGAGGTCGTGATCAAGCCGATCGAGGGACTCACGATGGAGTCGTCCCACATGATCGGGGCCACCATCACGGGGGAAGGCAAGGTCGTTCTCATCCTCGACCTGGCCAGCATCTCGAGAAACATGTCCGGACCGAACCGGACGTAAAGAGATCCGGGCGACCGGAGGCGGAGGGGACATGGGGCAATACATCGGATTCCGGCTCGGCGGGGAGGAGTACTCCATCCCGATCCTGAAGGTCCGCGAGATCATCAACGTGCCCGGGATGACCCGCCTGCCGCAGACCCCGGAGTACATCGAGGGGGTGGCGAACCTCCGCGGCAGCGTCGTCCCGATCGTCAATATCAAGAAGCTCGTGAATCTCGACAGCGCGCCCGGCGGCGGCGACCAGTTGCCTTACGACATCGACGGCGTGGTTTACAAGGTCAACCGGCTCGACTGGCAACGGCGTCTCGGGTTCGTCACGCGCGAGCCGCGTTGGGCCGTGGCGCACAAATACCCGCCGCAAGAGGTGGTCACGCGCGTCGAGGGCATAGACGTGCAGGTCGGGCGCACGGGCAAGCTCACGCCCGTGGCGCGGCTCGCGCCCGTGCTCGTGGGCGGCGTCATGGTGACCAACGCCACGCTGCACAACCTGTTCGAGCTGCGCCGCAAGAAGGTGCGCGTGGGCGACCAGGTCATCGTGCGCCGTGCGGGCGACGTGATTCCCGAGGTGGTGGGCGTGGTGCCGCAGCTGTCCACTGCTGCACCTACACGCCCCCGCTACGTGCCCAACTTCCGTATGCCGCGCCAGTGCCCCGTGTGCGGCAGCGCCGTGGTGCGCGAAAAAGGCGAGGTCGATTACCGCTGCACCGGCGGCCTGTTCTGCCCCGCGCAGCGCAAGCAGGCGCTGCTGCACTTTGCCCAGCGCCGCGCCATGGACATCGAGGGTCTGGGCGAAAAGCTCGTCGATCAGCTCGTTGACGGCGGCATCGTGCAAACCGTGGCCGACCTCTACCGGCTCGATCTGCCCACGCTCGCGAATTTGGACCGAATGGGCGAAAAATCGGCGCGCAATCTCCTCGACGCGCTAGAAAAATCAAAGCATACGAGCTTGCCGCGCTTTTTGTTCGCACTCGGCATACGCCATGTCGGCGAGGCCACGGCGAAAGATTTGGCACGCCACTTCGGCAGCCTCGACGCGATCATGAACGCCTCGCTCGAACAATTGTGCGAGGTGCCCGACGTCGGCCCCGTGGTCGCCCAAAGCATCCACACCTTTTTCGCCCAGCCACACAACCGCGAGGTGATCGCGCAGCTGCGCGCCTGCGGCATCACCTGGCCCGAGGGCCCGCCGGCGTCTGCCAACGCCGCCGCCGCGCCGCCGCTCACCGGCAAGACCGTGGTGCTGACCGGCACGCTGCCCACCCTGAGTCGCGAAGCCGCCAAAGAGCTGCTCGAAGCCGCAGGCGCCAAGGTCAGCGGCTCGGTGAGCAAAAAGACCGACTACGTGGTCGCCGGCGCCGACCCCGGCAGCAAACTCACCAAAGCGCAGGAACTTGGCGTGCCCGTGCTCGACGAGGCAGGGCTGCGCGCGCTGCTGGCCGGTCGGGCGGCATAGCACCGGCGCAGGGCATGGCTGCGCCTACAATGGCTCGGCTCGTTCGAGCGTTTGTTTGAGTGGGTTCTCTGAGTGGGTTCAAACTACCGATCCAGGAGGTGCTATGAAACGCGTGCAAGACAAAGTCATCCTCGTCACCGGCGGGGCCATGGGCATGGGGCAGACCCACAGCGAATTGCTCGCCGAACAAGGCGCGTGGGTATTTGCCGCCGACATGAACCAGGAAAAGGGCCAGGCCGTGGTCGAGGGCATACGCAAGAAGGGCGGCAAGGCCGACTTCCTCAAGCTCGACGTGACGCAAGAGGCTGACTGGAACGCGGCGGTCACGCAGATCACCGAGCGCGCGGGGCGCATAGACGTACTCGTCAACAACGCCGGCATCCTGATCATGAAGCCCGTGCAGGACACCACGAACGACGATTGGGACCGCATCTTCGCCGTCAACGTGCGCGGCGTTTTTCTTGGCACGCGCGCGGTGATCCCGCACATGCAAAAAGCGGGCAAGGGCAACATCATCAACATCTCGTCGATCTACGGCCTGGTTGGCGCGCCCAGCGCCGCCGCCTATGAAGCCTCGAAAGGTGCGGTGCGCCTCTTCACCAAGGCCTGCGCGGTCGATCTCGCGCCGTTCAACATCCGCGTCAACTCCATCCACCCGGGCGTGATCGAAACGCCCATGACCAAGGACATACTCGCGATTCCCGAACAACGCCCGGCCCTGCTCGGCCCCACCTTGCTGCAGCGCCCCGCACAGCCCATCGAAGTCTCGCAAGCCGTGCTCTTCCTCGCCTCGGACGAGTCCTCCTTCGTGCACGGCGCGGAGCTCGTGGTCGATGGGGGCTATACCGCGAACTGAGTCGGTAATTGGGGTCAGATTCAACCTAAATCCGGCAGTTGAGCGCGCCCGAGCGTGTCGTCATCGGGTGCACTGGCAAGGCGCAAACCGCAGCCATGGCGGGTGCCATGGCGAGGATTTGCAACGCGGCCAGCGTGCCCGAGGGCGGCGCGATCGGGTGCGCAGCGCTCTGACCCGATGGGTGAGTCTCGCAGCGTGAAAAATCATCGGAAGAATCAAAGCGTTGCAGACAAAATGCAGCGGTCAACTGCCGGATTTAGGTTCAAATTTCGCGGTCCTGCCATCGCCACGGAGCAAATGGGCAAAACGCATTCAGCCGCCTGTCAGGCTTTGAAGGCCTTGAACGCCGAGTGCAACCAGGCGGCGCGGCGGCCTTTTCGCGAGAACCGGCCGCTGCAGTGGATGGTGCTGTGGCTGGCAGCCTTGTGGGTGCTCACGGCCATCGCACCACGCTATCCGCGCGACTGGCTGCTGGAAAACCTGCTGGTGTTCGCATCCGGCGGCCTGCTGGCGCTCACATACCGCCGGTTTGCCTTTTCGAATCTGTCCTACGGGCTGTTCACCGCATTTTTGTCGCTGCATTCTGGTCGGCGCGCACTACACCTACGCCGAAGTGCCTCTGGGTTTCTGGCTCCAGCGCGCGCTCGGACTCTCGCGCAACCATTACGACCGCATCGTGCACTTCGCTTTCGGCCTGCTGCTCGCCTATCCGCTGCGCGAGCTTCTTTTGCGCGGCGGCGGTTTGCGGCGCAGCTGGTCGTATGGCATGACGGTGATGACGGTGGCGGGCCTCAGCGGTGGCTATGAAGTGATAGAAGCCGTCGCCGCGATGCTCGTGGAGCCGCAACTCGGCGTCGCCTATCTGGGCACGCAAGGGGACATGTGGGACGCCCAGAAAGACAGCCTGCTGGCCATCGCCGGCGCCGTGCTCGCCATGCTGTGCGTGCGGTTTTCACCTTGGAAGGAATGTCCTTGAACCTGTCCTCGAATGCCCTGCTGCCTCTGTTGGCCGTCGTGCTGGCCTATTTGGTCGGCTCTTTGTCTTTTGCCGTGCTCGTCTCGCGCACCCTGGGGCTGGACGATCCGCGCACCTACGGCAGCGGGAACCCCGGCGCGACGAACGTGCTGCGCTCGGGCAGCAAAGCTGCCGCGGTGGTTACGCTGGCGCTCGACGCCGCCAAGGGCTGGCTGCCCGTGGCGCTGGTGCGCTGGTTCGGTAAACCCTACGGTCTCGACGAGGGTACGCTGGCGCTGGTGGGGCTGGCGGCCTTTCTCGGGCATTTGTGGCCGGTGTTTTTTCGCTTTCAGGGCGGCAAGGGTGTGGCCACGGCGCTGGGGGTGCTGCTGGGCGTGAGCGGCTGGCTCGGGCTGGCGGTGGCGCTGACTTGGGTGCTCGTGGCGTTCGTGTCGCGTTATTCCTCGCTGGCGGCGCTGATCGCGGCGGTTTGCGCGCCGGCTTACTACCTGCTGCTCGACGGCGTGCTCTGGGATGCCGACAGCCGCGTCGCAACAGCCATCAGCGCCATGGCTTTGCTGCTGATCTGGCGGCACCAGGAGAACATCCAGCGCCTGCTGCAGGGGACGGAGTCGCGCTTGGGCCAGTCGTCCCAGTCATCCAAGGGCGGGGGCGGCAAGCCCGACGCTGGCCGCTCTCGTCGGCGCTGAGCATGTCCACGCAAGAGCTCTCGGGCATGCGCCTGGACAAATGGCTCTGGTGTGCGCGCTTTTACAAGACGCGCAGCCTGGCCGTCGAAGAAATCCACAAGGGCCGCGTCAGCGTCAACGGCCAGCCGGCCAAGCCCGCGCGCGAAGTGCGGCCCGGCGACACCGTGCTGCTGCGCCAGGGGGCGGTGGTGCGCGAAGTCGTCGTGCGTGCGCTCAGCAACCAGCGTGGCCCTGCGGTTGCGGCGCAGCAACTCTACGAAGAAACCGCACAAAGCCTTGCCGCCCGCGCGCAAGCCGCCGAGCAGCGCCGCCTCGCGCCCGAGCCTGCCGCCAGCCTCAGCGAAGGCCGCCCGACCAAGCGCCAGCGCCGCGACCTGGAGCAGCTGCGCAAGTGGGATGATCGATGGAGTGCATCGATCGACGGCTGATTGCTTTTAGTTTTATAGCTACTTGTGCTTTCCGGTTCTGCCTGGAGTGCCAAAAAGACCATCATTTTTCAGGCGCAAGTTTGTGCAACACCCTCCGCATTTGTCCCTATGCGGCTTTGCAGCAAAAACGGTTAGGATGCTCGCTCCCGGCGGTATTCCGGCCTCTTGCGCTCGCCTCTTTTCGGAGGCGTGCCCCATTTTCCACCTCCATGAAGTAGCCAAGGCGCCATGAGCGACGTCATCCTCGAAACCCGCAAGCTGACCAAGGAGTTCAAGGGCTTCACCGCCGTCAACCAGGTCGATCTGGCTGTGCGCAGAGGCTCCATCCATGCGCTGATCGGCCCCAACGGCGCGGGCAAGACCACTTGCTTCAACCTGCTGACCAAATTCCTCGAGCCGACCTCGGGCACCATCCTCTTCAACGACCATGACATCACGGCGGAAAAGCCCGCGCAGGTCGCGCGGCGCGGCGTGATCCGCTCGTTTCAGATTTCGGCGGTGTTCCCACACCTCACGGTGCTCGAAAACGTGCGCGTGGGCCTGCAGCGCAAGCTCGGCACCGCATTCCACTTCTGGCGCAGTGAACGCACGCTGGACCAGCTCAACGACCGCGCCATGCAATTGCTCGCCGAGGTCGGCCTCGAAGACCTTGCCGACGAGATCACCGTGAACCTGCCCTACGGCCGCAAGCGCGCGCTCGAGATCGCCACCACGCTGGCCATGGAGCCCGAACTCATGCTGCTCGACGAGCCCACGCAGGGCATGGGCCACGAAGACGTCGATCGCGTCACGCGCCTGATCAAAAAGGTCTCTGCCGGGCGCACCATCCTCATGGTCGAGCACAACATGAAGGTGGTCTCGACCATCGCCGACCGCATCACCGTGCTACAGCGCGGCGCCGTGCTGGCCGAGGGCTCGTATGCCGAGGTTTCGAACAACCCGCAGGTGATGGAGGCCTACATGGGCTCGACCCAAGGCCAACTGCAAGGAGCGCACTGAAATGGTCGCCACGGTATCCCCTCCCGCGCCCAACGTCGCGCGCGCCACGGCTGGCAAGCCTACGACGCCCGCACTCGAAATCGGCGGGCTCCACGCTTGGTACGGCGAATCGCACGTGCTGCACGGCGTCGATATGCGCGTGGAGCACGGTGAGGTCGTCACGCTGCTCGGGCGCAACGGCGCCGGGCGCACGACCACGCTGCGCGCGATCATGGGCCTCGTGGGCGCGCGCAAGGGCTCGATCAAGATCGACGGCACCGAAACCGTCCACCTGCCCACCTACCGCATCGCGCATCTGGGTGTGGGCTATTGCCCCGAGGAGCGCGGCATCTTCTCGAGCCTGAGCTGCGAAGAAAACCTGCTGCTGCCGCCCGTGCTCAAGACCGGCACGCCTGGCATGTCGCTCGATGAAATCTATGCCATGTTCCCCAACCTCGCCGAGCGCCGGCACAGCCAGGGTACGCGCCTGTCGGGCGGTGAGCAGCAAATGCTCGCGGTGGCGCGCATCTTGCGCACGGGCGCGCGCCTGCTGCTGCTCGACGAAATCTCCGAGGGCCTCGCGCCCGTGATCGTGCAGGCGCTGGCGCACATGATCACCACGCTGCGCGAAAAGGGCTACACCGTGGTCATGGTGGAGCAAAACTTCCACTTCGCCGCGCCGCTCGCCGACCGCTTCTACGTCATGGAGCACGGGCGCATCGTCGAGCAATTCGCCGCCGCCGAACTCGACGCCAAGATGCCGGTGCTCAATGAACTGCTAGGGGTGTGAGCGTTCGCCATACCCGTTGTTCGCATTCCCTCCCCCTTCACCTCCAAGGTCGCAAGCATGAAACACTCTCTACGCAAGCTGGTTTCTCTCCTGGGCATCGCGGGCTTCGTCGCCGTGGGCTCGCTCGCGCACGCGCAGGACAAGGTGAAGATCGGCTTCATCACGGACATGTCGAGCAACTATGCCGATGTGGAGGGCAAAAATGGTGCCATTGCCATTCAAATGGCGATCGATGACTTTGGCGGCAAGGTGCTCGGCAAGCCTATCGAGCTTTTGACCATGGACCACCAGCACAAGCCCGACCTCGCCGCGACCAAGGCGCGCGAGTGGATAGACACGCAGGACTTGACCATGCTGTTCGGCGGCAGCAACTCCGCCGTCGGCTTGGCGCTGGCCCGCGTGGCGCAGGAAAAAAAGCGCGTTTACATGGTCAACGGCGCGGGCGCCTCGCAACTGACCAATGAACAATGCAGCCCCTACACCGTGCACTATGCCTACGACACCGTGGCGCTGGCCAAAGGCACGGCCGGCGCCGTGGTTGATCAGGGCGGCAAGGATTGGTTCTTTTTGACCGCCGACTATGCCTTTGGCAGTGCCATGGAGCAGGATGCGGCCAAGGTGATCAAGGAAAAGGGCGGGCGCGTGCTCGGCAGCGTGCGCCATCCCATCAATGCCTCGGATTTCTCGTCGTTCCTGCTGCAGGCGCAAAACTCCAAAGCACAGATTCTGGGCCTCGCGAATGCTGGCGGAGACACCATCAATGCGATCAAGGCTGCCAAGGAATTCGGCATCACCAAGACCATGAAAATCGCCGGTATGCTGGTGTTCCTCACCGACGTTCATTCGCTGGGTCTCAAGAATACCGAAGGTTTGCTGCTGACCACCAGTTGGGACTGGAACCTCAACGAGCAAACGCGCGCCTTCGGACGTAAATTTTTTGCCAAAACCAAGCGCATGCCCACTGATATCCAGGCGGCCGATTATTCGGCGACCATGACGTACCTCAAAGCCGTGGATGCGGCCAAAACCACGGAGGCAGACGCCGTGATGGCGAAAATCAAGTCCATGCCGATCAATGATTTTTATGCCAAAGGCTACGTGCGCGCGGACGGCCGTTTCATGCACGATATGTATTTGATGCAAGTGAAGTCGCCCGCCGAATCCAAGGAGCCGTGGGATTATTACAAGGTAGTCGCCAAATTGCCCGCGGAGCAAGTGTTCACGACCAAAGCCGAAAGCAAATGCGCGCTTTGGAAATGAAGCGATATTGAGAACAAAAATCACAGGAGACAAAAATGAAAAATATCCGGCGTATTTCCATGGCATTCTCTCTGCTTGCGGCTTTTTGCGGCGTGGCGTCAGCGCAGGAGAAAATAAAAATCGGCTTCATCACCGACATGGCAAGCAACTATGCGGATGCCGATGGCAAAAATGGCGCGCTGGCGATTCAAATGGCAATCGACGATTTTGGCGGCAAGGTGCTGGGCAAACCGATCGAATTGCTCACGGCCGACCACCAGCAAAAAGCCGACGTGGCCGTGTCCAAGGCGCGTGACTGGATCGACAACCAGGGCCTGACGATGCTCGTGGGTGGTACGAATTCAAGCGTCGCGCTCGCGCTCGCCAAGCTGGCGGCAGACAAAAAGCGCGTTTACATGGTCAACGGCGCGGGTACATCGCTGCTGACCAACGAGCAATGCAGCCCTTACACCGTGCACTACGCCTACGACACCGTGGCGCTGGCCAAAGGCACGGCCGGGGCCATCGTCGATCAGGGCGGCAAGGACTGGTTTTTTCTGACCGTCGATTACGCATTCGGCACGGCGATGGAAAAGGACGCCGCCAAGGTCATCGAGGCCAAGGGCGGGCGCGTGCTCGGTAGCGTGCGCCATCCGATCAATGCGTCCGACTTCTCCTCTTTTTTGCTGCAGGCGCAAAACTCCAAGGCCAAAATCCTGGCCTTGGCCAATGGCGGCGGCGATACCATCAACGCCGTCAAGGCTGCCAAGGAATTCGGTATCGACAAAACCATGAAAATGGCGGCGATGATGATTTTCATCACCGACATTCAGGGTCTGGGTTTGAAAACCGCCGAAGGGCTGATGTTCACCACGAGCTGGTATTGGGACTTGAACGAGCAGACGCGCGCTTTTGGGCGCAAATTTTTCGCCAAAACCAAACGCATGCCGTCCGATTTGCAAGCGGCCGATTATTCTTCGGTCTTAACCTATCTGAAGGCCGTGCAGGCCGCGAAGAGCACGGACGCCGACGCCGTAATGGCGAAAATCAAATCCACGCCCGTCAACGATTTCTACGGCCAGGGCCGCGTGCGCCCCGATGGGCGTTTCGCCCACGACATGTATCTGATGCAGGTGAAAGCCCCTGCAGAATCCAAGGAGCCGTGGGACTATTTCAAACTGCTCGGCAAGCTGCCTCCCGAACAGGTCTGGACGACCAAGGCGGAGAGTAAATGTGCACTATGGCAATGACTCCCACGAGGAACTGTTGCCGAAATTTCAACCCCGTCTTTTTAACCAGGAGATCGACATGAAGAAACCCCACCGCATCGCCCTTGCATGCGCGCTGGCCGCATTGGCTAGCGGCGCCGCTATGGCGCAAGACAAGGTCAAAATCGGCTACATCTCGGACATGTCCAGCCTTTATGCCGACGTCGAGGGCAAAAACGGCGCGGTCGCGATCCAGATGGCCATCGACGACTTTGGCGGCAAGGTGCTGGGCATGCCGATCGAACTGCTCACGGTCGATCACCAGAACAAGGCCGACATTGCCGCCGCAAAGGCGCGCGAGTGGATAGACACGCAGGGGCTGACCATGGTGTTCGGTGGCACGAACTCGGGCGCCGCGCTCGCCATGGCCAAGGTGGCGCAGGAGAAAAAGCGCGTGTTCATCGACAACGGCGCAGCCACTTCGGCCCTGACCAACGAGCAGTGCAGCCCCTACACCGTGCACTACGCCTACGACACGGTGGCGCTGGCCAAAGGCACGGGCGGTGCCATCGTCGATGGCGGTGGCAAAAGCTGGTTCTTTTTGACGGCAGACTACGCTTTCGGCCATGCGCTCGAGGCCGACACCAGCGCCGTAGTCAAGGCCAAGGGCGGCACGGTGGTGGGTGCTGTGCGCCATCCTTTGAATGCGTCGGACTTTTCCTCGTTCCTGCTGCAGGCGCAAAACTCCAAGGCGCAGGTGCTGGGCCTGGCCAACGCCGGGGGCGACACGATCAACTCGATCAAGGCTGCCAAGGAATTCGGCATCACCAAGACGATGAAGCTCGCCGGCCTGCTGATTTTCTTCAGCGACATCCACAGCCTGGGCCTGCGCAACACCGAGGGCCTGCAGTTCACCACGAGCTGGTACTGGGACATGAACAACGAAACGCGCAAGTTCGCCGACCGCTTCATGCAGAAGACCAAGCGACGCCCGACCGAAATCCAGGCCGCGGACTACTCGGCCACGATGAACTACCTCAAGGCCGTCGAAGCCGCCAAGAGCATAGACGCCGACAAGGTCATGGCAGCGTGGCGCGCCATGAAGATGAACGACTTTTTCGGCTCGGGCTACCTGCGTGCCGACGGCCGCTACGTACACGACATGTACCTGATGCAGGTCAAGTCGCCCGCCGAATCCAAAGGCACTTGGGACTACTACAAGCTCATCAAAAAGCTGCCCGGCGAGGAGGTGTTCACCACCAAGGCCGAGAGCAAGTGCGCGCTCTGGAAGTGATCCTGCGTCGCCGCGGCGCGTGCGCCTGAATCGTTTGGTTGGCGCGCTCTACCCACACCTTTTTGCAGCGAATCCATGCAAATCTTCGGCATCTCTTTGCCCGGCCTGTTGAGCCAGCTCCTGTTGGGGCTGGTCAACGGCTCGTTCTATGCCATCCTCAGCCTGGGGCTGGCGGTGATCTTTGGCCTGCTCAACGTCATCAACTTCGCGCACGGTGCCCTGTTCATGATGGGCGCGCTCTTCACCTGGATGGCGGCGACCTATTTCGGCGTCAACTACTGGGTGATGCTGCTGGTTGCGCCCTTGCTGGTGGGGGTTTTCGGCGTGCTCATAGAGCGCCTGCTGCTGCGCTGGATCTATAAGCTCGACCACCTCTACGGCATGCTGCTCACGCTTGGCCTGACGCTGCTTGTCGAGGGTTTTTTCCGCTCGATCTACGGCGTGTCCGGCCTGGGTTACGACACGCCCGAATTGCTGCAAGGGGCCACCGACGTCGGCTTCATGATGCTGCCCAACTACCGTGTGTGGGTGGTGCTGGCCTCGCTTACCGTGTGTATCGCTACCTGGTTCGTGATCGAAAAAACGCGCCTGGGCGCCTATCTGCGCGCCGGCACCGAGAACCCGCGGCTCGTGGAGGCCTTCGGCGTCAATGTGCCGGTCATGATCACACTGACCTATGCCTTCGGCGCTGCGCTCGCCGCGTTTGCGGGCGTGCTCGCTGCGCCCGTTTACCAGGTTACGCCGCTCATGGGGCAAAACCTCATCATCGTCGTGTTCGCGGTGGTCGTGATCGGGGGCATGGGCTCCATCATGGGCTCGATCATCACGGGGCTGGGCCTTGGGGTGATCGAAGGTTTCACCAAAGTGTTCTACCCCGAAGCATCCTCTACCGTGGTTTTCGTCATCATGGTCATCGTCCTGCTGATCCGCCCCGCGGGCCTGTTTGGCAAAGAAAAATAAGGGGTTGGCGACATGACTTTTCACCGCATTTCCCTTTTGGGCTATGGCCTGCTGCTCGTGGGCTTGCTGTGCGCACCGCTGCTGGGCGCATATCCCGTGTTCATGATGACGCTGCTGTGCTTTGCGCTGTTCGCGTCGGCCTTCAACCTGCTGCTCGGCTATACGGGCATGCTGTCGTTCGGGCACGCGGCGTTCTTTGGCGGTGCGGCCTACGTCGCCGGCCACGCAATCAAGGTCTGGGGCCTCACGCCCGAGGTCGGACTGCTGCTGGGCACGGCCAGCGGGGCCGTGCTCGGGCTGATCATGGGCTACCTGGCCATACGGCGGCAGGGTATTTATTCGACCATGATCACGCTGGCGCTGGCACAAATGCTGTTTTTCGTGTGCCTGCAAGCGCCTTTCACGGGCGGCGAAGACGGCCTGCAGGGCGTGCCGCGCGGCAAGCTCTTTGGCCTGCTCGACCTCCAAAGCGATCTGCTGATGTATTACGTCGCGCTCGCCGTGGTCGTGGCGGCATTTTTGCTGATCGTGCGCACCATCCATTCGCCGTTCGGCCAGGTGCTCAAGGCCATCAAGGAAAATGAACCGCGCGCGATCTCGCTGGGCTACGACACCAACCGCTTCAAGCTGCTGGCGTTCGTGCTCTCTGCGGCGCTAGCAGGGCTCGCAGGTTCGCTCAAGACACTGGTGCTCGGCTTTGCCACGCTCAGCGACGTGCACTGGTCGGCTTCGGGCCATGTGGTGTTGATGACGCTCGTTGGTGGGCTCGGCACGCTGGCGGGGCCACTCGTGGGCTCCACGGTCGTGGTGCTGGTCGAAAACAAGATCGGCGAGTTGGGCTACTTCCTGGCGAACCTGACGGGTGTTGAATGGTTCAAGACCTTGGGTGAATCGGTCTCCATCGTCACGGGTCTGATCTTCGTCGTGTGCGTGCTCGCATTCCGCCGCGGCATCATGGGAGAGTTCGTTGCCTGGGTTACCCGCCGGCGGGCGGCGGCGAAGTGAGGCAGCGCACAAGCCTGGTTTTGTGCCGCACCAAGTGGCACCAAGTGGCGTCGCCAGGGTCGTCGCGACGGGCTTGAAATCTGTCGATCAACTTCCAATTGAAGCTCAGCGCCTGGCATGGTGCCGGGCAATTCCAGCGAAAGGAAATACCATGAGTTCTCTCGTTCCACGCAGCATTTTCGATGATTTTTTCAAGGACCTGGCGCCGGCTTTTTACGTGCGCCCGCTGCACGGTGATGCCTTGCCGGACCCGTCAAAAATCAAAATCGACGTCAAGGAAGACGACGCCGCCTACACCGTGCATGCAGAAATCCCCGGCGTTGCGAAAGACGATATCCAGGTCTCCGTTGAAGGTAACGTCGTGAGCCTGCGCGCTGAAGTTCAGCAAAAAGACGAAAAGAAAGAGGGCGAGAAAGTCTTGCGTTCCGAGCGCTATTACGGCGCCGTGGAGCGCAGCTTTCAGTTGCCTGCCGATGTCGACGCGGCCCAGGCCAAGGCCAAATACGACAACGGTGTTTTGACGCTCACCTTGCCCAAGAAGCAATCGAGTACGACGCAGCGTCTGAAAATCGAGTGATAGCTACGGCTGCTATTTGATTTTTCTACGAACACGACTTACGCAAATCGGGGTTAGGCAAGGCGTTCGCCCCATGGCAAAACACCTCGCTGCATCTTTGTTTGCGTAAGTCCAGTTTCAAAAAGGCAGCCGCTCCATCACTGCCTGCACCAATGTCTCGGTGGCGCCGGCTTGGTCGCAGGCAATGGCGTGGCGCTCTGGCATGGCGCGCAGCCAGGTGATCTGGCGTTTGGCCAATTGGCGCGTGGCGGCGATGCTGCGCTCGCGAAAATGCGCCACGTCGAGAGCGCCGCTCGCCGCTTCGGCATCGAGTGCTTCCCAAGCTTGGCGGTAGCCCACGCTGCGCATAGACGGCAGGTCCAGGTGCAGGTCGCCGCGCGTGCGCAAGGCGCGCACTTCGTCGAGGAAACCCGCTGCGAGCATGGCGTCGAAACGCTGCGCGATGCGTTCATGCAGCCAGGCCCGGTCTTGCGGTTCCAAAGAAAAAAGGGCTGTAGCGCTTGATATATCTAGGCTAGCAGCTCTTTTTTTGGAAGTATGCAGGCTCGAAAGCGGCTGACCCGTCAACTGCCACACCTCAAGTGCGCGCTGGATGCGCTGGCTGTCGTTGGGACTCAGGCGCGCCGCCGTGGCTGGGTCTATGCGCGCGAGTTCGGCGTGCAGGGCGGGCCAGCCCAGCGCGGCGGCGCGGGCGTCGATGGTAGCGCGCACGCCGGCGTCGGCCGGGGGCAGTGCGTCCAGGCCCTCGAACAAAGCCTTGAAATACAGCATGGTGCCGCCCACGAGCACGGGCAGCGCGGCGCGCGCGCGAATCTCGGCGATCAGCCTGCGGGCATCGTGCACGAACTCGGCGGCGCTGTAGGTTTGGCTTGGCTCGCGGATGTCTATCAGGTGGTGTGGCACCCCAGCGCGCTCGGCGGGCGTCGGCTTGGCGGTGCCTATGTCCATGCCGCGATAGACCAGTGCCGAGTCCACGCTGATGATCTCGACCGACATGTGCGGCGCAAGCGCTTGCGCCAAGGCCAGCGCCGCCGCCGTCTTGCCCGAGGCCGTGGGCCCGGCAATCGCGAGCACGGGCAAGGGGTTGGAGGAGGCGGGTGTCATGCCGTTTGCGGCTCGCCAAACCGCGGCACCAGCGTCCAGGCGATGACTGCGAGCGCCACGGCACTTACCCCAATCCCTTGCACGAGCGGCCACACGCTGCCGTTCAAGTGCGCGCCCACCCAGCGCCCGATGCCAAACGCCACCAGCATGGTGATGCAACCGTTGCAGGCCGATGCCACGCCGGCAGCCTGCGGAAAAGGCCCGACCGCGCCCGTCTGCCCGCAAGGCTGGTGGATTCCGTGCCCCAGCATGAACAGGTAAAACGGCGCGAGCAAGGCCCAGGCCTTGTGCCAGCCCATGAAGGCCACGGCAGCGACCAGGCCGCCGCCGCAGAGGCTCAGCAGACCGCCTATGGCCACCGTGCGCCGCAAGCCCACGTGCAGCAACAGACGACGGCACAGCAAGGTGCCCAGCAGGTAAGCGAAGGCGTTGGACAGCAAGGCTGCGCCATACTGCGTGCGCGTGAGCCCCAGCACGTCGATGAACACGAACGAAGAAGCCGCCAAAAAGGTGAAAAGTCCGCCATAGCTCGCCGTGGTCAGCAGCGAGAACGCCCAGAACGTAGGGTGGCGCAGCACCTGGGCCCAGGTGCGCACGAGCACGACCGGCTGTAGCGCGCGCGGATTGCGCTGCTGCAGCGTTTCGGGCAAATACTTTGCGATGAGGCCGAGCGTGACGAGCGCATAGACGGCAAGGGCCGCGAGCGCCGCGCGCCAGCCCAGCCATTCCGTCAGCAAAGCGCCAAGCAGCGGACTCAGGCAGGCGACCACGCCCAGCCCGGTGAGCGCCTTGGACATGGCGCGCGCGCCCGCCAGCGGCAGGTACAAGTCGCGCACGATGGCGCGCCCCGTCATCACGATGGCGCCCATGGCCGCGCCCTGCACGACGCGCCACGTGATGAGCCATGCGATCGAGGGTGCCGCCACGCAAGCCACGGAAGCCGCGCAGTACGCCGCCAAACCCGCGAGCAGGATGGGGCGGCGCCCGTAGCGGTCCGATAGCGGCCCCCACAGCAGTTGCGAGCCGCCGAAAGCGAGCAACAAGCCGCTCAAGCTCAGCTGCGCCGCCGCCACGGGCGCCGCAAGATCGCGCGTGAGCGCAGGCAGCGCAGGCAGGTACAAGTCGGTGGTGACGGGCTGGATGCTCAGCAGCAGCGCAAGCAGGACGATCGCAAGGCCTGGGTGCAAGGCGGCGGGGAGGGGTGCGGGCATGTGCGGAGCGTAGCAAAAAGGCGCGGCGCCTCGCGCCCGGCGGCGATTAGAGCTGCCGGCTCATGCGCGGCAGCCGTGCAGCGTGGACAGCCGCGCGCGCCTCACAGCACCCCTTGCGCGAGCATGGCGTCGGCCACCTTGACGAAGCCTGCGATGTTCGCGCCGTCGAGGTAACTCACGCTGCCGTCGGGGCGCTGGCCGTATTGCAGGCAAGCCTCGTGAATGCCTTGCATGATCTGCAGCAGGCGTGCATCGACCTCCTCGCGCGGCCAGGCCAGGCGCGTGGCGTTTTGGCTCATCTCCAGCCCCGAAGTGGCCACGCCGCCTGCGTTGCTGGCCTTGCCGGGTGCGTAGAGCACACCGGCGGCCTCGAAAGCCTTGGCCGCTTCGATCGTGGAAGGCATGTTGGCGCCTTCGGCGACGCAGAGCACGCCGTTGCGGATCAGCGTCGCCGCGTCTTTTTCATCGAGCTCGTTTTGCGTCGCGCAGGGCAGGGCGACGTGTACGGGCACATGCCAGGGGCGCACGCCGGGCTCAAAATGTGTGCCCGTGCGCTGCGCGTAGTCGCTCACACGACCGTAGTGGTGGTTTTTCACGTCCATCAGGATCGCGAGCTTTTCGGGCGTGAAGCCGTCTTCGTCGATCACCGTGCCGCTCGAATCGGACACCGTGAGCACCTTGGCGCCGAGCTGCATGGCCTTTTCGACCGCGTATTGCGCGACGTTGCCCGACCCCGAAACCGACACGCGCAGCCCCTCGAAAGTGCGGCCCTTGCGCTTGAGCATTTCGTTGGCGAAATACACCGTGCCGTAGCCCGTGGCCTCGGGGCGGATCAGCGAACCACCAAACGACAAGCCCTTGCCGGTGAACACGCAGTCCGCGCGGTTGCTGAGCTTTTTGTACATGCCGGCCATGAAGCCCACTTCGCGCCCGCCCACGCCGATGTCGCCCGCAGGCACGTCGGTGTCCGAGCCCACGTGGCGGAACAACTCGGTCACGAAGGCCTGGCAAAAGCGCATCACCTCGCCGGGGCTCTTGCCCTTGGGGTCGAAGTCCGAGCCGCCCTTGCCGCCGCCCATGGGCAGGGTGGTGAGGGCATTTTTGAAGGTCTGCTCGAAGGCCAGAAACTTGAGCACCGACAGATTGACCGAGGGGTGAAAGCGCAAGCCGCCTTTGTAGGGGCCGATCGCCATGCTGTGCTGAATGCGGTAGCCGCGCTGCACCTGCACGCGCCCGTGGTCATCGACCCAGGAGACGCGGAACATCACGACGCGTTCGGGCTCAACCAGGCGTTCGAGCAAGCCGTGTTCGGCATAGCGCGGGTGCGCGCTGATGAACGGCCACAGACTTTCCATGACCTCGGTGACGGCTTGCAGGAATTCGGGCTGACCAGGGTTGCGCTGCGCTACGTGAGCCAGGAAGCTGCCGACGGATTCGTATGGCATGGGCGGGGTTTCTCCAGAGAGGTTTGTGACGAAACGACGAGAAAAAGCCGCCCATTATGTCGAAAAAACATGAGGCAATGCCTTGTTTTGGTGCGTTCGCACCGATTTGTCGCGTCAGTTTGCACCTTCTTCGGGCGCCGCCCAGATGTGGTGCGCATCGAGCAGCAGGCGCGCCTGCGCCTGCATGGCGTCGAGCGCGGCGGCGTCGGCTGCGAGCTGCGCTTCGAGCGCGTTGCGCCGCGCCAGCAGCAAGTCGGCGAGCGGGCTTTCGCCGAGCTCGTAGGCGCGCGCCTGCAGTTGCGCGCTTTGCGCGATCTGCTGCCAGGCACGCCGCAATTGCTGCCAGGTGGTGCGCGTTTGCTGCGCTTCGCTCGCTGCGCGCCAGGCGTCGGTGGCGACGCGCTGGCGCGTGCGCTCGTACTCCTGCTGTGCCATTTCGGCCTGCGCAGCAGCGGCCTGCGCGTCGGCGCGGCGGCCTGCGCTGCCCAACGGAATCGAAAGATAAGCGCCCCAGATGCGCTCTTCGCCGCTGCGCTCGCGCCGCGCGCGCACGCCCACCGTGGGGTCGCCCGTGCGCTCCTGCTCGGCGCGGCGGGCCTGCAGGCGCGCTTGCGCGGCGCGTGCCTGCGCGAGTTCGAGTTCGTGGTTGTCGGCGAGGATTTTTTGCGCCCAGTCGGCTACTGAAATGTCAGCGCCGTCCTGCGCGCCTTCTTCGATGTCGGCATCGCTGGGCAAGGGCAGGCCCGGGTATTGGCGCTGCAAGGCCTGCAGCAGCTGCTGCGCCCGGGCGCGCGTGCGTACGGCCTGGGCCTGGATGCGTGCGGCTTCGGCCTGCGCGGCCAGGGTATCGAGCTTGGCGGCCTCGCCGGCTTGCACGCGACGTTCGATGGCGGAAAGCTGCGCCTGCGCGAGCTCGGCCTGCGCTTGCAGCACCTTGGCGCTGTGCAGTTCGCGCAGCGCATCGAACCAGTCGCGCAGCAGCGTGCGCGCGGCCTCGTGCCAGGCGTCGGCGTAGGCAAACTGGCCGATCTGCACCTCGCCCTCGCCCAGTTGTGCATCGGTGCGCTGCTTGCCGGGCCAGCGCAGCCCGGTTTCGACGCCGATTTCTTCTTCATTAAAGCGCTGGCCTTGCGGGGCTACGCGGCGGTCGTAAGCCGTTTTGGCCACCCAGTCGTGGGGGCCGGCGGCAAGGCGCTGCTTGCGCGCCTGCGCGAGGTCCATGCCGGCCACGGCTGCGCGCACCTGCGGCAGGCTCGCGAGTACTGCGCGCACGCTGGCTTCGGGCGGCAGCACGGGCGGCGGGGTTTGCGCCGTGGCGCCGGTCCAAACACCCGCAGCTGCCAGGGCCAGACACAGCGCGCGCAAGTTCATGCAAGGGCGCAGGCCCACTGGAATGCAAAACTTCAGGCGGAATCTCACGCAATGTCTCCCAAACGTCCAAAAGCCAGCAAGGGCACGACCCAGTAAGCGATCTGCGGGCTCGGCAGGTGTTTTTTCAGGGTTTGCAGCAAGGTGGGCACGTGGTCTTGCCGCAGCGCCACCTGCACCAGCACGCGCCGCGCGCGGCCCGTGACCTGCTCCATGGAAGAGGGCAGGGCGACGTGCGCGCCCATGCCTTGCGCCTGCAGCACGGTGAACCCCGGCACCTGTTCGGGCAGGGCCAGCAGGGCGTCGAGCAGTTCTTCTTCGAGCGCCTGCGGCAGTGCCAGCGTCAACAGGCAGTCGGGCGCCAGAGGGTTTTGGTTGCGGCTCATGCGGCCTCCTGGGGCGTGGGCGGCTTGGCGCGGTGCGCGGCCGGGTCGAAAAAGCGCCGGTACAAAATCGGCAGCACCACGAGCGTGAGCGCCGTGGAGCTGACCAGCCCGCCGATCACCACCACCGCGAGCGGGCGCTGGACTTCGGAGCCCGGCCCGGTCGCCAGCAACAGCGGGATCAGGCCCAGCGCGGTGATGCTGGCCGTCATGAGCACAGGGCGCAGGCGGCGCAGCGCCCCGTGGCGCACCACCTCTTCGATGGGCATGCCGCGCGCGGCGAGCTGGTTGAAGTGCGTGACCAGCACCAGGCCATTGAGCACCGCGATGCCCATGAGCGCGATGAAGCCCACCGAGGCCGGCACCGACAGGTATTCGCCCGACATCGCGAGCGACACCACGCCGCCGATGAGCGCGAGCGGAATGTTCACGAACACCAAAATCGCCTGCGGCAGGCTGCCTAGCGTGGCAAACAGCACGCCCACGATCAGCGCCAGCGCCACCGGCACCACCATCGAAAGGCGCGCGGCGGCGCGCTGCTGGTTTTCGAACTGCCCGCCCCAAGCCAGGCTGTAGCCCGCGGGCAGTGGCACTTGTTGCGCCACGGCGGCCTTGGCCTCTTCGACGAAGCCCACCAGGTCGCGCCCGCGCACGTTCGCGCGCACCACGGCCATGCGCATGGATTTTTCGCGCTCGATCTTCACGGGGCCGTCGATCACCTCGAGCTGCGCGATCTGGCTCAGCGCCACCGTGCGCCCGTCGGCCAGCGGCAGGCGCAGCTGCGCGAATTCGGCGGGCGAGAGGCGCAGCTCCTCGCTGCCGCGCACCACCAGCGGCACGCGCCGGATGTCCTGCATCACCACGCCCACGCGCTGGCCCTCGACCAGCGCGCGCAGGTCGTTTTGCACCTCATCCACCGTGAGCCCCAGACGGCCCACGGCCACGCGGTCGATGGCGATGCGGTAATACTGCACGCCGCCGTTTTGCGCCGTGAGCACGTCCTCGCTGCCGGGCAGGGCCTGCACTGCCTGCACGATCTGCGCCGCGAGGCGCGAGAGCTCGTCGGCATCAGGCCCGAAAATCTTGATGGCGAGGTCGCCACGCACGCCAGAGAGCATTTCCGAGGTGCGCATTTCGATCGGCTGCGTGAAGCTCAGGTTCACGCCCGGAATCGCCCCGGCGGCCTTGCGGATCGCGTCCACGAGCTCCTCCTTGGTCTGAAAGCGCCAGGTTTCGCGCGGCTTGAGCACCAAAAAGGTATCGGTTTCGTTGAGCCCCATCGGGTCCAGCCCGAGCTCGTCCGAGCCCACGCGCGCGACGATGCGCTGCACCTCGGGCACGGCTTCGAGGATACGCCGCTGCAGCGCCATGTCGGTGGCGGCGGACTGCGCAAGGTTGATCGAGGGCAGCTTTTCCACCTGCATGATGATGTCGCCCTCGTCCAGCGTGGGCATGAACGATTTGCCGATGAACGGAAAGAGCGCCGCCGCGCCCGCGAGCGCGAGCAGCGCCGCGACGATGACCACGCGCGCATGGCCCAGTGCCCAGTGCAGCAGCGGCTGGTACGCAGCTTCGAGCTTGCGCACCAGCCAGGGGCTGCCGTGGTGCCCGCCCTGCTTGAGCGCCACCGAAGCCAGCACCGGAATGACGGTGAGCGACAGCAGCAGTGAAGCGCCGAGCGCAAACACGATGGTCAGCGCCACCGGGCCGAACAGTTTGCCCTCCAGCCCCTGCAGAGTCAGCAGCGGCAGGAACACGATCATGATGATCAGCACGCCCGCGGCCACCGGTGTGGCCACCTCTTGCGTGGCGCGGTAGAGCATGTGCAGGTGCGACACGCTGCGTTCGCCCTGGCGCGCCTCGATGTTTTCCACCACCACCACGGCGGCATCGACCAGCATGCCGATCGCGATCGCGAGGCCGCCGAGTGACATCAGGTTGGCCGACAGGCCCCACTGCTGCATCAGCACGAATGTGGCCAGCGCCGACAGCGGCAGGATCAAGGCCACCACGAGCGCCGCGCGCAGGTTGCCCAGAAACAGCAGCAGCAGCACCAGCACCAGCACGATGGCTTCCTGCAGCGCCTTGGTCACCGTGCCCACGGCGCGGCCCACGAGGTTGCCGCGGTCGTAAAACGGGCTGATGGTCATGTCCTTGGGCAGGCTGGCCTGGATCTCCTGCAGGCGGTCTTTCACGTCCTGCACGAGCTGTTTGGCGTTGGCGCCGCGCAGGCTCAGCACCAGCCCCTCGACGGCCTCGCCCTGGCCGTTTTCGGTCACCGTGCCGTAGCGCGTGAGCGCGCCCAGCTGCACCGTGGCCACGTCGCCCACGCGCACGGCGTTGCCGCCGTGCTGCGTGATCGCGATGGCGCGCACGTCGTCGAGCGAGCGGATGCTGCCGTCGCTGCGCACCAGCAGCGACTCTTCGCCGCTCGAGAGGCGCCCCGCGCCGTCGTTGCGGTTGTTGGCTGCGAGCGCGTCCTGCAGCTGCTGCAGCGACACGCTGCGCGCGGCCAGCGCCGCCACGTCGGGCACCACCTCGAAGGTTTGCACCAGCCCGCCCAGCGTGTTCACGTCGGCCACGCCAGGCAGGTCGCGCAGGCGCGGACGCACCACGTAGTCGAGCACGCGGCGCTTTTCGGCAAGGCTCGCCGGCCCTTCGATGGTGAACATGAAGGCTTCGCCCAGCGGTGTGGTGATGGGCGCGAGCCCGCCCGCGGTGCCTGCAGGCAAGTCGCCCATCACGCCCGCGAGCCGCTCGCTGACCTGCTGGCGCGCCCAGTAGATGTCGGTGCCGTCGGCAAAGTCGAGCGTGATGTCGGCGATCGCATACTTGCTTTGCGAGCGCAGCATCACCTGGTGTGGAATGCCCAGCAGCTCCTGCTCTATGGGCGCGACGATGCGCGTTTCGACCTCGGCGGGCGTCATGCCTGGCGCCTTGAGGATGATCTTGACCTGCGTGGTCGAGACATCGGGGAAGGCGTCGATCGGCAGGTCGCGCAGCGCCAGCACGCCTGCGGCCAGCAGCCCCAGCGTGAGCACGGCGATGAGCAGCCGCTGCGCGAGTGAAAAGGCAATTAGGCGGGACAGCATCATCACTCCTCAGCGCCCATGCCCAGCCACGCGCCCTTGAGCGCGGCGAGGCCGCGCACGGCCACCTCGGCGCCGCTGCGCAGGCCCGCACGCACCAACACCTGGGTGCCGCTTTCGCTGGCCACCTCGATCGGCGTGGGCACGAAGCCCTTGGGGGTCTTGACGAACACGTAGGCGCGGCCTTGGTCGCGCACTACCGATTCTGCAGGCAATGCGAGCAAAGCGCCCGTGGATACTGCGTGAGCAGCTCCTGAAGGCGTAGCGCCTGGGAGCACCGTGGCCTGCACGAACTGGTTTGCGCGCAGGCAGTCCTCCTTGGCGTCGAAGTCGGCGCGCAGCTGCACCATCTGGTTGCCGGCATCCACCTGCGGCACGATGGCCGCAAGGCGCGCGGGCGCTTTGCAACCCGGCACGCGCAGCAAGTCGCCCACTTGCAGGCTTTGCGCCTGCGCCGGCGTGGCCTGCAGGCGGAGCGCCCATTGCCCGCTGCGCGCGAGCTTGGCCACGGGCATGCCGGCCTCGAGCCGCTGGCCGGGCGCGGCCAACACTTCAAGCACCGTGCCCGCCGCCGTGGCGCGCACCGCGAGCGCGGGCTGCAGCTGAACGCCCGTGGGTGCCGCCCCGGCCAGGCGCAGCGCCTGCTGGCGCTCTTGCACGTTGAGCTGCGCGAGCCGGTGCTGGGCACGGCTGTCCTCGAGCCGCAAGCCCGCGATGATGCCCTCGGCATGCAGCTTTTCATCGCGTGCCAGCCGGCTTGCGGCAAGCCGTTCCTGCTCTTTTGCCTGTAGCAGATCGCGCTGCCAGGCGACGAGCTCGGGGCTCAGCAGCTGCGCCACCGACGCGCCGGCCTTGACCTGCTGCCCCGCGCCGACGAACACGCGCTGCACCACCCCGGCCAAAGGCGCGCTGAGCACTTCGACGGCCTGCGGCGGCAGCTCCACCGTGCCCTGCAGCACCATGCCTGCGGCCGCGCCCGCTGCAGCAGGGGCCACCACCTGCGTGCGCACGCCCGCGGCCTGCGCTTGCGCAGCGTTCCAGGCGATCGGAGCAAGGCTTGGGCTTGCGGCATTTGCCGTGGCACGTGGCGTGGCAGCGGGCGCTACAGGCGTGCTTGCGCCCGGGGTCGCGGCTTTGGTTGCCGTGGAATTCGTGGGCGTCGGTGGTGTTGGCTGCGGCTGCGCGGCTTGTACGCCGTAGGCCGCAGCCGCGCCGAGCGATGCAGCAAGGAATACGCGCCGCGCCCAGCGTGTGGGCAAATGCGTTGGCATGTGGAAAACCCCTGGTGTTGTGTGGATCGCGCCACCGTGTGGTGCATCACGCGTGAGGATAAGGGCGCAAGCTGAAGGCAACATGAATCACGCTTGCTTGCCGCAGCCGCCGGTTCAGGCTGGTACGAGTTCCAGCACCGCCTCCAGCCCCGAATCCTGCCCGGCGGGTGGCGAGAGCAGCACGAGCCGCCCGCCCTGGCGCTCGGCGATGGTTTGCACGATGGAGAGGCCCAGGCCGTAGCCCGGCACGCGCACGCCATGCGCGTCTGGCGATGTGGTGCCGGACGCCGCTTGGCCACGCTGGTGGCGCTGCAGCAGCTGGGCGATCTGCGCGGGCGCCATGCCCGGCCCCTGGTCACGCACGCTGCAGCGGGCGGGTGCGCGCACTTCGAGCACGATGGGGCCCGCGGGGGCGTAGCGCTGGGCGTTTTCGACCAGATTGCGCAGCGCGATCGCGAGCGCGTCGAAGTCGCCGCGCACCCAGACGTCGGTGTGCTCCGGCAGCACCAGCTGCAGGCGCTGCAGCAGGCGCGCGTCGGCGGCCCAGAATTCCTGCGCCACCACGGCGGCGAGCTGGCCGAGGTTGACGCGCTCTTGCGCGAGCGCCGCGCCCGACTCGGCGCGCGAGAGCTGCAGCAGCTTTTCGCAGCGGCGGCTCAGGCGCTCGAGTGCAACAAGGGATGGTTGCAGCGCTGCCTGCCCGGCACCTGCCGGCAGCTGATCGAGTGCGGTTTGCAGGTGCAGGCGCACGGTGGCCAGCGGCGTGCGCAGCTCGTGCGCGGCGTTCGCGGCCAGGGCGCGCTCGGTGTCGAGCGCGTCTGCGAGGCGCTGCAGCAGATGGTTGGCGCTGCGTGCGATGGTTTGCAACTCGCTTGGCAAGTCTTGCTCGGGCAGCGGCGCGAGGTGGCGCCCGTCACGCTGCTGCAGCTCGCGTGCGAGCCGCCCTGCCGGTGCTAGCGCGCGGCGCGTGATGGCGCGGATCAGCAGCGCGTAGGCTGGCAGCAGCACGAGCAAGGGCAGCAGCAGCCCGGCCAACATCTCATTGCGTGCAGCGCGGCGGTATTCGAGCGTGTCGGCCACGTGGATGAACATGGGCATGTCCGGGTGCGCGAGGGTGTAGATGCGCAAGCCCTGGGCGGTGGAAAAGCCCGTGCGCAGCGGCACGGCCAAGGCGCGGTGCGGCGCGTCGGACGAGCGCAGCAGCAGCTCGTTGCGCTCGTTCACCACCTGGTAAAACATCACGCTCGCGCCGGTGTTGCCAAGGTTGAGGTGCGGCACCTCCTCGCGAAACAGCGTGCCGTCGCGCTGGCTCGGCAGGCGGTGGTTGCGTGCGTCGTGCGAGGCCAAGTCGAGCAGGCGCTCGCCGCTTTGCATGAGCCCGGCGTCGAGCTGTGCTTCGAGCTCGTGCTGCATGTACCAGCCCACGGCGATGCTGGTGGCAAGCCACAGCAGCCCCGTCCAGGGCAGCAGCGCGCGCGTGAGCGCCCACGAGAGGCTGGGCGTGCGGCGCCGTTTCGCGGGCGCGGGGGCTTTCCTCATTGCGTCCTCAGGTTGCGCGCTCATACGGCCCCCAGTTGCAGCCGGTAGCCCAGGCCGCGCAACGTCTGGATGCGCTCGCGCCCGATCTTGCGGCGCAGGTTGCTGATGAACACTTCGAGCGTGTTGCTGTTCGCGTCGCCGTCCAGGCCGTAGAGCGCGCCTTGCAGGCTCTCGCGCGAGTGGATGCGCTCGGGGCGCTGCGCGAGCACGCGCAGCAGCGCCCATTCCTTGGCCGTGAGTTCCACCGGCTGTCCATCGCGCAGCACCTGGTGGCGGGCTAGGTCGATCTCCAGCCCCGGCATGCGCAGCACCGCACTGTGCGCACCG
>CAVPUD010000021.1:0-3932 GCA_963708545.1 uncultured beta proteobacterium | reverse complement strand
AGCATCGTCTTGATCGACATCCGCTGGATCAAGAACCGCCACCGCATCGTCAGCTCGGTGTATGTGAGCCCGACCTACCTGGCCTTGCCGCCCGCGCCCGATTGCAGCCCCGGCAGCGGCTCCGTCTATGAGGTCAACGACAAGCTCAAGGACGTGGAGCTGATCGGCCTGGGGCGCATCGAATCGCCCGAGGACGTGATCCTCGATCGTCACGACCACCTCTATGCAGGCTCGCGCCACGGCGACATCATCCGTTTCCTGGCGCCCGACTACCAGCAGATGGAGGTCTATGCGCACATCGGCGGGCAGCCGCTGGGCATGGCGTTCGACCGCGACGACAACCTGTACGTCTGCATCGGCGGCATGGGGCTTTACCGCGTCACGCCCGAGCGCAAGATCGAAAAAGCCACCGACGAAACCCAGCGTAGCTGGCGCTCGATCAACGACGACAGTCGCTTGAGGCTTGCGGACGATCTCGACATCGCACCCGACGGGCGCATTTTCTTCAGCGAGGCCACCGTGCGCTACGAAATGCACGAATGGGCCGTCGATGGACTGGAGGCACGCGGCAACGGTCGCATCATCTGCTACGACCCGCGCGACCAGAGCACGCGCACGGTGCTCGCGAACTTGAAGTTCCCCAACGGCATCGCAATGGCCAGCGATGGGCAGTCGATCCTGTTCGCCGAAACCTGGGGCTGCTGCATCAAGCGTTACTGGTTCGACGGCCCGAAAAAAGGCCGCGTGGAGACCGTGATCGACAACCTGCCGGGCTACCCCGACAACCTCAACCTCGCCTCGGACGGCAATTACTGGCTGGCCTTGGTCGGCATGCGCGGCCCCGCCTACGACTTGGCCATGCGCATGCCCGGTTTTCGCAAACGCATGGCCCAGCGCCTGCCCTTCGACGAATGGCTGTTCCCCAACATCAACATCGGCTGCGTGATGAAGATCACCGAATCGGGTCAGGTGCTCGAAACCTTCTGGGACCTGGGCGGCGTGAACCACCCGATGATCACCTCGATGCGCGAGCACCGCGGCTACCTCTACCTCGGCGGGATCTCGAACAACCGCATCGGGCGCTACAAGCTGGCCGACGCCGATCCCGACTTCGTGCAGTACGACCGCCGCTGGGGGAAATCCGCATGAAAAATCCGCTTTCTGCCTGGCTCGATCGTCTGCTGGGGCGCGGCGAGGCCGCCACCACCGTGCCCATCATGGACGGGGCCTTGCGTCCAAACCGCCTGCTCGACGAGGCGCAAGTGCTCGCGCCCTTGCCTGGCGTCGAAGATATAGCTTGCAGCGCAGACCAGCTCTGGGTTTGCGCCGGTTCTGATGTGTATCACCTGGCGGGCGACAGGCTGCAAAAGGCGCACAGTCTCCCCGCTCCTGTGACTGCCTTGGCAGTGGCACCCGACGGCACCCTTGCCGTGGCGCTGCAGGGCCGCCAAGTGCGCCTGCTCGGTGGCGCGCACGATGGCGCCCAGCTCGACCAGGTGGCAGGGCAGCCCTTGCGCAGCGTGAATGCGCTGACTTTCGTGGCGCAGACTTTGTGGATCACCGAAGGCTCGCGCCAGCACGATTACACCCAATGGAGCCACGACCTAATGGAATTGGGCCACAGCGGGCGCTTGTGTGCATGGCACTGGGCCGAGGGCAGCAGCAAAGAGATCGCCAAAGACCTTGCTTTCGCGTTTGGCGTTGCCGAAGGAGCGGATGGCGCGCTGCTCGTGAGCGAAAGCTGGCGGCACCGTGTGCTTGCCCTGCGCGACGGACAAACGCAGCCGTGGCTGCACGACATGCCAGCTTACCCTTCGCGCATGGCACGCGCCGCTGGCGGGGGTTTTTGGCTCACTTGCTTTGCCGCGCGCACGCAGCTCGTCGAGTTCGTCCTGCGCGAGCCCACCTATCGCAAGCGCATGATGGCCGAAATCGACCCCGCCTATTGGATCGCACCCGCGCTCTCGTCGAGCCACAGCTACCTGGAGCCGCTACAAGGTGCAGGCGTCAAGCAGATGGGCATCGTCAAGCCCTGGGCGCCACCGCGCTCCTACGGCTTGGTGATCCGCGTGAATGCACAGGGACGTATCGAACACTCTTTGCACAGCCGCGTGGACGGCCACCACCACGGCATCACCGCCGTGGCCGAGTTCGATGGGGCCTTGTACGTGGCCTCCAAGGGCAGCGGGCAATTGCTCAGGCTGCCCCTCGCAACCATCCAGGGGAGTGCAGCATGAATGCGCTAGGCACCGCGACGCCGGAAGTCGTGCTGGAACTGCGCCAGGCGACGAAGAAATACGCCGGCGTGCCGGCGATCGAGGACGTGGACTTCAACCTGCGGCGTGGCGAGGTGCATGCCTTGCTCGGCGAAAACGGCGCCGGCAAGTCCACGCTGTCCAAGGTGCTCGCCGGTGTGGTGACGCTCAGCTCAGGGCACATGCTGCTCGAAGGGCGCGAGGTGGACCTCAAAACGCCGCTCGAGGCCCATCACCAAGGCATCGCCATGGTGTTCCAGGAAACCAGTCTGGTGCCCAGCATGACCGTGGCGCAAAATTTGTTTCTGGGGCAGGAGGCGTTTTTCAACCGCCTGCGCGGCATCTACATTGCCGCGCAACAATTCCTGCAGTCGCTCAATTTTGACGTCAACCCCACGGCGCTGGTCGGCATGCTGGGCGCAGCGCAAAAGCAGATGGTGGAGATCGCCCGCGCCGTGCTCAACAACGCGCGGATCATCATCTTCGACGAGCCCACGGCGACGCTGACCCCGGAAGAAAAGCGCTACTTCTTCGACCTGGTCTTCCAGCTCAAGAAACGCGGCGTTTCCATCATCTTCATCTCGCATGCGCTCGAAGAGGCGCTGCTGCTGGCCGACCGCATCACCATCTTGCGCGACGGCAAGCTCGTCGTCACCGACGACAAGGACAAATTCGACCGTGCACGCATCATCCAGGCGATGGTCGGGCGCGACATGTCCCAGACCATGTACGGCGTGCACAAAACGCGCGTGCGTCCGCAGGGCGAGTGCCTGCTGTCGGTGCAAAACCTGCGCATGGCCTCCATGGTGAAAAACAACTCCTTGTCGGTGTTCGCAGGGCAGGTGACGGGCGTATTCGGGCTCGTCGGGGCCGGGCGCACGGAAACCTTCAAGGTCGTCGCGGGGCTGATCAAACGCGACTTTTTCTATGGCGGCGAGGTGCGCCTGCGCGGTCGCCCCGTGCGCTACCGCGTGCCGGCGCCCGCGGTGCGCGACGGCATCGCTTACATCACCGAAGACAGAAAATTCGAGGGCTTTTTCGACCACATGTCGATCCCACGCAACATCTACCTCGGCGTGCTCGCCAAGAAAAAAAACCGCAAGCCCATGGTTTCTGCCGCCGAAGAGCGCGGCCTCGGGGAATACTGGACGAAGATGCTGAGCATCCGCGCCATAGACAAAAACGTGAACGTGGTGGAGCTCTCGGGCGGCAACCAGCAGAAGGTGGTGATCGCCAAATCGCTGGCGCAAGAGCCCGACGTCATCATCTTCGACGAGCCTACGCGCGGCGTCGATGTCGGCGCCATCGCGGAAATCCATGCCGAAATCAATCGGCTCGCAGATGCGGGCAAGGCGGTAGTGGTGATCTCGTCCTATCTGCCTGAAATTCTGTCCTTGTCCGACCGCATCCTGGTCGCAAAAAAGGGCAAGGTCGTGGAAGAATTCTCCGCCCTCGAGGCGACGGAGGAAAAGATCATGTACGCGGCAATTCATTGAGCTTTATGACTTTTGCCGCCGAACCGGCGGCTCCGAAGCCCACTCGGCAAGGGGCGCCGTGGACCCTGGCTTGCCGCCGCAGCGCTACGGTGCATGGACACGCTACACTTTTCCCTGAACTTGCGCCAAAGCATATCTCAGGAAGCACCGTGCCACCGACCGAAACCCCCGACACTCCCAC
>CAVPUD010000020.1:0-6973 GCA_963708545.1 uncultured beta proteobacterium | reverse complement strand
GGTCAGCGTGTAGATGATGAAGGCCACTATGGTCGCGCTGACCAGCGCCAGGATCGCCAAGAACATGCCGATCTGCCGCGCCGATGTGGCGATCAGCTTGCCGATCAGGATGTCTGCCATCTGCGCGCGGTCGTACACCGTGAGGCGCTTCCAACGGCGGATCGGTTCGGCCACTTCCTGCGACGTGAACTCGGGCCGGATGCGTACCAGCACGGCGTTGACATAGTTGTTGCTGGTTTGCGAGTCGATCACCGCGCCCAGCAGGTCCGGTACGTTGGGGCGGTTGAATGCTGGATTGGCACTGGTGCGGCGGCGCTGCATCAGGATGGCGTCATTGTCCTTGAGGAACTGGGCCTCCTGCGCGTCCTTGAGGGGAATGAACACCATCGGGTCGCCGTTCGACGACACCATGCGGCGCGTCAGGCCGACCACGGTGTAGCGGTTGCGGCGGATGCGCAGCACGTCACCGAGCTGGAAGCCGGTGGCGAGGTCTGCCACGGCCTCGTAATGCCCGCGGGTGATCTGGCGCCCGGCGACGAGATAGGGCGGCCAGCCCGGAATGCCGGGTTCGCCCGCGGTGATGCCCACCACCATTGCCCTGACGTCCTCATTGTCCTTGCCCACTTGCATGGTCAGATAAGTGACGTTGGCTGCCTGCGCTACGCCGGGCATGGCGCGGAGGCTGCGCCATAGATCGTCGGGGATGCTGGAGGATTCGGCGTAGGGACCGAGGGTGTCTTTTTGCACCACCCAGAGGTCGGCGCCGCTGTTGTCCAACAAGACCTTGCCGTCCTCCACCATGCCGCGGTACACGCCAGCCATGGTCAGCGTCACACCAATCAAGAGCCCCAGGCCGATGCCGGTGAAAACGAATTTGCCCCAGGCATGCAGAATGTCACGTCCGGCCAGGCTGATCACGGCGCCACCCCAGGAAGGCGATCGACCACATGGATTCGGCTGCTAGCGGTGAGGGCCTTTTCGCTGTAAACGACCAACTGGTCGCCGGCGGCAAGGCCCCTTTCCACTTGCACCAGGCCATCGAGATCCGAGCGGCCGAAGGCGATCGGCATGAATGCGAGCTTGCCGTCGGTGAGCTTCCATACGCCGCGCTTGCCGTCGAGCGTGCGGATGGCGGCGTTGGGAATCGTCGCCGCGGCGGGCAGTTCAGGCAGCTGCACAGTGACCTCGGCCAGCTCCCCCACTGGCGGCAGTGGTGAAAGTGGCGAGTCAAAGACAATCTTGGCCAGCGTTTCTTCCGTCACCACGTCGGCTTGAGGCTCGATTCGCAGCACGCGGCCTGGCTGCGTCTGGCCGCGCCGCGAGCGCAGCACGATGCGGGCAGGCAAGCCGGCGGCCAGACCCTCGGCGCTGACCTGGTCGAAGCGCGTATCGACCCACAGGCTCGCAGTGTCGATGAGCTCCACGACCGCCTGGCCCGCCACCACGGTCGTGCCGGGGTCCGCATGGCGTGCAGTCACCAGTCCGGCAGCAGGTGCCACGAGCCGGAGGTTGCTGCGCTGCGCGCGCAAGGCTTGTAATTCGGCGCGCATGCGGCTGGCATCCTCGCGCGCCGCTGCGAGCACTGCATCGGCCACCGCCAGCTCTTGCCGCTTGATGGCGGTGCTTTCTTCGCTGGTGCCACGCAGGGCCCAAAGTTGCTCGTAGCGCCTTGCCTGCGTTTGCGCGAAGGTTTGCTTGGCTTCGGCTTGTCGCAAGGCGGCCTGGGCGCTCTTGATCGCGGCCTGCTGTGCGCCAATGCGCTCGTCCAGGTCCACCGGGTCCATTTCGCCCAGCACTTGGCCCGTCTTGACCGCGTCACCCACATGCACGTCCAGCCGCTTGATTCGTCCAGCGTAGGTCGGGCCGATCTTGTACGTGTAGCGTGCCTGCACCGTGCCGATGCCCGCCAAAGCGGGTGCAATGGTCCGCTGCTGTACGGTGGTCACCGTCACTGCCACAGGCGCCAGTGGGCCCGAGCGCAGGGCGACATAGATGAACAACAGGGCGAGTGGCGCCATGCTCGCAGCCAGCGCAAGCGTGCGGCGCTGCAAGCGGGGGAATTTCATTGGATGCTCCCTATCCCGCGTCGATAGATGGCGAACACGCCCGGCGCGTCACGGCGGATGCGCGCCACATCGCCCGCCAGCAGCGACTGCATCACCAAGCCCTGAATGGTGCCAATGAACAGTGTGGCGGCAGCATCCGTGTCCAGTCCTGCATCCAGTTCACCCAGCGCCTTGCCGGTTTCGATCTGGCGGCGCAGCCGCTCGCCATAGCGGCGAATCAAGGCCTGCACCATTTGCTTGGGAGGGGTCTCTCCCGGCCGCTGCAACTCGCCGAAGATGATCCTTGGCACGCCGGGGTGCTCGGTCACGAAGTCGATATGCGTCAGGAAGACCGCCTCGAGGACTGCGACCGGGGACGCTGCGCCTTCTGCCGCCTTGTCCACTCGCGCCAGCAGGCGTTCCGTGACCCAGGACATCACCGCCAGCAAGATGGCTTCCTTGGTCGGGAAGTGGCGAAACAGCGCCCCCTGGGTCAGCCCCATGCGCGCTGCAATGGCTGTGGTTGTGATGTCGCTGGGGTTTTGCTCGGCGGCCAAGTCCACCACTGCCTGGACTGTGGCCGCGCGCCGCTCGTCGGCCGTTAGATACTGGGGGCGTAAGCTCATTGCTTGCACCTGCAAAAGTGAGTAAGTTATTGCTATCTTATCACGAGGCAGGATTGCCGAGAGAGCACTTGTGCACGCTTTCAGGCAGGGCAAAGATGAGACAAGGCTGCGCCGCCGATAATCCGCGCATGTCCAGCCCTAAAGTCCTGTTCGGCTTCCATGCCGTGGGTGTGCGCCTCAAGACCGCGCCCGAGTCCATCGTCGAGGTGTATTACGAGGCCACGCGCCGCGATGCGCGCATGCGCCAGTTTCTGGAGCGTGCGCGTGCTGCCGGCGTGCGGCTGATCGAGGCCGATGGCCTGCGCATCGCGCGGCTCGCGGGCACGCAGGGGCACCAGGGCGTGGCGGCGCGCGTGCAGCCGCTGGCGCAGGCGCGCTCGCTCGACGATCTGCTCGACGGCCTCGAAGCCGCAGGTGGCGAGCCGCCGCTGTTGCTCGTGCTCGACGGCGTGACCGATCCGCACAACCTCGGCGCCTGCCTGCGCGTGGCCGATGGCGCGGGCGCGCACGCCGTGATTGCGCCCAAAGACCACGCCGTGGGCATCAACGCCACCGTGGCCAAGGTCGCGAGCGGCGCAGCCGAGACCGTGCCGTACTTCATGGTCACCAACCTCGCGCGCACGCTGGGCGAGCTCAAGGAACGTGCGATTCGGGTGCTGGGCACGAGCGACGATGCGCCCCAGTCGCTCTACCAGGCCGACCTGCGCGGCCCCACGGCGCTGGTGCTTGGAGCCGAAGGGCAGGGCATGCGCCAGCTCACGCGCAAGACCTGCGACGCGCTCGTGCACATCCCCATGCGCGGCGCGGTCGAGAGCCTCAACGTCTCGGTCGCGAGCGGCGTGTGCCTGTACGAGGCGCTGCGCCAGCGCTCCGTTTGAGTTGCGCCAGCGCCTCGTGTGCGCGGCACTCGGCGGCTTGTGTTCACATGCCCTCGGCGCTGTCGAGCGTCAGGTCTTCGAGCGCGTCGGGGTCGAGCTGCAACTGCGCGGCGCCCACCAGTTCCTGCAGCTGGGCGAGCGAGGTCGCGCTCACGATCGGCGCCGTGATGGCGGGCTGCGCCATCTCCCAGGCCAGCGAGACCTGGGCGGGCGTGGCTTGGTAGCGTTCGGCCACTTCGTCGAGCGTGGCCAGGATGCGCAGGCCGCGCGGGTTCAGGTACTGCGCCACGACGCCCGCGCCGCGCGGGCTTTTGCCGGCGTCTTCGGCGCTGCGGTACTTGCCGCTCAGAAAACCCGAGGCGAGCGCGTAGTAGTTGATCACGCCGATTTCATGGTCCAGGCAGATCGGGCGCAGCGCATCTTCGAACACCGCGCGGTCGTAAAGGTTGTAGAGCGGCTGCAGGCTTTCGTAGCGCGGCAGGCCCAGCGCGACGCTGGTTTCGAGCGCCTCGGCAAAGCGCGGCGCGCTGTAGTTCGAGGCGCCGATCGCGCGCACCTTGCCCTCCTTGATCAGCGCGGCAAAGGCTTCGAGCGTTTCGCCCAGCGGCGTGTCGGGGTCGTCCTCGTGCGCCTGGTACAGGTCTATGTAATCGGTCTGCAGGCGGCGCAGCGACTCTTCGACGGCGGCGCGGATGTACGCGGGCCGCAGGCCTTGCTTGCCCTCGCCCATGTCTTTGCCGATTTTGGTGGCAAGCACGATGCGGTCGCGCTTGCCGCTTTTGCGCAGCCACTTGCCGATGATGGTCTCGGACTCGCCGCCCTGGTGGCCCGGCACCCAGCTTGAATACATGTCTGCGGTATCGACGAAGTTGAAGCCTGCATCGACCCAGGCGTCGAGCAGCGAGAACGAGGTGGCTTCGTCGGCCGTCCAGCCAAACACGTTGCCGCCGAAGCACAGCGGTGAAACCTCCAGGCCGGAGCGGCCCAGCGGGCGCAAAGGGGGTGTGGTCATGGCGATCTCCTCGGTAAGTGGTGAAAACTACGGCGCACCATCGTCGCCGCACATTGTTGCAGCAGATGCGGCCGGCGTGCACCGATTTGTGTCAAACCCAGCCCACTGCGCCGAGCACGGCGCCCGCGCCCAGCAGCCACAGCAGATGCAGGCGCGTGCGCCACACGAGCAGCGTGGCCAGCGCGGTGAGCAGCCACAGCGGCCAGGCGCGGGCGATGGAGCCGTGCGCGCTGCCAAGCAGCCAGGTCGTGGCGAGCAGCAGGCCGATCACGACCGGCGCGAGCCCCTGCTTGAACGCGCGCACGCTGCGCCGCGTGTGATTGCGCTGCGCCCAGCGCGTGGCCAGCCAGGTCAGCGTGGTGCTGGGCAGCAGCGTGCCCAGCATGGCAAGCAGCAGCCCCAAGGTGGCCAGGGCCCAGCGCTGCGCGCCCGCGCCGCCCGCATTCAGCCCCACGTTCCAGCCGAGCAGGGCGATGAACAGCACATTGGGCCCCGGCGCGGCCTGCGCGATCGCGATCGAGGCGCTGAACTGCGCGTCGCTGAGCCAGCCTTGGCGCACGACCAGAAAACGGTGCATGTCGGGCGCCGTGCCGATCGCGCCGCCCACGGCGAGCAGCGACACCGAGGCGTAGTAGAGGAAAAGCTGCAGCCAGTCGGCGGGCTGCAGGTGCAGCAGCGGGGCGCTCATGGCAACACTTTCGCTTCCGATTCTTCTTGCGGCGCTTGCGCTTGTGGCAGCTTGTGCCAGGTCAGCACGCAGGCCAGGCCGCCGAGCGTGGGCAGCAGCCAGACGAGCGGCCAATGCAGCCAGACCATGGCGACGAAGGTGGCCGCCACGAACAGCCCGCACCACCACGGGCCCAGCGGATGCGCGCGCAGCTTGCGCGCGAGCTTGAGCCCCGTGCCCGCGATCAGCCCTGCCGACACCGCGCCCATGCCGCGCAGCGCGCCTGCGACGGCGGGGTGCACGGCAAAGTGCGCATACAGCACGGCCAGCGCCAGCACGAGCAGCAGCGGAAACAGCAGCATGCCTGCCATCGCCGCGAACGCGCCACGCAGCCCGAAGTAGCGGTCGCCCACCATCAGCGCGAGGTTGACCACGTTCGGCCCGGGCATGATCTGCGCCACGGCCCAGCTCTCGACGAACTCCTCGGCGCTGAGCCAGCGCTTTTTTTCGACCAGTTCGCGCTGCACCACGGCCACCACGCCGCCAAAGCCCTGCAGGGCCAGCCAGGTGAACGACCAGAACAGATCGGCAGGATCGCGCGGGCGCGCGGGCGCCGCGTCTGGCGCTGGCTTGGGCGCTTGCATCGGCGCTTGCACGGAGGGTGAGTTGGGGTGCATGGATTCGGAATTAAATTAGCCGTTTGCCAAGAGCTATCAAGCACAATAAGCTATCAAAAATATACTAACGGCGGCCTTCGGCCAGCAACCGCGCATGAATGGTAAGCTGCAGCGGCGGCCGGTTTTGTGCCGTGGTTTTTGCGCGCCGTGACGGCCATGGTCACGGCGCACTGCATCTGGAGGAGACCGAACGATGAAGCTGATCCGTTACGGCCCGCCCGGCGCCGAGCGCCCGGGCTTGGTCGATGCGCAAGGCGTGCTGCGCGACTTGTCCATGCTGCTGCCAGACCTGGGGCCGGCGCAGCTCGGCGCGCGCACGCTCGCGGCCCTGGCCGCGCTCGACGCAAGCCGCCTGCCGCCCGTGGATGGCGAGCCGCGCCTGGGCTGTCCCGTGGGCGGCGTGGGCAAGATCGTCTGCGTGGGCCTGAACTACGCCGACCACGCCAAGGAGGCCGGCATGCCCATTCCGGCCGAGCCCGTGCTGTTCATGAAGGCCATCACCGCACTGAGCGGACCGAACGACCCGGTGCGCATCCCGCCCGGCGCGCAAAAGACCGACTGGGAGGTGGAGCTCGGCGTGGTCATAGGCACCCGCGCGAGCCACGTGCGCAAAGACACCGCACTGCAGCACGTGGCCGGCTACGTGCTTGCCAACGACGTGTCCGAGCGCGCCTACCAGAGCGAGCGCGGCGGCCAGTGGGACAAGGGCAAGAGCTACGACAGCTTTGCCCCGATAGGCCCGTGGCTCGTGACCACCGACGAGTTGCCCGACCCGCACGCGATCGGCCTGTGGCTCGAGGTCAACGGCCAGCGCGTGCAGGACGGCAACACGCGCAACTTCATCTTCGACGTGCCTACAGTGCTGGCTTACATCAGCCAGTTCATGTCGCTCGAACCCGGCGACATCGTGCTCACGGGCACGCCCCACGGCGTGGGCCTGGGGCAAAAGCCCACGCCGTGGTTTCTCAAGCCCGGCGACGTGATGCGCCTGGGCGGCGCAGGGCTGGGCGAGCAGACGCAGATATGCATCGCGGATTGAGGTTCACGACTTACGCAAATCGGGGTTAG
>CAVPUD010000019.1:0-4064 GCA_963708545.1 uncultured beta proteobacterium | reverse complement strand
CGAGCCAACTCCCGCGGGAAGCATTGGACTACCTGTCGCCGCGCAAAAAAATTTGCTACTTTTTTGAGCGTGCGGTAGCACTGAAGGAGGTAGAAGGACAAGAGGAGGCCATGCAATGACCCTGCAGGTGCAAAAATCCTGGCTCGATAGTTTGCAAGAGGCCGTCTGGCTCGTCGATGCAAAGTCCCTGTGCATTGTGCAGTCGAACGAAGCGGCCGCGCGGCTGCTGGGTCTGTCATGTGACGCAATGCAGGGAATGTCAGTTCTGCGTCTGGCCGTCACGCCGGAGGATCAGGCATTCTGGGGCGGTACCACGGAAGAAATCGCACGGGGAATCGACTCCTATACCCACGTGCTGCATGGCGATGGCGCGTGGGTGGCCGTGGCGCGCCGGGTAGCAGCGCTGCAGGCCCTCGACGGCAGCGGCTATTTTGTGCTGAGCATGCTTGACCGTACGGATCAGGAAAATACCGAACGCGAGCTGGAAGCCTTGTTGGCCGAACTGCGTGCCACACTAGATTCGGCCGCAGAAGGAATTTTGGTGTGCGACCTGCAGGGCCGCATACGCGCTTTCAATCGGCGTATGGCACAAATCTGGGGCATTCCCGAGCGCCTGTTGGTGGAGCGCGATGACCAGGCGGTGTATGCGCACATGGTGGCCCAAGTCGTCGACAAGAAGGCCTATAAACGGCGGCTTGCCGAGTTGGCCAAGCAACCAGAGGCGCAAGCCTGCGACATTTTGCACTTGCGCCATGGCGTCGTGGTCGAGCGCTTGGTGGTGCCGCAGCTGCAGCGCGGCGAACTCGCAGGGTGGGTCTATTCGTTTCGCGACATCACGCAGCAGCAGGCCGACCGGCAGCGCATTCAGGAGCTCGCCTACACCGATGTGCTGACGGGGCTGCCCAACTACCTGCAGTTTGCGCAGCGCGTGGATGCGGCGATCCAGGAAGCCTCTGAAAAGGCGCTGGGCTTTGCCATCGTTTTCCTCGATCTGGACCGATTTAAGATAGTGAACGATTCCCTGGGCCACTCTTTTGGCGACAGGGTGTTGCAACTGGTGGCCAAGCGCCTGGCTTCTTGTCTGCGCCAGACCGATATGCTGTGTCGCCTTGGGGGGGATGAATTCGTGCTCTACCTGCACGAAGCCGATGCGATTGCGGCAGAAGGCGTGGTGCGCCGTATCCTGGAAAGCATGTTGCGCCCCTATGAGCTCGACGGCATGGGTTTTTCTGTGATGTGCAGCATGGGCATCGCGCTGTATCCACAGGACGGCGCCACGCTGGACGAGCTCATCAAGCAGGCTGATACCGCGATGTACCGCGTCAAAGACCGAGGGCGTGGCAACTACAGCTTCTATCAGCCACAGATGAACGCGCATCTGCTGTCGCGCATGAAACTGGAGCACGCGATGCGTCAGGCGCTCGCTGCGCAGCGGTTTGCCGTGTATTACCAGCCTCAGGTGAGCCTGGCGACCGGTGGCATCACGGGGGCCGAGGCCTTGCTGCGCTGGACGGACCCTGAGCTCGGGACGGTGTCGCCCGGTCTTTTCATCCCTTTGGCTGAAGAATCTGGCTTCATCATCGCGCTGGGTGCCTGGGTCATGGAGCAGGCAGTGCGCGAGGCGGCCAAATGGATGCATGCGGGGCATCCGCTCGTCATTTCCGTCAATGTTTCGACGCTGGAGTTTCGCCAGCCCGATTTCGTCGAGCGCGTCACACGCCTGCTCGCCGTGCACCAACTTCCGCCGTCGCTGCTGGAAATCGAGCTCACCGAATCCATCATGCTGCAGGATGCGCTGGAGATGGAGGAGCGCCTGCGGCAGCTGGCCGGTTTGGGCGTCAGTCTGGCGATCGACGACTTCGGCACGGGCTATTCCAACCTCGCTTACCTCAAAAAGTTGCCGATCCATAAACTCAAGATCGACCAGTCCTTCATTCGCGGCCTGCCAGACGACGAGGGTGACCTGGCGATCGTGCGGGCCATCGTGGGCATGGGGCGGGCCCTGCATATCGAAGTGGTGGCGGAAGGGGTGGAAACGGCCGCCCAGCGGACTGCATTGCAGCGCTTGCACTGCGGTCATTTCCAGGGTTTTCTGTGCGCACCGGCGTTACCGCCGACGGAGTTCTGGCAAAAGTTTGCGCACCCTGGCGTTGCGACACAGGATGCGCTTGCCGATCCGTTGCGCTGACTCGCACAGGCATCTGGCGCAGCCAGCGCCATCGTTCGCCGCGGCTTCAGGCCGCGGCCAAACCCTTCCAGAGCATGTAGGCCGCAAGCCCCAGGAGCAGGCTGGCGAAGATGCGCTTGAGTTGCATCACAGGCAGTTTGTGGGCTGCGCGCGCGCCCAAAGGGGCTGTGAGCACGCTGCAGACTGCGACGAAGACGAGCGCAGGCAGCCAGATATAGCCGAACGACAGGACCGGCCGGCCGGCGACGGACAGGCCGCTGAGCACGTAGCCCAGGACGTTCACGATCGCAATCGGAAAGCCCAGGGCGGCGCTGGTGGCCACGGCGCTGTGGATGGCGACGTTGCACCAGACCATGAAGGGCACGCTCACGAAGCCGCCGCCGGCGCCGACCAGCCCGGACAGGAAACCAATCACGCTCCCCGCCACGAGTTGCCCGGCCGCATGCGGCATTTGCCGGGTTGGCGAAGGTTTTCTGTCCGCCCACATGCGCATTGCGGAGAAACCCACAAACAGGCTGAAAAGAATGGCCAGCCATGTGCCTTTGAGCAGGCTGAACGCGCCTAGACTCGCGAGCAGGCCCCCCAAAGCGATGCCGGGTGCGAGCCGCAGCACGATGTCCCAGCGCACGGCGCCGTGCCGCTGGTGCGCACGCACGCTGGACAGCGAGGTGAACACGATGGTCGCCATGGAGGTGGCGATGGCCATCTTGACGGCCAGATCCGGGCTGACCTGCTGGCGCCCCAGCAGATAGGTCAGCATGGGCACGAGCAGCATGCCGCCGCCTATGCCAAGCAGGCCGGCGAGGAACCCTGCGGCCAAGCCGAGGGCGCACAGTTCGAGGATCAGCGAGAGGGGAAGATGCATGGATAGGGAGGCGAGAGCGCTTTGCGGTGCCATCCCAGCTGCGATGAAAAGGTGTCTGCAAATGCCACCGGACCGGCATCCTGAACCGGGGGTTCAGGGGGGCGAGGGCAACCTGACTTTGGGTTCATCTGACGCGAGACGATCACGCTAGCCAGGCAATGTACCAAGCCCGAGCTCAATGAGCATTGGTTCAAGGAAATATAAGGCCCGACAGCACCGCAGACGGCGCAATTGTAGGTCTTCCCAGCGCGGGCGCAATATCTGTGCCGGCGGTGTTTTTGCACAAAGCTTTCGCCGAGCGACGGGCCGTGGCTCGTGTGAAGGAAACATGGGGGATCGGCTTTCGTCACGCAGCAGGCGCTTCGAGCACCAGCGCCGCGACCACCCGGCGCCCCTCGTGGGCGAGTACGTTGTAGGTGCGGCAGGCGGCGGCCGTGTCCATGGCTTCCAGCGCCAGGCCCATGGCAACGAGCGGCTGCAGCCAGGCTGCCGGGACGAAGCGGTGGCGACTGCCGCTGCCCAGCAGCAGCACTTCGACGGGGCGCCCGGCGGCCTGCGCTGCTGGTGCTGGCGCGAGTTGCTCCGCGAGGGCGGCAAAGTGGGCCGGGCTGAGGTCTTCAAAGCGCGCGCAGTTCCAGGCCAGGCGCAGACCGTCCGAGGCGAGGATGACGCTGTGGGTGATTTTTTCTGTCTCGACGGCGATCCAGCCGGGGCCGTAGCCGCGGATGGTCTGCGCTTCGGAGCGTTCGGGCGCGAATTTCATGGGCAGTTCGTGGGTGCGCATGGGTGCGCGAGGGGGGGCGCCAAAGTGGGGCGGTTCAGCGAAATGCGGAAAGTGGCAGGGATTGGCGAAGCGTCAAAAATCCACCGATCCGATCGCCGATCTATGGTCAAATTATAGGTTTTCGGCGCTTTTGCCGGCTGCTTTCCCTTGAAGGCCGTTCGTTCATGAAAATCATCCAGAAATCCGCCGTAAGCAGTAATACGCAACTGAACGAGTAGAGGACATAA
>CAVPUD010000018.1:0-23718 GCA_963708545.1 uncultured beta proteobacterium | reverse complement strand
CAACAAGGTGCTCGCCATCCAGCCTGCTGCAGGCGAAAAGTTCGACCCGCACCGCCACCAGGCCATCAGCATGGTGAGCGCCGAGCAGGAACCCAACACCGTCGTTACCGTGCTGCAAAAAGGCTACCTGATCGCCGACCGCGTGCTGCGCCCCGCGCTCGTGACCGTGGCGGCGCCCAAGCAGTGACCGCAGTGCATCGGCCATTGGGCTGAAGTCCTGAAATAAATCTGCCCTTTTGCCTTGAAGCACAGGCGCCGATCCACAAGTTACACAGCAAGCATTCCTCAGCATCCAAAAGGAGAATTACATCATGGGAAGAATCATCGGCATTGACCTCGGCACGACCAACAGCTGCGTGGCCGTGATGGAGGGCAACACCCCGCGCGTGATCGAAAACAGCGAAGGCGCGCGCACCACGCCGTCCATCGTGGCCTATCAGGAAGACGGCGAAATCCTCGTGGGCGCGTCGGCCAAACGCCAGGCGGTCACCAACCCGAAAAACACGATCTACGCCGTCAAGCGCCTGATCGGCCGCAAATTCGACGAAAAAGAAGTGCAAAAGGACATCCACCTGATGCCCTACAAGATCGTCAAGGCCGACAACGGCGACGCCTGGGTCGAGGTGCGCGGACAAAAACTGGCGCCGCAGCAAATCAGCGCCGAAGTGCTGCGCAAGATGAAGAAAACCGCCGAGGACTACCTGGGCGAGACCGTGACCGAGGCCGTGATCACCGTGCCGGCCTACTTCAACGACGCGCAGCGCCAGGCCACCAAGGACGCTGGCCGCATCGCCGGGCTCGAAGTCAAGCGCATCATCAACGAGCCTACGGCGGCGGCGCTGGCTTTCGGCCTAGACAAAACGAGCAAGGGCGACCGCAAGATCGCCGTGTATGACCTGGGCGGCGGCACGTTTGACATCTCCATCATCGAAATTGCCGACGTCGAAGGCGAAAAGCAGTTCGAAGTGCTCTCCACGAATGGCGACACCTTCCTTGGTGGCGAAGACTTCGACCAGCGCATCATCGACTACATCATCACCGAGTTCAAGAAAGAACAAGGCGTTGACCTGAGCAAGGACGTGCTGGCGCTGCAGCGCCTCAAGGAAGCCGCCGAAAAGGCCAAGATCGAGCTGTCGAACTCGACCCAGACCGACATCAACCTGCCCTACATCACGGCCGATGCCTCTGGCCCCAAGCACCTCAACATCAAGCTCACGCGCGCCAAGCTCGAGAGCCTGGTCGAGGAGTTGATCCAGCGCACCATCGAACCCTGCCGCATCGCGATCAAGGATGCCGGCGTGTCGGTGTCCGACATCGATGACGTGATCCTGGTGGGCGGCATGACGCGCATGCCCAAGGTGCAGGAAAAGGTCAAGGAGTTCTTTGGCAAGGAGCCGCGCAAGGACGTGAACCCTGACGAAGCCGTGGCCGTGGGCGCGGCCATCCAGGGCCAGGTGCTCTCGGGCGAGCGCAAGGACGTGCTGCTGCTCGACGTGACGCCGCTGTCGCTGGGCATAGAGACCCTGGGCGGCGTCATGACCAAGATGATCGCGAAGAACACGACCATCCCGACCAAGTTCGCGCAGACCTTCTCCACGGCCGAGGACAACCAGCCTGCTGTGACCATCAAGGTCTATCAGGGTGAGCGCGAGCTTGCGAGCGGCAATAAGCTGCTGGGCGAGTTCAACCTCGAGGGCATCGCGCCGTCGCCGCGTGGCCTGCCGCAGATCGAGGTGACCTTCGACATCGACGCCAACGGCATCCTGCACGTGAGCGCCAAGGACAAGGGCACCGGCAAGGAAAACAAGATCACCATCAAGGCCAACTCGGGTCTATCGGAAGACGAGATCCAGAAAATGGTCAAGGACGCCGAGCTCAACGCCGCCGAGGACAAGCGCAAGGTCGAACTGGTGCAGGCACGCAACGAGGCCGATGCCGCGATCCACAGCGTCAACAAGAGCCTGGCCGAGCATGGCGACAAGCTCGACGCCGCCGAGAAGGACAAGATCACGGCTGCGATCAAGGAGCTCGAAGACGCCATCAAGGGTGACGACAAGGACACCATCACGGCCAAGACGGCAGCCCTGATGAGCGCAAGCCAGAAGCTCGGCGAGAAAATGTACGCCGATGCCCAGGCGGCGCAGGCCGCAGGAGGCGCGCAAGCGGGCGGCGGCACGGCGGCGGGCGCATCGTCTTCTGCCCATGCAGACGATGACGTGGTTGACGCAGAAGTGAAAGAAGTCAAGAAAGACTGAGCGCACGCCGCGCCTTGACTAACGCTCCACCGCCGCGCCCAGGCTTTGCAAGAGTCTGGGCGCGGCGTTTCCATGTTCCACCCCGGCCCTGAAACATGTCCAAAAGAGACTATTACGAAGTCTTGGGCGTTCCCAAAAACGCCTCCGACGACGAGATCAAGAAAGCCTATCGCAAGTTGGCGATGAAGCACCACCCCGACCGCAACCAGGGGGATGCCGGCAAGGCTGCCGAAGAAAAGTTCAAAGAGGCCAAAGAGGCCTACGAGATGCTGTCCGACCCGCAAAAGCGCGCGGCCTACGACCAGTACGGCCACGCCGGCGTCGATCCGAACATGCGCGGGCCCGGCGGCGGCGGGGACGGCTTCGGTGGCTTCGCCGAGGCCTTCGGCGACATCTTCGGCGACATCTTCGGCCAGAGCCGGCGCCCCGGCGGCGGGCGCCAGGTCTATCGCGGCAGCGATCTGAGCTATGCGCTCGAGATCACACTCGAAGAAGCCGCCCGTGGCAAGGACGCGCAAATCCGCATCCCCGCATGGGAGGGCTGCGACACCTGCCACGGTAGCGGCGCCAAGCCCGGCACCAGCGCCAAGACCTGCAGCACCTGCGGCGGCAGCGGCACGGTGCAGATGCGCCAAGGCTTTTTCAGCGTACAGCAGACCTGCCCGCACTGCCGCGGCTCGGGCAAGATCATCCCCGAGCCCTGCCCGAGCTGCCACGGCCAAGGCCGCGTGAAGAAGCAAAAAACGCTCGAAGTGAAAATTCCTGCGGGCATAGACGACGGCATGCGCATACGCAGCACCGGCAACGGCGAGCCGGGCGTCAACGGCGGCCCACCGGGCGACCTCTACATCGAAATCCGCATCAAAAAGCACGAGATCTTCGAGCGCGACGGTGACGACCTGCACTGCCAGGTGCCTGTGAGCTTCATCACCGCGGCGCTGGGCGGCGAAATCGAGGTGCCCACGCTCGACGGCAAGGCCGTGATCGACATCCCCGAAGGCACGCAGGCAGGCAAGCAGTTCCGCCTGCGCGGCAAGGGCATCAAGGGCATACGTTCCAGCCACGCCGGCGACCTGTATTGCCACATCAGCGTCGAAACCCCCGTGCGCCTCACCGAGCACCAGCGCAAGCTGCTGCGCGAGCTCGACGAGTCGCTCAAGAAAGGCGGGCACCGCCATTCCCCCAGCACGCAAAGCTGGACCGAACGGCTGAAGAACTGGTTCAGTTGAGCCATTGCCGGGCAGCACGCTACGGCGTGCCCGCGCAGGTTTCCGCGCTCGTTACCATCGGGATCGAAAGGACTCACTCGCATGACGGTCAACATCAGCTTTCTCGGTGGCGCGGCCACGGTCACCGGCTCCAAATACCTCGTGCACTATCACGGGCGCCGTCTGCTCGTCGATTGCGGCCTGTTCCAGGGCTACAAGCAGCTGCGCCTGCGCAACTGGCAGCCCTTGCCCGTCGCGCCCGCCGAAATCGACGCCGTGGTACTGACGCACGCGCACCTGGACCACAGCGGCTACCTGCCGCTGCTCGCGCGTGACGGCTACCACGGCGCCGTGCACAGCACCACGGGCACGCGCGACCTGTGCGCCATCTTGCTGCCCGACAGCGGCCATCTGCAGGAAGAAGACGCCGCGTTTTTGAACCGCCACCACCTGAGCGAACACACGCCCGCGCTGCCGCTCTACACCCAACTCGACGCGCAGCGCTGCCTGAAGCAATTTCGTGCCCACGCTTTCCATCACCCGTTCGAGCCGATTTCCGGCTGGCGTGTGCGCTTCATGCCGGCAGGCCACATCCTGGGCGCAGCCAGCGTGCTGCTCGAAGTCGGCGGGCGGCGCATTTTGTTCTCGGGCGACCTCGGCCGCCCGGACGACCTGATCATGAACGCCCCCGAAGCGCCCCCGCAGGCCGACACCGTGCTCGTCGAATCCACCTACGGCGACCGCGAACACCCGCCCACCGACATCCTGCAGGAGCTCGGCCCGGCGCTGCAGCGGCTCGCCGAGCGTGGCGGCGTGGCCGTGGTGCCGGTATTCGCCGTGGGCCGGGCGCAGACCGTGCTGCATGCGATCCACATGCTCAAGGCACGCAAAGCCATCCCTGCATCGCTGCCCGTCTTCCTCGACAGCCCCATGGCCGTCAGCACCACGGGGCTGTTCGAAAAGCACCTGGGCACGCATCGCCTGAACATGCGCCAGTCGCAGGCGCTCTCGCGCGAGGCCACCATGGTGCAGACCACCGACGAATCCAAGGCCCTTGCACGCCGCCACGGCCCCATGGTGATCCTGTCGGCCAGCGGCATGGCCACGGGCGGACGCGTGCTGCACCACCTGGCACTGTACGCGGGCGACCATCGCAACATGATCATCATCACGGGCCACCAGGCGCCGGGCACGCGCGGCGCGCGCATCGCAGACGGCGAAAAGCGCATCCGCATCTTTGGCCAGGAGGTGGACATCCGCGCCGAAGTGGTCACGCTCAGTTCCGCCTCCGCGCACTCGGACGCCAACCAGACCCTGGCCTGGCTGCGCAGCATGGAGCACGCGCCCCAGCAGGTGTACGTGGTGCACGGCGAGCCGCGCGCTGCAGACGCGCTGCGCGAGCGCATCGCCCACGAGTTGCGCTGGCGCGTCGCCGTGCCCGAACACGCCAGCACCTGCCCGGCCTGAGCGGCAGCGCCCATACTGCGCGGTGCGCACACGGCTGCGCGCCCTGCATCCTAAAATCGCTTTTTCCCCACACCAAGACCTACTCGAGAACCACCCATGGGACGCACCCTCTACGACAAAATCTGGGACGAACACGTCATAGACACCGAGGAAGACGGCACCGCCCTGCTCTACATCGACCGGCACCTGGTGCACGAGGTCACCAGCCCGCAGGCCTTCGAAGGGCTGCGCCAGGCCGGCCGCAAGGTCTGGCGCGTGAGCTCGGTCGTCGCCACCGCCGACCACAACACCCCGACCATGGGCTGGGAGCTGGGCTACGACGGCATTGCCGACCCGATCAGCAAGGAGCAGATCACCACGCTCGACGCCAACATCGCCGAGTTCGGCGCGGCGGCGTTCTTCCCCTTCATGTCCAAGGGCCAGGGCATCGTGCACGTGATGGGCCCTGAGCAAGGTGCCACGCTGCCAGGCATGACCGTGGTCTGCGGCGACAGCCACACGAGCACGCACGGCGCCTTTGGCGCGCTGGCGCACGGCATAGGCACCTCGGAGGTCGAGCACGTGCTCGCCACGCAGACGCTGCTGGCCAAAAAGGCCAAAAACATGCTCGTCCGGGTCGAGGGCCAGCTTGCGCGCGGCGTCGGTGCCAAGGACATCGTGCTCGCCATCATCGGCAAGATCGGCACCGCGGGCGGCACGGGCTACACGATGGAGTTCGCCGGTTCGGCCATCCGCGCGCTCAGCATGGAAGGGCGCATGACCGTGTGCAACATGGCGATCGAAGCCGGCGCGCGCGCGGGGCTCGTGGCCGTGGATGACAAAACCATCGAGTACGTCAAAGGCCGCCCGCTCGCGCCCACGGGTGCCGAATGGGAGCAGGCCGTGGCCTACTGGCGCACGCTGCATTCCGACCCCGACGCGCAGTTCGACCGCGTGGTCGAACTCGACGCGGGCAGTATCGTGCCGCAGGTCACCTGGGGCACGAGCCCCGAAATGGTGCTCGGCATCGACGCGCGCGTGCCCGACCCCGACAAGGAAAAAGACGCCAGCCAGCGCAACGCGATCGAGCGCGCCTTGACCTACATGGGCCTCACGCCCGGCAAGCCCATCGCCGACATCCACATCGACAAGGTCTTCATCGGCTCGTGCACCAACAGCCGCATCGAAGACCTGCGCGCCGCCGCCGCGGTGGTCAAAAAGCTGGGGCAGAAAGTCGCGAAAAACGTCAAACTCGCAATGGTCGTGCCGGGCTCGGGCCTGGTCAAGGAGCAGGCCGAACGCGAGGGCCTGCACGAAATCTTCCGCGCCGCCGGCTTCGAGTGGCGCGAACCTGGCTGCTCCATGTGCCTGGCCATGAACGCCGACCGGCTCGAACCCGGCGAGCGCTGCGCAAGCACCAGCAACCGCAACTTCGAAGGCCGCCAGGGCGCGGGTGGGCGCACGCACCTCGTGAGCCCCGCGATGGCCGCAGCCGCGGCCATCCATGGCCATTTCGTCGATGTTCGCCAATTCGCTTGAGGCTCTCACCATGAAAAAAACCACCGTGACCCTTTTCACGTTTGTGCTGGGCGCCCTGCTCTGCGGCTGCAACACCGTGCAAGGCATGGGGCAGGACGTGCAGAAAGCCGGCAGCGCCATCGAGCGCGCCGCCAAGTAAAAACCCGGCTCCAAGCCCCAGAGACACCGCCATGCAAAAATTCACCGTGCACCAGGGCCTCGTCGCCCCGCTGGACCGCGAAAACGTCGATACCGACGCCATCATCCCCAAGCAGTTCCTCAAGTCGATCAAGAAAACGGGGTTCGGACCCAATCTGTTCGACGAATGGCGCTACCTCGACCACGGCGAGCCTGGCATGGATCCGGCCAGTCGCAAGCCCAACCCCGACTTCGTGCTCAACCAGCCGCGCTACCAGGGCGCGTCCATCCTGCTCGCACGCAAAAATTTCGGCTGCGGATCGAGCCGTGAGCACGCACCCTGGGCGCTCGAGCAATACGGCTTTCGCGCGCTGATCGCGCCGAGTTTTGCCGACATCTTCTTCAACAACTGCTTCAAGAACGGCCTGCTGCCCATCGCTCTGCCAGAGGGCATCGTCGATCGGCTCTTCGCCGAGGTGGCGGCCTTTCCCGGCTACGAGCTCACCATCGACCTGCCGCGCCAGGTCGTCGTGTGCCCGCAAGGCGAAGAAATCCCGTTCGAAGTCAACGCCTTTCGCAAATACTGTCTGCTCAATGGCCTCGACGACATCGGCCTCACGCTGCGCCACGCCGACAAGATCCGCGCCTACGAGGCGCGGCGCCTGGCCACCAAGCCCTGGCTCGCACACACGCTGCTCGCCTGAATTAGCAACAAAAATGGCCTCTAGCGCAGATACATCAAGCGCTAGCAGCTATGAATAAAGAAGTATTTTCATGAAAATCGCGATCCTCCCCGGCGACGGCATAGGCCCCGAAATCATGGCCGAAGCGGTCAAAGTCCTGCAGGCGCTGGGCCTGCGCTTCGAAATGGAGACGGCCCCCGTCGGCGGCGCCGCCTACGAGGCCGCGGGCCATCCGCTGCCCGAGGCCACGCTGCGGCTCGCGCAGCAGGCCGATGCCATCCTGTTCGGCGCCGTGGGCGACTGGAAATACGACAAGCTCGAGCGCCACCTGCGCCCCGAGCAGGCCATCCTGGGCCTGCGCAAGCACCTGGGGCTGTTCGCCAACTTTCGCCCCGCGATCTGCTACGAGCAGCTCGTGGGTGCCTCCAGCCTCAAGCCCGAGCTCGTCGCAGGGCTGGACATCCTCATCATCCGCGAGCTCACGGGTGACATCTATTTTGGCCAGCCGCGCGGGCGCCGCAGCGCACCCGACGGCGCCTTTGCGGGCGCCGAGGAAGCCTTCGACACCATGCGCTACACCCGCCCTGAGATCGAGCGCATCGCCCGCGTAGCCTTCGAGGCCGCGCGCAAGCGTGGCAAAAAGGTCACGAGCGTGGACAAAGCCAACGTGCTCGAAACCTTCCAGTTCTGGAAAGACGTGGTCACCGAAGTGCACCGAGACTACCCTGACGTCGCGCTCGAGCACATGTACGTGGACAACGCCGCGATGCAACTCGTCAAAGCGCCGAAAAACTTCGACGTGCTCGTCACCGGCAACATGTTTGGCGACATCCTGAGCGACGAGGCCTCCATGCTCACGGGCTCGATCGGCATGCTGCCCTCGGCCTCGCTCAACGAAAAAGGCCAGGGCCTGTACGAGCCCAGCCACGGCAGCGCGCCCGACATCGCGGGCAAAGGCATCGCGAACCCGCTCGCCACCATCCTGAGCGCGGCCATGATGCTGCGCTTTTCGCTAGCACAGCCGGCCGCCGCCGAGCGCATCGAAGCTGCCGTCAAGCAAGTGCTGGCCCAGGGCCTGCGCACCGCCGACATCTGGAGCGAAGGCACGACGCGCGTAGGCACGCGCGAAATGGGCGACGCTGTGGTCAAGGCGCTGCAAAGCCATTGAGACATTGCGCGCGCCGCAAGACCCCGAGGGACCGAAAGGGGCCCACGCGGCGCGGCGCCATGGAATGTTCTGCTACACACATTGCAACACTTACGACGGCAAAACCTACCTCGCCGGAACCCTAAAATGCGGCAAACCCCTGCTCGACCCTAGGCCCATGTCCACCCAAGCCGCACCAGGCACAGCCACTGCAGCGTCTGCCCAAGGGCCCTTCGCCATCACCATGATCGCACGCCAGGCCATCGTGAATACCCAGCAGACGGTGATTGGCCATGAGCTGTTCAACCGCGCGCGCTCGAGCGGCGAACACACGGCGGCAAGCGACGTGATTCTCGTTTTCACGGCCTTGTCGCACACGGGCGCCGAGGAGTTGCTGGGCAACAAGCTCATCTTCATCAACTGCACGCACGAAACCCTGGCGGGGGGACATCTGGAGCTGTTGAACCCGGACAAGGTGGTGCTCGAGATTCCACCCCTGGGCCACACCGCCATCGACGAGGTGAACGCCCGCCTGCCCATTCTGAGTGCCTTGCGCGAACGCGGCTTTCACCTAGCTTTCAACCACACGGTGCTCGAATCGGCCTACGCGCCTTGGCTGCCGCTGGCCGATTACATCAAGCTCGACCTGTCCGTGCTCGCCCCCGACCAACTGGCCGTGCTCGTGCGCTATGCCGGGCGGCACTCCAAGGCCGAATTGATCGCTGAAAAAGTCGAAACCGCGCAGCAGTACGAGTTTGCTGCAAGCCAGGGCATTGCGCTCTTCCAGGGCTATTGGTTCGCGCGCCCGGCGGTCATAGAGGCACGCGTGCTCACCCCTGCCCAGGCCAGTACCATCGAACTCATCAACAAGGTGCGCCAGCAAGCCAGCACGGAAGAGATCGAAGAGGTGCTCAAAAAAGACCCGAGCCTGGCCTTCAACCTGCTGCGCCTGATCAACTCGGCCGGCTTTGGCCTGCAGCAAGAAATCACCTCGCTGCGCCAGGCGGTGTTGCTGCTGGGCCTCAAAAAGCTGTTTCGTTGGGCTGCTCTGCTGCTCACGGCCACACGCGCGAGCGGGACGCCCTCACCACTCGCCCACACCGCAGTGGTGCGCGGCAGGCTCATGGAACTGCTGGCATTGGAAATTTTTTCCCAGGAAGAAGCCGACCAGGCCTTCGTCACTGGGATTTTCTCTTTGCTCGACGTGATGCTGGGCATGCCCATGGAAGCTGCCCTGGGCCTGCTGAATCTCCCCGCCGCCGTCGTGGCCGCGTTGCTGCGGCACGAGGGCACTCTGGGTGACTTGCTGACCTTGGCCGAAGCCTGCGAGATGAACGACGATGCCGCCTTCGACCGCGCCGCGCACAACCTGCGCCTGACGAGTCCGCAGATCAACCTCGCGCACCTGCAGGCATTGGCCTGGGCCGACCAGTTCAGTGAGCAGTAACACCTGATCACAAGTCTTGGCATGGGCCATAGAATGCCGCATTCCAGGCCCCCTTTGCACGCCATGTCCAGCCCCCACACCATAGACACTGCAAGCGCCAACGCTGCCACCACAGAGCACGCCGCTTCCGCGGAAGCCACCGAAGCCACGAATCGGGTCATCATCGCGCGCCAGCCCATCGTCGATGCACAGCGTGCCGTCTATGGCTACGAGCTGTTCGACCGCACCACGGCCTCGGACCACCATACGGCCGCCAGCGACGCGGCCTTGCTGTTCACCGCACTGTCCAATGCCGGCACCGAAGCGCTGGTCGGCAAAAAAACGGTGTTCATCAATTGCACACACGAGAGCCTGGCCGGCGGCCATCTGGAACTCATCCATCCCGAAAAAGTGGTGCTAGAGGTGCCGCCGCTCGCGGCCGACGCCTCGGCCGAGGACATTGAAGGGCGTGGTTCTGCGCTGCAAGCCTTGCGCCAGCGCGGCTTTCGCCTCGCTTTCGACCAACAGGTGCTGCGCCGTGCCTACGCCAGCTGGTTGCCGCTGGCGAGCTTCATCAAGCTCGACATGCAAGCCTTCAAGCCCGAACTCGCCGCACCGCTGGTGCAATTCGCACGTGCGCACAGCCAGGCCACGCTCATTGCCGAAAAAGTCGAAACCGCAGAGCAATTCCAGCGCATGGCCGACCTCGGCGTGACGCTGTTCCAGGGGTTCTGGTTCGCGCACCCTGTGTTGGTGCCGGCCACCATCGCCAGGCCCTCGCAAGCCACCACCATCCAGCTCATCAATCTGGTGCGCAAGCAAGCCAGCACGACAGAGATCGAAGAACTCCTCAAGCGCGACCCGGCCCTGTCCTTCAATCTGCTGCGCTTCATCAACTCCTCGGGGTTCGGACTGTCGTGCGAAGTCACCTCGTTTCGACACGCGGTGATGATCCTCGGCCTCAAGAAGCTGTTCCGCTGGGCAGCGCTGCTCTTGACCACCTCGCGCGCAGGCGGGCCGCCGCCCGTCGTGGGCACCACCGCCGTGGTGCGCGGCCGGCTCATGGAGCTGCTGGCCGCCGAACTGCTGCCCCCCGAGGAATGCGACAACGCCTTTGTCGTGGGCGTGTTTTCGCTGCTCGACGTCATGCTCGGCATGCCGCTGGCAAAAGCCCTGGAATCAGTGGCCTTGCCGGATTCCGTGACCGACGCGCTACTGCACGGCAAAGGGGTGTTCGCGCCTTTGCTCGAACTCACCAAAGCCTGCGAAAGCGGCGACGAGGAAGCCTTCGCGCGCCTCGCGCAGGAATTGCACCTCACCAACCGGCAGGTCAACTGGGCGCATCTGCAGGCCCTGGCCTGGGCCGAAAGCCTGGACGAAGCAGCCGCCTGAGGCGCGGGTGCGCGAGCCCAGCGGCCGTCAGCCTGCCGAACGCACCCAGCGCACGATATCGGCCGCGCCCAGCGCGCCCGAAATGCGCGCCGCCTCGCGCCCGCCGCGAAACAGAATCATCGTCGGGATGCTGCGAATGCCGTAGCGCGCGGCGATTTCCTGCTGCTCTTCGGTGTTGAGCTTGGCCAGGCGCACTTCGGGCTCGAGCTGGCGCGCGGCCTCGGCAAAGGCCGGCGCCATCTGGCGGCACGGCCCGCACCACGGCGCCCAGAAATCGACCAGCACGGGAATCTGGTTGCGCCCGATGTGGCGCTCGAAACTCTGCGCGTCGAGCTCCAGCGGCGCGCCCGTGAACAGCGGCTGGTGGCATTTGCCGCAATTGGGCGCGCTACGCAGCTGCGAGGACTGCACGCGGTTGGTGGTGTGGCAATGAGGGCAAACGATGTGCAAGGCTTCGGTCATGGTGTTCTCGCGGTGAAAGGCGTGGGATGGATCGATGTCTTGTATATCTGGTTGCCGGCGCGTGGTTCAATGCCAATCCCCGCCCTATCCGTAGCGAATCTTCATCGCCAGGATGGCCCCCACGAGCGCGAGCGCGAGCGTGACCGCATTCGCGGCGACGATGGGCCAGGCCTGCAGCGCGGAGCGCGGAGCGCGAATCGGCATCGCCCATTCACACCCCCCATGTCCATCAGCGCTGTACGAAGCCGCCGGGGCCGATGGCGAGCCGGCCGAGATCGGCGCCGAGCGCGAGGAAATTCCGCTGCGTGGCGGCGGCCAGACGGTCGAACTGCGCCGGGTCGTGCCGGGCGGAACGCCAGGCCCCGTTAAGCACCAGGAAGTTGAAGATCGCCTCGTCGGCAAGCAGCTGCCGCCGGGTCTGGTCATAGCGGCCGACAGGTGTCAGCGCGAACCCCTGCCCGACTTGGCGGCGCACTCCGGCCACCGCCTGCGGCGACGGCAGGTCCGAATCATCGGCGATGCGGTGCGCCACCGCCCAGGCCATCACCCAATAGGCGGTCAGCGCATCGGCGGCATCGTCGGCGCGGAGGCCATAGGGGCGGAGCACATCCTCGAACCCGGCGGGAAGATTGGCCGTGGCGAACAGCCGACGGTATTCGGGAACCGCTTCGGGCTGACCGCTTTTCGAGGGCGCCGAGGATATTGGCATGCGCCTGCCGCTCAACCGCGGCTTGATGGCGGAAGCGGGTGTCGACCGCCGGCCCGGCCGCGGCCCGGCCCGGTGCGAGCGCTGCCGTGAAGAAGCCGGTGCCGCCGCCCCCCGTGCCCCGCCGTGCTCCTTCCGCAGGATATCCTTCAGCACTGCCCGCTCGGCTGCGAGGCGGCCGATCTCCAGCGACGTTTCCATCGTCGGCACGGCCCATCCACCGCCATAGTCGTCGATGGCCATGGCGGGCGTTGCGAGTGGAGCAACGGACATGCTCCTAGGAGCTCAGGGCTGCGCGTGCACCCATTCGACGAGGCGCTCGAGCGCCGGGCGCGCGGCGGCGGCGTTGGGGTGGTTGACCAGCGCGACGAGAACCCAGCGCCGGCCGCTGGGCGCATCGACGTAGCCGGCGATGGCCACCACGTCGCGCAGACTGCCCGTCTTGAGGTGCGCCTGGCCCGCGGCGCTGGCCTGGTTGCGGCGCAAGGTGCCATCGACGCCGAGGATGGGCAGCGAGGCGGCGAGCTCGGGCATCACCGGCGCGCGCCAGGCGCTTTGCAGCATGCGCCCGAGCGATTGCGCACTGATGCGCGCACTGCGGCTCAGGCCCGCGCCGTTGTCGGGCTGCGGCGGTGCGGTGTCTGGCAGGCGCTCCTGCCACCACTGGCGCACGACGGCGCGTGCGCCCTCGCGCGTGGCGACGCCGTTTTTTTGCAGCGCGAGCGTGAGGAATATCTGCTGCGCCATGACGTTGTTGCTGAACTTGTTCACGTCGCGTACCACTTCGGCGAGCGTGGGCGAGATTGCGCTGAACATCGGCTGCAGCCCCGCGGGCACGCGCCCATCGCGCACGCTGCCGTCCAGCTTCCCGCCAAGTTCGCGCCATAGCCCTGCGATTGCCTGCGCGGCAAAGTTTTGCGCATCGGCAGCGGCCACGGGCCACGCGCGCTCTCCGCAAGCTGCCGGGTAGCTGCCGCGAAATAGCGTGCGCCGCGCGTCGGCCAGCTCGGCGCGCAGGCCTGCGCGCCAGTCGCCGCAAGGCGTGCCCGCGCGCGCGAGCGGCACCTGCGTCTGGCGCTGCACACCCGCAAGCGGCAGGTCGTATTGGATGCGCGCCACGCCCGCAGCCTCGTCGGGGATGAAAGTCATGGCGACGGCTTGATAGTTGAGCAGCAACGCATCGGGCGCGGCGTTGTAGGGGCGCAGCGGCTCGCCGTCGAAGTCGGCCGGGTCTTGCGCCGGCAGCTCGAAGGCCGTGCGGTCGAGCACGATGTCGCCGGCGATGCGCGTGATGCCTTGCGCCTGCACGCGCTTGAGCAGCAGCCACAGGCGCTCGGCCACGAGTTTTGGATCCCCCTGGCCACGCAGGTACAGGTTGCCGTGCAGCGTGCCATCCTGCACCGCGCCTTCGGCATAGACGGGGGTTTGCCAGGTGAAGGACGGCCCGAGCAGGTCGAGCGCCGCGTAGGTGGTGACCAGCTTCATGACCGAAGCCGGGTTCATGGGCGCCTGCGCACGGTGCGCCAGGCGCGGCGGCTGGCGCATATCCTGCGCGTCGGCCACCCACACGGAAAGCGCCTCGCGCGGCACCTGTGCGCGCGCCAAAGTAGCTTCCACGGGCGCAGGCAAAGCAGAGAACGCTACTGAAAAAGGAGTTTCCGCCGCCGCAGGCTGGGCTCGGGCTATCCCCATGCAAAGGGCCGCCCACGCCGCCGCCACGAAAAAAAACCGCATGGTCCGCAGCAAAGCGCAGCAATCCACGCGGATGGTCGAAGAAGAAAGCGCACAGCACATAGGGCGAGTGTAGAGCGCCCCAAGATCGCCTTGCGCCTGCGGATTGCAGCCGCGATTTAGGGTCACGACTTACGCAAATCGGGGTGAGGCAAGGCGTTCGACCCACGGCAAAACACCTCGTTGCATCCTTGTTTGCGTAAGTCCAGAGGGTTACTCCACCGGCACGGTCATGGGCAGTGGTTTGCCGGGCGCAGCCTTGGGCAGCTCGACGCGCAGCACACCGTTTTTGTACGTCGCACGGGCCGCATCGGCGCGCACCGGCACGGGCAGCGGCACCTTGCGCTGGAAGCTGCCGTAAGCGCACTGCATCACGCGCCAGCGGCCTTGCGTGCTCTCGCGCTCGAAGCGCTTCTCACCGCTGATGTCCAGCGTGTCGGCATGCACTTCGATGCGCAGGTCGCCCTTGTCCAGCCCCGGCAGTTCGAGCCGCACGACCAGGCGCTCCTCGTCCTCGAACAGATCGGCGCCGAGCACAGCCCAGTTGCGCGCAGGCAGGAAGAAGTCTTCGTCCATCTCGGACTTGGCCGGCAGCTGCGTCTGTGCGCCGGGCTTGAAGCGCGTCAAGGCCCCCGCGGCAAAGCGCGTAAGGCTGCGCCAGCCTTCGGCCAGGTTGTCCCACAGGGCACCGGCGTTTTCCTTCAAGGACTCTACTTTCATCGCAAGCTCCTACTTTTGTGAACAAAAACGCCTGGCGGGCTCACCAGGCGTGTGCGTTTTCACACCCTGCAAGTATGTTGAGAACCTTACGCCACCTGCACTTCGATGCGCCGCGGCTGGGCGTGCTCGGCTTTGGGGATGCGCAAGCTCAGCACGCCTTGTTCGAATTTGGCCTGCGTCTTGGCGGGATCGAGTTCCTTGGAGAGCGTGAACACGCGCCGGTAGCGCGGCAGGCCCACCTCGACATGGCTCGCCTCCATGCCTTGCGGCACGTCGAGCGCAACTTCGCCTTCGATCGTGAGCGTGTCGGACTCGACCTGCAGGCTCAGTTTGTCCTTGGGCACGCCTGGCAGGTCGGCGTACAAGGTGATGCCACTGGCATCCTCGATCACGTCCACGGGCGGCAGCAGCGTGAAGTCCTCTGGCGCTTTGTCTGGTGCCTTGTCTGCCGTTTTGCTCGCCGCGTTCTGTGCGGCCTGGGTGACTTGGTTTTCGCTCATGGTCCAATCCTCCTCCATCATTCGATGCTGATGCGGCGCGGCTGGGCTTCTTCCTTGCGCTGGATGCGCACGTGCAGCACGCCATCACGGTACTTCGCGGCCACCGAGGTCGGATCGATGTCGTCGGGCAGCGAAATGACGCGGCGGAAACGCCCCGCAAAACGCTCGTTGATATGCACGGTGGCCTTTTCGGGCACATCAGCGGCCTTGCGCTCACCCGCGAGCGTCAAGGTGCCTTTTTCGATCTGCACGTCCAGGCTCGCAGGATCGAGACCGGGCGCGAAGGCATAAATTTCCACCGACTGCGGCGTGCCGCCGACGTTGAGCGCCGGAAAACCGCGCGTCAGGCCACGGATGCTTGGCCCGAGGCCGAACACCTGCTGCACTTCGCGCTGCAGACGGTCGAGATCCGCAAACACGGAACTCGGAAAGAGAGAGCGGTAATACATGACTCAGGCTCCTTTCTGTGGGTCTGGCACTGGCGCTGCGGGCAGCGCCCTCGTCACGCAAACTATGGTGGCTCCCGTTTTTTTCAAGATCGCGTCAACGCAGCGCAGCACCCTGCTTTTTGCGCTGCATCAAAATGCGCGCTGCGCCGCCACCCTTGCGGCTTGCCATCGGATTACCTGCCATGTCCTCTGCCTGGACCCGCCACCGCCTCACGAACCGCCTGCAAACACTCGCGCTCGTGGGCGTGATGCTGGGGATTTGCGCCCTCGCAGGCCAGATGCTGCTCGGGCGCATGGGTTTGTGGCTTGCGCTCGGATTCGGCACGGCAGCGCTGCTGCTCGAGCCCGCCGCTGCCGCCCGGCTCACGCTGCGGCTGTACCGCGCCCAGCCCATCGCGCCGCAGCAGGCACCGCAACTGTGGGCGCTGCTGCGCCAACTGGCCGAGCGCGCGGACCTGCCCAGCGTGCCCCAGCCCTACTACGTGCCGAGCGCCGTGGCCAATGCCTTCACGATTGGCAACCGGCGCCACGCCGTGATCGCGCTCACCGACGGACTGCTGCGCACGCTCACGCCGCGCGAGCTCACGGGCGTGCTCGCGCACGAGGTCGCGCACATCGCGCACGAAGACCTGCGCGTGCTCGGGCTGGCCGATTACGTGAGCCGCCTCACCGGCATGTTTGCCCTGGCCGGGCAGATGATGCTGTTGCTCGCGCTGCCCTGGCTCGCCACGGGGCTTGCGCAGGTGTATTGGCCGGGCCTGCTGCTGCTCGCCTTCTCGCCCCAACTGGCCATGCTGCTGCAGTTGGGCCTGTCGCGCGTGCGCGAGTTCGACGCCGACCAGACCGCCGCGCAGCTCAGCGGCGACCCCGAAGGGCTCGCCTTGGCCTTGGCCAAAATCGAGCGCAGCGCGCGCAACTGGCGCTCCTGGCTGCTGCCCGGTTGGGGCGAGGTCGAGCCCTCGTGGCTGCGCACGCATCCGCCGACCGCCGAGCGCATCCGCCGCCTGCGCGAACTCGCGGCATCCATGCCGCCGGCCAGCGCACTGCCCAGCCCGGACGACTACCGCCCGCCCGTGAGCCCACCACGCCCGGCGCGCTGGCATTGGGGCGGTTTTTGGCATTGATTTTGCCGATAATCGCTCATATAACCTTCATAGCAAGCTATGATTTTTGCAGCTATTCCAGCCGCCACCGCACCATGAATCTGCTCGCCTTCGACACCAGCACCGACACCCTCGGCATCGCCGTGCAGCACGGCGCGGGGCTCTGGCAGCACAGCGGCCCGGGTAGCGCGCAGGCTTCTGCGGCGCTGATCCCCACGGTGTGCGCGCTGCTCGCGCAAGCCGGGCTGTCGTTCGATACGCTGGACGCCATCGTCTTCGCCCGCGGGCCGGGTTCGTTCACGGGGCTGCGCACGGCTTGCGCGGTGGCGCAGGGCCTGGCGCTGGGCGCGCGGCAGGGCCGTGGCGTGCCCGTGCTGCCGATAGATACCTTGCTTGCCGTGGCCGAAGAGGCGCGCCACCAGCACGGCTGCACGCAGGTCGTCGCGGCGCTCGACGCGCGCATGGACGAGGTCTATGTTGCGCACTATCGCTGCAGCGGCAGGAGCTCGGGCCTGTGGGAATGCACGCTGCCAGCCCACCTGAGCGCGCCCGAAGCCGTGCAGGTGCCGCCCGGCTGGGCGCTTGCGGGCAATGCCGGCGCCGTGTATGGCGCGCGCCTTGCTGCCGACGCACACCGCGAGGGCAGAGCCGCGCCCGTGTTTGCGGCGCTGCCCACGGCCACGGCGCTGCTGCGCCTGGCCCCGGCGCTGCTCGCCGCCGGGCAGGCCGTGCCCGCACGCGCCGCGCTGCCGCTCTACATCCGCGACAAGGTCGCGCAGACCACGGCGGAGCGCGCCGCCGCGCGCTCTGGTCCGGGCCACGCTGCCAGTATCTCGCCATGAACGCACGGATCCAAGGCCCTGCCACACCGCAAGAGCCGCTCGCGCTGCCGCCCGAGGTGCACCTTGCGCCGCTCTCGCTCGAGTGGCTCGATGCCGTACTCGACATCGAAAAAGTCGCCTATTCCCACCCCTGGAGCCGCGGCAACTTCATGGACACGCTCGCAGCCGGCTACCAGGCGCAAGTGCTGCTCGGCGGCAGGGAGGTCATAGGCTATTACGTCGCCATGCTCGGCGTCGATGAGGCGCACCTGCTCAACCTCACGGTGGCGCCAGCGTTCCAGCAGCAAGGCTGGGCGCGCGTGCTGCTCGACGCGCTCGGCCTGTGGGCGCGTGCGCGCGGCGCGCAGTGGCTCTGGCTCGAAGTGCGCATGAGCAACCTGCGCGCGCAAAAAGTCTATGCCGCGCACGGCTTTCAGCGCGTGGGCGTGCGCAAGCGCTACTACCCCGCGGCCGCCGGCACGCGCGAAGATGCGCTCGTGATGAGCCTGCGCTTGTAGTCTCCACGACTTACGCAAATCGGGGTTAGGCAAGGCGTTCGCCCCATGGCAAAACACCTCGCTGCATCTTTGTTTGCGTAAGTCTAGGTCTCCTCTCGCTTCGTCGCGTCCTGCATCGTCCGCCGCCTCGCCCACGACCGCGCCCGCTTTTTCGCCCCTTGCCCGTTTACCATCGCCCCATGAGCCTGCACCTCGATGCGCGCCAACGCGCCATGCTGCAAGAAATGGGCATCGCCCTGTGGCTGCCGCAGCCCGCAACCCTGCCCCAGCAGCCCGCACAGGCGGCCCGCCACGCCGCAGGCGATACCCATGTGCCCAACGCCGCAGCCGACGCGGCCGTGGCCGACGCTGGCCTGCCGCGCGAGCGCATAGCGGCACCACGCACCCCGCCATCGCAGCCACGGACGGCTGACGCCACTCCCGCCGCCGCTCCGCCCGCGGCCCGCCCTGCCGCGCCGCGCGGCCAGCCGGGCGCGCCCGCCACCTCCCGTGCCGCCGCAGCCGCCGACACATTGCCTCCGGCCTTGTACGTGCATGCGCTGCAGGCGCTGTATCCGCAGGCCGACGCGCAGCAGACGCCGCCCGAGCTCGGCACAGGCTGGCTCGTCGTGACCGAAACGCTGCCGCCCACGCACCCGCACGCCGCAGCCGCGCGCAAGCTGCTCGACAACATGCTGCGCGCGCTGCGCCTGCACCTGCACCCGCGCGTGTTCCTGCTCGCGCTCGAGAGGCCCGCACCGCAGGCCGGCGCCGCGGCTGCCGATGCCACCCCTGTCCCTGCCGCCCCTGTCCCTGCCACCCTCCTCGCCCCCGAGGCCCGCGCGCCCAGCCTCATCGCCAGCGCCGACATCCCCGCGACGCTCGCCGCCGTCGTGTCCGACGTGCAGCCCGCCATGGTGTTGCTGCTGGGCCTGCTGCCCGCGCGCGTGGCCCTGGGGCGCGCCGACCCCTTGGGTGCGCTACGCGCCAGCGCGCACCAAATCGGCTCTGCGCCCGCCGTCGTCAGCTATGCGCCGGACTTCCTGCTGCGCTCCCAAGCCAGCAAGGCTGCCGCCTGGGCCGACCTGTGCCATGCGCTGGCCTTGGTGCGGGCGACGGCCGCTTGACGCGCGCCTGCTCCTGCGGGCAACAAAGCCGCGCCCCGGCGCGCAGGTATCATGCCGCGATCTCACTTTTCAGGAGCGCTCGCATGGCCCTCATGGACTTCATCAAGAAACAGTTCATCGACGTCATCCAATGGACCGAGTCGGGCGACGGCACGCTGGCCTGGCGCTTTCCGATGGCGGGCATGGAGATTCAGAACGGCGCCATGCTCACGGTGCGCGAATCGCAGGTGGCGGTGTTCGTCAACGAGGGCCAGGTGGCCGACGTGTTCGGCCCCGGCATGCACAAGCTCGGCACCCAGACGCTGCCGGTGCTGACCTACCTGAAGAACTGGGACAAGCTCTTCGAGTCGCCCTTCAAGAGCGACGTGTATTTTTTCAGCACGCGCCAGCAGCTCGACCAGAAGTGGGGCACACCGCAGCCCATCAGCATCCGCGACAAGGACTTCGGCGCGGTGCGCCTGCGCGCCTTCGGCAACTATGCCTACCGCATTGCCGACCCGAAGGCCTTTCACGTCAATGTCTCGGGCACGCGCGACAGCTACACCGTGGCAGACCTGGACGGCCAGCTGCGCGGCCTGGTGCTGCAAAACATCAGCAACGCCATTGCCGCGAGCGGCCTGCCCTTTTTGGACCTGGCAGCCAACCAGAGCATGTTTGCCGAGGCGCTCGCGCGGCAGTTGCAGCCCGAATTCGCCAAGCTCGGGCTGCAGCTCGACGGCTTTACGGTGCAAAGCGTGTCACTGCCCGAAGAGCTGCAAAAAATCCTCGACCAGAAAATCGGCATGGGCATGGTCGGCAACGACATGGGCAAATTTCTGCAGTACCAGACCGCGCAGGCCATCCCCAAGCTGGCCGAAACCGCGGGCGCAAGCGGCGGCATTGCGGGCGATGCGATGGGCCTGGGTGCCGGCGTGGCGCTGGGCCAGGTGCTGGCGCAGAACCTGCAGGCCGGGCTGCAAGGGGGCGCTCCGGCAGCCACCGCCACGCCAGCCGCCGCGCCCGCGGGCGTGAAGCCCGAGGAGGTGATGGCCACGCTGGAAAAGCTCGCCGAGCTTCAATCCAAGGGCGTCCTGACGCAGCAGGAGTTCGACGCGAAGAAGGCCGAGCTGCTGAAAAAGCTCGTCTGAGGGCCGTCCATTACGCTATATTTTAGATAGCTTGTAGCGCTTGTATGACGGCGCCTAAAGCCCAAAAACGCTCAAACTTTGCCGATGGCCCTTGACGCCACCCAGCGCCACTACCGCGCGCCCTGCCCTGGCTGCGGCGCGCCGGTGGAGTTTCGCAGCGCGCAGAGCACGCACGCGGTCTGCGCCTATTGCCAGAGCACGGTGGTGCGCAGCGGCGAGGTGCTGGCGCGCCTGGGCAAGATGGCCGAGTTGTTCGACGACCACAGCCCGCTGCAGCTGGGCGCGCGCGGGCGTTTTCAGGAGGGCGGCAAGGCGCTGCCCTTCACCCTCGTGGGGCGGCTGCAATACAAGTCCCGTGCGGGCGTATGGAGCGAGTGGTACGCGCTGCTGGAAGACGGCAACATCGCCTGGCTGGCCGAGGACAACGGCTCCTACGTCTTCACGCGGCCGCTGGCGCCCAGGCGGCCCCTGCCCGACGCGGCACGGTTTCGCGTGGGCACGGGCACGGCGATCGAGGGCAAGCCTTTCAGCGTGACCTTCAACGAGCAGGTCGCGCTGATCGCGGCGCAGGGCGAGCTGCCCAAGCTGCCGCCGCTGGGCGTGCCGTTTGCCGTGGTCGAGCTGCGCAGCGCCGATGGCGAGGTGCTGAGCCTCGAATACAACCCGGCAAGCGCGGGTGCGGCGCCCGCCTGGGCCGCGGCGCCAGACCAGGCCACCGCGGCAACTTCTGGCACCGCGGCAACCCTGCAGCCCGCCGCGCCCAGCGTCTCCCGCGGGCGGGCCGTTTCGCTCGAGGAGCTGCAACTGCAGGGCCTCAAGGACGAATCCACGCGCGAAGAAAAAGCGCGCCAGTTCAGTTGCCCGCACTGCGGCGCACCGGTGCAGGTGCAGCTCGAGCGCAGCAAAAGCGTCACCTGCAGCGCCTGCCACAGCATCATCGACCTGAGCCAGGGCCTGGGCGGCGAGCTGCGCCACGCCGAGCAGGACGAGCCCGTGCGGCCGCTCATCCCCCTGGGCGCGACCGGCCAGTTGCAGGGCGTGCCATGGCAGGTGGTGGGGTTTCAGCACCGCATGGGGCAGGTGCCCGGTGAGGACGAGCTGTTCGGCTGGGACGAATACCTGCTCTACCACCGCCAGCGCGGCTTTTGCTTTCTGGTGGACTCCACCGAGGGCTGGAGCCTGGTGCGCCCCACCACGGGCGCCCCCACGCTCGCGGGCCGCAACGCGCGCACCGCCACGTACCTGGGCAGCACCTACACGCTGCAATACAGCTACGAGGCCGAAACCACCTACGTCGCGGGCGAGTTCTACTGGCCCGTGGTGCGCGGGCAAAAAACCTTCAACCGCGACTTCGCCAGCGCGAAGGGCCTGCTGAGCATGGAGCAAACCGCGACCGAAGTCACCTGGTCGGCGGGCAGCAGGCTGCGCAGCGACACCGTGGCCCAGGCCTTCGGCCTGCAGGAGCAGGCCGCGATGTTTCGGCGCGACGACGTCAAGCCCTTTTCTGCCGCGCCCCAGCTCAGCATGCGCACCATCGTGGTCGTGGTGCTGCTGCTCATCGTGCTGCTCATCCTCCTGCGCTCGTGCGGCCCCGCGTCCGTGGGCAGCGGCATACGCAGCGCGGGCGGCTCGTATGGTGGCTATTCGAGCGGGGGCGGGCACAAGTGAGCGCCCACATTTCTTTCCTTTTTCCAGGAGGTTTCCATGGAACTTGAATGGCTCAGGCCTGCGGCTTTCCTCGGCTCGATCGTGTATGCGCTGATCGGCGTCATCATTTTTTTGCTTTGCTTCATCATCATCGACAAGATCACGCCCCACGACCTGTGGGCCGAAATCGTCGAAAAGCAAAACCGCGCACTGGCCCTGGTCGTGGCCGCGATGTGCCTGGGCATATCGATCATCGTGGCGGCGGCGATCCACGGATGATCCTAAATCCGGTAGTTGAGCGCGCCCGAGCGTGTCGTCATCGGGTGCACTGGCAAGGCGCAAACCGCAGCCATGGCGGGTGCCATGGCGAGGATTTGCAACGCGGCCAGCGTGCCCGAGGGCGGCGCGATCGGGTGCGCAGCGCTCTCACCCGATGGGTGCGTCTCGCAGCGTGAAAAATCATTCGAAAAATCAAAGCGTTGCAGACAAAATGCAGCGGTCAACTGCCGGATTTAGGATGATGGTTTGTCGCCCGCGCCGCGCCAGCGTGGGCCACGCCCGGCCTGCACGCACGCCCTGACATGAGCCCCGACACCAGCGCCGCTGCAGCCCATCCAGGCGCTTCCACCGCCCCGCGCCCTGTCGAAATTGCCCTGCTCGCAAGCGTCTTCGTGGTGGCTGCGTGCGGGCTGCTGTACGAGCTCGCGGCGGGCACGCTCGCGTCTTACCTGCTGGGCGACTCGGTGCTGCAGTTTTCCACCATCATCGGCAGCTACCTGTTCGCGATGGGCCTGGGCTCGTACCTGTCGCGCTTTTTCGAGCGCCAGCTGCCCGCGCATTTCCTGCGCATCGAGCTGCTCGTGGCGCTCGCGGGCGGCATGCTGCCGGCGCTGCTGTTTCTGGCCAATGCCTACGTGCCGGGCGCGTTCCGCTTCGTGCTCTACACGCTGGTGCTGCTCGTGGGCATGCTCGTGGGGCTGGAGATTCCGCTCGTCATGCGCATGCTGCGGCGCCATGTGGCGCTGCGGGATTTGGTCTCGCAGGTGCTCACCTTCGACTACCTGGGCGCGCTTGCGGTGTCGCTGGCGTTTCCGCTGCTGCTGGTGCCGCAGCTCGGGCTCGTGCGCACGGGGCTGCTGTTCGGGCTCCTGAACGCCGGCGTAGCACTGTGGACGCTGTGGATGTTCCGCCACGAGCTGCGCCACCTGCGCGCGCATACGCTGGCCGGCCTGCTGACCTGCGCGGCGCTGGGTGCGGCCATGTTCGGCGCCGAGCGCATCAGCACCCTGGCCGAAGACAGGTTCTACCAGGACCACATCGTCTATGCCGCCTCTTCGCCCTACCAGCGCATCGTGGTCACGCACGGGCGCAGCGGCTACCGGCTGTTTCTCAACGGCAACCTGCAGTTCGCACAGCAGGACGAATACCGCTACCACGAGGCCCTGGTTCACCCCGCGATGGCCGCCCATGGCGCCCCGCGGCGCGTGGCCGTGCTCGGCGGCGGCGACGGCATGGCGGTGCGCGAAATCCTCAAGTACCCCTCGGTGCAGGAAGTCGTGCTGGTGGAGCTAGACCCGCACATGACGCAGCTCTTTTCCACAGCAATACGTCGTAG
>CAVPUD010000017.1:0-3721 GCA_963708545.1 uncultured beta proteobacterium | reverse complement strand
GTTTTCAATGAAAAATGCCGTAAAGGCACGATGGGCAAGCGCTAGTAGCTATCTAAATGATAAATTTCACTGCCAGCTGCCGATGTCGGCGTCCTTGCCTTCGCCGCCGCTCTGACCGTCTGCGCCGAAGGACATGACGTCGATCTCGCCCTTGATGCCCGGGTTCAGGTACTGGTAGGGCCGGCCCCAGGGGTCGTTGGGCAGCTTGTCGATGTAAGGGCGCCAGTTGCCCGGCACCGGTGGCGTGGTGGGTTTGCTGACCAGCGCCTGCAGGCCTTGCTCGGCCGTGGGGTAGCGCTGGTTGTCCAGGCGGTAGAGCTTGAGCGCCTGCACGAGGTTGGCAATGTCGGTGCGCGCCGCGGTGGCGCGTGCGTCGTCGGTGCGGCTGAGCACGTTGGGCACGATCAGCGCGGCCAGCACGCCGATGATGACCAGCACCACCATGAGCTCGATCAGCGTGAAGCCGCGCTGCGTACGCTGGCGGCGGGTGGCGGTGGGGCGGGAGCGAAGGGTAGGAAAAGGCACGGCAGGGACTCTGGGGAATGAACGGTGACGGGACTTGCGCAAACAAGGATGCAGCGAAGTGTTTTGCCATGGGGCGGACGCTTTGCCTAAGCCCAATTTGCGTAAATCGTGGGTGAAAAGGCGGCCGAAAGCCGCGGCAGGCGCAGCAAGCGCGTGCATGATAATCCCCGCATGTTGCGCTTTCCATCCTTTGCGACGCGCGGTGCCTCGGCGCTCCCTGGCGGGGCGGCCTGGGGCGTGCGCCTGGCCACGCTCGTGCTGTGGGCGCTCGCGGCGGCGAGCGTGGTCTACTGGGGCTTGCGCCTGGCGGGCCGGCCCCAGGACGGCGCACTGCCCGCCGTGGCCACGGCCCCTGCCGCGCCCGACGTGCAGGCGATCGCGCGCTTGCTCGGCGCCGGCGCGGCGCCGGTGGCTGCCGCGGCGCCGCAACCCTCGCTCGCAAGCCGCTTCGCCCTGGTCGGCGTGCTCGCAGGGCAGCAAAGCGGCGGCGGCGCGGCGCTGCTCGCGGTCGATGGCAAGCCGCCCAAACCGTACCGCGTGGGCGCGCAGGTCGAGGACGGCTTGGTGCTGCTCGCGCTCGGCCCGCGCGAGGCGCGCCTGGGCCCGCCCGGCGGCCCGGCCACGCTCACGCTCGAGCTGCCGCGCAAGCCTTGAACCCAGATTGTCCATTAGGCGGCCCGTCGGGCCTACGCGGGCGCTGGCGGACGGCTGACGGACATTTTGGCCGCTGCTTCGGCGCCCATGGCACCGGCCATGGGCTTCTCAGCCGCGACCAAACTGCCGCGCCAGCCGCCTCGCCATCGTCCCGCGTCCTAATGAACAATCTGGGTTGAAGCGCGCTCTGCGCCCTCAGCGCAGCGCGATCCGCTGCCATTCTCCCCACGCCGGTGCCTGCCGTGGCCATTCATGGGCTTGGGGCAGGCGCACGCTGGCCAAGGTGTGGTCGTGTGCGTAGCCCTGCGCTTGCAGCCAGGCCACGCAGCGCGCCACGCCGGCATGCGTGATCCACAGCTGTGGCTGCCCCGTCCTGTGGGCTTGCGCGTGCGCTTGCTGCAGCGCCAGTGCGACGCGCGCCAGCATCTCGGCCAAGGATTCGCCGCCGCCGGGGCGGTGCGTGGCAAAGTCCTGCACCCAGCAATCCAGCGCCGCCTGGCCGATGTCGCTCCAGCTGCGGCCCTCCCACTGGCCGAAGTCGAACTCGCACAGGCGCGCTTCGGGTTCATAGGCCAAATCGGGCCGTAGCGCTCGTAGATGCTGCGCAAGCAGCTCACATCGTTGTAGTGTCGAATAAGCCACCCGCATACCCTGCGGCAGCGCCTGCGCGAGGCGCTGCGCACACGCTTGTGTGTGCGCAGCATCGGCCGCTACGTCGAGGCGCCCATAGCAGACGCCCGGCGCCACGAGCGGCTGCGCGTGCCGCACGAGCCACAGCTGCGCGCCGCCCGCCGGGCTTTCGGTTGCGCTCTCAGGCATCGCGTGTGCCATCCCATGCGTCGTCGTGCACGGGTAAACCGTGGTGCGTGGCCCATTCCTTGGCCTTGGCGATCGCGATGCGGATCGCGCGGCCTTCTTCCATGCCTTCACCGAGCAAGGCGTTCGCGATCTTGAGGAGCCTGTCGGACTTTGGAATCGTCGGCTGCGAATGCGCCGCAGCGGCCCATTTTTTACCGGCTTCTTGCCCCATAGCACCACTATGGGGCTGCGAATCCGGCAAAAACTGGCCTTGCTGGGGCGCATTCTCGCTATCGACGCCCAAAGTCCGACAGGCTCCTTGGGCCTTGCGGCGCGCAGCCGCGCTCAAGTGCCGCATAGCAACGGGGTAGTGGTCGGCGTTCCAGGGCATGTATCGGAAGATACACGCCACGACTTACGCAAATCGGGGTTAGGCAAGGCGTTCGCCCCATGGCAAAACACCTCGCTGCATCCTTGTTTGCGTAAGTCCAGACGCTTATGTCCACCACCACCTTCTCCTTGTCGGCCCCAGCTGGGCAGTCCACGGCTGCGCCCGCCACCGCGCCCCCTACCGCACGCCTGTTCCTCGCGCTGTGGCCTACGCCCGGCTGGGCCGCTGCATTGCCGCAGCGCCTTGGTCTGGTTGCAGGGGCCGCGCCGGGCCGTATGCTGGCGCCGCAGCAGATGCACTTGACCTTGCACTTTTTGGGATCCGTGTCGCGGCAGCGGCTGCCGGCGCTGGTCGAAGGCTTGCGCGTGCCCTTTGCGCCGTTCGATCTGGCCTTGCGCCGCTGCGAGCGCTGGCCGCGCGGCATGCTCGTGGCGCTACCCGACGAGCCCCCGCCCGCACTCGCGGACTTGCATGCGGCGCTGGGCGCGGCGCTGCAGCGTCTGGGCTTGCCCGTGGAGCAGCGTGCGTTCCGCCCGCACGTCACGCTGGCACGGCGCTATGACGGGCCCGTGCCCGCACCGCTCGCCAGCCCGGTGCGCTGGCATGTCACGCGCTACGCACTGGTCGAGTCGCGCCCCGTGATGGCGCCCGGCGTGCCCCAGAAAACCGTGGGCACGAGCTACCGGGTGCTGCACCATTACAAGGCCAGCGCCGCGCCGAGGTAAAAGCCGATTTCGCCGACCTGCTGCACGGCGCCCAGGCCGTCGCCCGTGTAGCCTTGCAGGCGCCGTGCAAAGCGCCACGCGAGCCACGCCGCGGCGAGCGCGCTGAGTGTGCAAGATGCTACCAAAAACGAAGCTGATTGCGACCACCAGACGAGCGCCAGCGGCATCAAACACCACAAAAAGGCCGCGGCGAGCGCGCTGGCGCTGATCTGGTCGGCCAAGGGTTTGCTCTTGGAGCGTGCGCTGTCACCCACATGCACCAGCGTGCGCACGAGGAGCAGCGGCCAAAAGCGCGACAGCACGTGCGCGCCCGCGAGCGCCGCGAGCGCTGGCGCGGGGCTTTGCGCGCCCAGCAGCGCGAGCAGGCTGATCTTGGCCAGCAGCGCGAGTACCAGCGCCATCGCGCCAAAGGCCCCGATGTGCGAATCCTTCATGATTTCGAGCGCACGCTCGCGCGCCAGGCTGCCCCCCAGCCCGTCGGCCACGTCGCACAGGCCGTCCTCATGAAAGCCGCCCGTGAGCAGCACCGTGGCGATGGTGCAGAACACCGCGGCCACCGCGCTCGCCCAGGGCTTGGGTGCCAGCGCCAGGGCGAGCGCCGCATACACGAGCGCCGCCACAGCCGCGA
>CAVPUD010000016.1:0-18353 GCA_963708545.1 uncultured beta proteobacterium | reverse complement strand
TGCTGGGCGTGGCGCCGGGGCTCGGTTTCGCCTTGGTGGCAGCGCCTGTCGCGCAGTTCCTGCAAGCTGCATCAAGCCCTGCGGACATGGCGGCGCTGCACGCGGCGGCGCAGACCCTGAACCACGTCGGCATCTTTTGTGCCGTCTTGGCGGCTGTGGTGCTGGCGGTGTTTTGGCTGCGCGAGCGGCTGCTGCCTGACCGGCCCCTGCAAAGTGCCACCTGGGGGTGCGGCTACGGCGCGCCGCACGCGCGTATGCAATACACCGGCGCCGGTTTTTCTGTCGACTTCGTCACGCACTTCAAAAACATCGTGCCCATGCTCAAGCGCCAGAAAGCGCCCAGGGCTTATTTTCCGGACGACAGCTACGTGGTCGTTGATTGTGTCGATGCCGTCGAAAGACGCCTGTACGCGGTGATCGCCCAAGGGGATGCCTCTGCGAGCGACATTTCCGAAAAAATGCACGAGGACGACCCCCGCCTGGCTTTTGCCGCGGGGCTGGCCGCCATCGTGGTAATTGCCGCGCTGGTGGTGCTGGCCAACGGAGCGCTGCCATGACGCCCCTGGCTTTTGCTGCGCTGGCGCTGGTGCACGGGGCGCTGGTGCTCCTCATGCCCATCGTGCTCACCGGGGTGATCAACCGCACCAAGTCGTGGTGGGCGGGGCGCAAGGGTCCGCGGCTGCTGCAGACGGCGTCGGACTTGCGGCGGCTGCTGCACAAGCGCCCCGTGGTCAGTAGCGTGGCCAGCCCATTGTTTCGGAGCGGGGCCTATGTCGTATTGGTGTGCAACCTGCTGGCAGCGGCCATGGCGCCTATGCTGGGGCCCTTTGCTCCGCTGCAGTTTGCCTACGACTTCATCGCGGTGGCTTACACGCTGGGGCTGGCGCGCTTGGCGCTCATGGTTTCTGCCATGGATGTGGGCAGTTCCTTCGAAGGCATGGGGGCCGCACGCGAGGCGGCGTTTTCGGCGTTTGCTGAGCTGGCCCTATTTTTGCTGTTCGGCACGCTGCTTGCCGCCACGGGTCTGACCAGTTTCGCTGGCCTGATCGGGCATGTGCACCATACGCCGCATTACTTGCTGGTAGTACCGCTGGCCCTTGCGCTACTCGTCCTGCTGCAGACCGAGGCCGCGCGCGTGCCCGTGGATGATCCGCTCACCCATCTGGAGCTGACCATGATCCACGAGGTGATGATCCTCGATCACAGCGGCCCCGAGCTGGCGGCCATGCAGTACGCCGCAGGCCTGAAGATGACGCTCTACGCTGGCTTGTTGGCCGCGCTGCTCAACCCGCTGGATGTGCGCGTCGAGCCGTTCGCGGCAACGCTGGCATCCATTGGTCTAATGCTGCTGGTGGCCTGTGTGGTGGGCTGCATCGAAGCGCTCACCGCCCGGCTGGCCATGCGCTGGGTGCCGCGCTATGTGCTGCTGGCCGCGGTTGCCGCGTTGCTGGGCATGCTGCTGGTATGGTGGGTTGCCGTTGGCGCGAGGGGGTGAGAATGGACGAGAGACTGCCGCTGATTCTTTTCCTGCTGGCCAGCGTGATTCCACCGTTTTTCGGCAAGGTGGGAGCCGCCCCCGCCTGGCTGGGCCTGCAAGGGCTGGCCATGGGCTGGATCAGCCTCACGCAGCACCATGCGCTGAGCGCCCATGCTTTGGCGGTCGGCCTGGAGGTGCTGCTGGTGCGTGCCTTGCTCGTGCCGACCTTGTTGCGCCGCGCCCTGCTTGGATCGGCTGCCGCACACGAAGACCTGATGCCCTCGAATCTGTTGATCTGGGGCGTGGCCCTGGCCTTGATCATTCTGGCGTTCAAGTTTGGCGACGGCGCGCGTGCCGACGTGCGTGCTCTGACCTTGGGCGTGGTGGCGGCCACCGGCACGATGGCGTTTTTGCTGCTGTCCACCAACGGCGCGCCGGTCGCCCAACTGGTGGCGCTGCTGTTCATGGAAAACGCGCTGGCGTTGTTCGAATCCTTGATGTCGGAGCCCTGGTCCGTGCCTGTGCATCTGGGCGTCAGCGGCTTGTATGTGGGCACTGTGGCGGTCGGAGTATGGTTGGTGCGCGCACAGGCTGCGCCCGACCACGGGGCTTCGGCTTGTGCGGCTTCGGATGGCACCGTGGCGAGGGAGCCATGAATATGGCCATAGACAGTGCACAACGCCATGCTCCTGTGACGCTGGCGGCGTCATCCTCCGGCAGTGCGCGTGGCAGCAATTGGGCGCCGCTGGCGCTGGTCGGCATCGCGCTGCTGCTTTGGCTGGCTTCCATGGTGGTGTTCCTTGTGTTCCCGCTGGAAGCATTGCCGCGGTATTTTGCGCGGCGCTATCTGGTGCTCGACGCCACCTCGCTGCTGTTTATCGGGGTGGTGAACACCGTGTTTCTCGGGATCAGCGTGTACCTTTTTTCGCGCCGGCGCACCTCGGCCCGGCTGGCGCGCGACTTTCTGCCAAGAGCCGCACTGTCGCTGCTGTTCATGCTCGTGACCAACCTGGCGGTGCTGTCCAACCACCTGATCGTGTTGTGGACTCTGCTCGAGGTCAGCACCCTGTGCGCTGCGCCGCTGGTGGCGCGAGGGGACGCGGCTTCACCCCGGACCGTGGCCTGGCGCTATTTGCTGTATTCGGCCATGAGCTTGTCGCTCACCTTCATGGGCTTCATGTGCCTGACGCAGTCGGCCTCTTTGCGCGGTGTCGATATCGACTTCGCCGTCGATGCGCTGGGCCAGGCACTCAGCCCCGCTGGCGATGGCTGGCAGCATCTGGGGCTGGCATTCATGGTTTTTGGCCTGGGCGGCAAACTGGGTCTGGCGCCGCTATACAGCTGGCTGCCGGAAACCTACGAGACTGCGCCCACCAGCACCAGCGCCCTGCTGGCGGCGGTGCAGTTCAACATCAGCATGGTGGCGGTGTTTCGCATTCTGCAGGTGTGCCGCGGTGTGGATACCAGCTTCGTGGCGCAGGAGCTGCTGGTGATGGGCTATTTGTCGCTGGTGGTGGCGGCCGTCAAAGTGATGGCGGTGCGCAATTACAAACGCCTCATTGCCTATGCGTGTATCAGCTCGTCCGGGGTCATCGCGCTGGGGCTTTCGGTGGGCCAAGCGGCCGCCTACGGTGTGGTGCTGTACGTGGTGAGCAATGCCTTCGTCAAGGCCTTGCTGTTCCTGACCGCCGGGCGGCTGCGCGCCACCTACGGCACCAATGACGTTGCGGCACTGAGCGGCGTCATCCGCATCCTGCCTTTTTCCGGGTCCCTGTTTACCGTGGGGATTTTTGCCCTGCTGGGCTTTCCACCTTTTGCCGGTTTTCTGGCGGAAATGCTGACCCTCTCGGGCATCGTCCAGGCGGGCAACCTGATGGCGTTCACGCTGATGTGCGTGATGCTGACGGTGATCTTTGTCGCCACGGGGCGTTGTGTCTTTCCCATGCTCTGGGGCGCGCCCAGCCGCGAGGTGCCGACGGCGCACGAACCCAGGCTGACCACCGTGCCCAAGCTGGGCTTCGTGGCCATCCTGACCATGCTCGGCACCTACACGCCCGAGCCGTTCACACGACTGCTGCGGGCCGTGGCGCAGTCGATCGGAGGGTAGTCGCCATGCCTGCGCACGCATTTTTGTCACCCTGGAAGCTGAAGGCGCTGCGCGACATACCGCTGCAGGCGCTGCCTGATTTTGCGCAGACCTGTACGCAGCGGCTGGCGGCGGGAGAGCGGTTGGTGACTTTGTTCGGACGGCCTGCATGCGCCGGCGAACCCGAAGATTGCGTTCTTACCGCCGTCTTTCAGCCGGCACAGGGGCCGCTGGAGGTACTGCGTGGCACGGCGCGAGGCGGCGCGCGCTACCCCAGTCTGACTTGCGCGCATCCTGCGGCGCAGATGTATGAGCGCGAACTGTGGGAGCAGACCGGTCTGCTCCCAGAAGGGCATCCCTGGCTCAAGCCAGTGCGTTTCGAGGGCGCTCGCCAGCAGCGCATGGCGGACTACCCGTTTTTTCAGGTGCGCGGGCACAGCGTGCACGAGGTGGGGGTGGGCCCGATTCATGCCGGCGTGATCGAACCCGGGCACTTCCGCTTCATGTGCCTCGGTGAAACGGTGTATCACCTGGAAGTCCAGCTGGGCTACCAGCACCGCGGCGTCGAAGCAATGCTGCTGCACCGCCCTGCCTGGACGCTGGCACCTTTGCTGGAGTCCGTCTGCGGGGATTCCGTCGTCGCCTATGCCTGGGGCCATTGCGCAGCCATCGAGGCGTTGAGTGGTCGCAGCGTGGGCTGGGGCGCCGCGCTGTCGCGCGCCGTGGCGCTGGAGCTCGAGCGCGTGGCGATGCATGTCGCCACCCTTGGTGGCCTGGCCACGGACATTGCCTTTTTGCAGGGCGGCAGTACCTATGGCCGCTTGCGCACGGCGATCATCAACGCCACCCAGCGCGTCTGCGGCAACCGCTTCGGCCGCGGCTGGATCCGGCCGGGACGCTCCAGCGTACTGAGCGACGCATTGCGCGAGGACCTGGCGCAGACCTTGCGCGCTTTCGCCGTCGACTTTGCGCAAATCAATGAGCGCATGCGCACGGCGCGCAGCGTCACAGCGCGCTTTCTCGGTGTGGGGACGGTCAGCACGCAGGCGGCGCGCGACCTGGGCCTGCTCGGTGTGGTGGCGCGCGCCAGCGGCGTGGCGCAGGATGTGCGCACCGAACTGCCGGGGCCGGTATATGGCGCTGCGCCTTTGCCGCTGGTGACCGAATCCGGGGGCGACTGCTGGGCGCGCGTGCTCCTGCGTATGGGCGAAGTGGAGCAGTCCGTCGCTTGGCTGCTGCGGGTGCTGGAGGAGGGCATGCCGGAGGGCGCAAAAGACGATCAGAGCATCACGGATGCTTCTTCCTTTGCAGCAGCGCCCCCGGCGCTGCAGCCCGAGGCCTTGTGCGTTTCGCTGACGGAAGGTGCGCGTGGGCCGGTGGTGCAGGTGCTGGAAACCGGCGCTGGCGGAGAGCTGCGCCATTACAAGGTGCAAGACCCCTCGCTGGCCAATTGGTACGGGCTCGCACTGGCCGTGCGTGACAACGCGATTTCCGATTTTCCCCTGTGCAACAAGAGCTTCGACCTCTCGTATTGCGGCAACGATCTATAAAAAGTCCCATGTTCAAAGCTCTCGCCGTCCGAAAATCCCAGGGAACGCAATACATTGCCGATTTGCGCGCGGCGCAGGCCGCAGGCTTTCGCGGCAAGCCCGCCATCGGCGAAGCCGCATGCGCTGCCGGCTGCTCGGCTTGCGTGTCGGTGTGTCCGAGCCAGGCGCTGGCGCTGGAGCCGGTGCAGGTCGATCTGGGGCGCTGCGTGCTCTGTGGCGACTGCGCCGCCGCCTGCCCCAGCGGCAAGATCGGTTTCAGCAGCGATGTCAAACTGGCCGCCGCGCAGCGCTCCGCCTTGGTGCTGAGCGCCGCGCGCCCCGACGTGGATCCGGTGCAGGTGTCCGCAGCATTGCATAGTCGCTTCGGCCGCTCGCTCAAGCTGCGTTCGGTTTCGGCAGGTGGCTGCAACGGCTGCGAGATGGAAGTCAACGCGCTGGGCAACGTCAACTTCGATCTGGGCCGCTATGGCATCGATTTTGTGGCCTCCCCCCGGCACGCCGACGGCCTGGTGCTGTCGGGGCCGCTGACGCGCAACATGGCGCAGGCGCTGCAGCTGTGCTGGGACGCCATGCCAGAGCCCAAGCTGCTCATCGCCGTCGGGGCCTGCGCGATCTCGGGGGGTGTATTCGCGCAAAGCGCGGCCCTGGATCGGCAGTTTCTGGAGCGCATCCAGCCCACGCTGTATGTGCCCGGCTGCCCGCCGCACCCGCTCACTTTCATCTGCGGAATCCTGGACTTGCTGGGCATTCCTTGAGAGCGTGCCCGCAATAAGCTCTACACCCCGCGCGCACGCTCGGCCCGAAAGCGCGCACGAAAGGCGCTGAATTCGCCGGCCTCGAGGGCGCGGCGCATCTCCTGCATGAGCTGCAGGTAGTAGTGCAGGTTGTGGATGGTGCACAGCATGGGGGCGAGCATTTCGCCGCAGCGGTCCAGGTGGTGCAGGTAGGCGCGGCTGAAGCCCGTGCGCCCGCCCTCGTCCCAGGGCACGCCCGAGGGGCCCGCGCAGGCCTCGCAGCGGCAGCTGGTGTCGAGCGGGCGCGGGTCGCTCTTGTGGCGCGCGTTGCGGATTTTCAGGTCGCCCCAGCGCGTGAACAGCGTGCCGTTGCGCGCGTTGCGCGTGGGCATCACGCAGTCGAACATATCCACGCCCTGCGCCACGCCTTCGACCAGGTCTTCGGGTGTGCCCACGCCCATGAGGTAGCGCGGCTTGTGCGCGGGCAGGCGGTGCGGCGTGTGCGCCATGATGCGCAGCATGTCCTCCTTGGGCTCGCCCACGCTCACGCCGCCCACGGCATAGCCGGGCAAGTCCAGCGCGACGAGCGCGGCGAGCGACTCTTCGCGCAGGTGCTCGAACATGCCGCCCTGCACGATGCCGAACAGGGCGTTGCAGTTTTGCAGCCGCGCAAACTCCTCCTGGCTGCGGCGCGCCCAGCGCAGGCTCAGCTCCATCGAGGCGCGCGCCTCGCGCTCGGTGGTGATGTGCCCTTTGGTTTCGTGAGGCGTGCACTCGTCGAACTGCATCACGATGTCGCTGCCCAGCACGGTCTGGATCTGCATGCTGATTTCGGGCGAGAGAAAGAGCTTGTCACCGTTCACCGGGCTCGCAAAGTGCACGCCCTGCTCGGTGATCTTGCGCATCTCGCCCAGGCTCCAGACCTGGAAACCGCCCGAGTCGGTCAGGATGGGCTTGTGCCAGTTTTCAAAAGCGTGCAGGCCGCCGAAGTTGCGCAACACGTCCAGCCCCGGGCGCATCCACAAGTGAAAGGTGTTGCCCAGAATGATTTGCGCGCCCATGGCGTGCAGGCTCTGCGGCAGCACGCCTTTGACGGTGCCGTAGGTGCCCACGGGCATGAAGATGGGGGTTTCGACGACGCCGTGGTGCAGCGTCAGGCGGGCGCGCCGCGCGTGGCTCGCGGGGTCGGTGGCAAGGAGGTCGAATTGCAGCATGGGGGCGCATTGTCCCAGAGCGGCGGGCCGGCCGCGCCCTGCCGCTACACTGCCGCGATCGGCAAACTCGGAAAGAATTGCAATGAAGATTTTGATAGCAGTCGATGGCTCGGAACTGGCGCTCGACGCCGTGCACCATGCACTCGCGCTGGTGCGCGCGGGCCTGCGCGCGAGCTTCGTGCTTGCCCATGTGCAGGAGCCAGCCTCGCTCTATGAACTCGTCACGACGCGCGACCCGGACCTGATCGCGGCTGCCGCGCGCGAAGCGGGTATGGATTTGACGGCACGAGCGCGCGCGCTGCTCGATGCGGCCGCGGTCGAATACACGACCGAAATCCGCATGGGTGCGGCTGCGAACACGCTCGTGGACATCCTCGAAGAAACGGCTTGCGATCTTGCGCTCGTGGGCGCGCGCGGCCTGGGCGGCTTGCGTGGCGCCTTGCTGGGCTCGGTGTCGCAGGCGCTGGTACACGAAAGCCCAGTACCCGTGACCATCGTCAAACACGCGCCGCAGGAGGAATGACGGCGCAGTGATCGATATCCGAGCAGGCAGTCAGTGAGCGCTGGTTTTCAGGCCGCCTTGCGATAGTGTGCGTAAGACTCGGCAGGGGGGCGCTGGAATTTGCCGTGCGGCAGGCTGCCCAGGCGCTGCAGCAGGCGCCGGCAGTAGCCCTGGATGCGCAGGCATTTGTTGAGTTCATCGACGGGCAGCGGCCCCGAGACCACGACCAAATCATTGGCTACGTCAGGCGCGCCCGCGGCGCGCAGGCGCCGGCGCGCCATGCTGGCCCACGAGAGGATGCGCGTGGGGCTGCCATGCTGGTGCAATTGCCCCGTGTGGCGATCGAAGGCCAGGGCAACCGACTCTGTCTTGAGCCGGAAGCGGCGCTCGCCCGTGGCGGCGCTGGGCGCATCGCGCAGGTCGTACAGGTAATAGCTGCCGGCTTTGAGTTGGTATTGCATGTCCATGGCGTGTTCCTCTGGCGAGGCATTTTGCGGCTTGTGGTGCGTGCCTATCCTGGGAATAACGCGGGGAAGCAGGGGTTTTTTGTAACGATTTTCAGCTGGACTTACGCAAACAAGGATGCAGCGAGGTGTTTTGCCATGGAGCGAACGCTTTGCCCAACCCCGATTTGCGTCAGTCGTGTTCAGAAATCGACCAGGCTCACGCCCAGGCTCAGCACCGTGCGCTTGCGGTTGTAGTCCACCAGGCTGTCGCCGTAGCCGCTGAAGAGCTGCGTGTGCAGGCGCAGGTTGCTTTGCTTGCCGCCCAGCGTGTGCAGCCACTCGAGCCGCGCCGAGCCGCGCCAGGCGCTGCCGAAGGAGTTGCGCAGCGTGGCGCTGACGGTGTTGACTTCGTCGGGGTTCCAGGTGGTCTGCAGCTCGGCGCGGCCCACGTAGTTGCTGATGCCGGGGTTGTCGTCGTCGGTGCCCCCTTCCCCGAGGCGCCGCCACAGTCGCGCCGTGACGCTCCAGCGGTCGTCGAGCTCCACGCCGGTCATCAGGTAGATGCGGTTCCAGCTGCGTGACAAGGGCAGGGTCTGGCCGTTCGATTGGTGCACCAGCCCCACGCCGCTGTAGCGCCAGCGCCAGCCCCAGGGCAGCTGCGCGTCGGTGGGATAGACATAGACGATTTCGGGCTCGTGGTCGGTGTTGCGAAACGGGCGCGAGATGTCGCCGCTGAAGAGCTGCCAATACGACTGCTGCGTGTAGCCGAACCACAGCGAATCGAGGCGCTGCGAGGCATCGGGGGCGAGCAGGCCCTGCGCGAGCTTGGTGCGCACCGACAGCTGCAGGCGCATCTCGGTGCGGCGGTAGCTGACGGGCGTTGCGGTGTGGCCGGGCGCGGGGGAGCTGGGCTGGTCGTTGACGGTGTCCGCGCCGACCACCGAGACGGTGATGGGCCGGTAGCCGCGAAAGCGGAACACGCCGCAGCTCGAACCTGGTTCGAGCTCCCAAAAGCGCGCGAGCAGGCTGTAGCGCGTGTCGCGGCAGCCGTCGACCTGCACGAGGATGGGCTCGGGCGCTGGCGGCAGGTCTGCCGGTGTGGGATTGGTAGTGGCTGTAGTGGCCGTGCCTGCCGTGGCGTTGGTTGGGGACGATCCTGCGGGCGCCGCAGCGGCCTGCGTGGGCGCGGGCTGCCAAGCCTGCTGGCCCGCCCATTGGTCGAAGCAGGCCAGGCGCGCGGCGTCGCCTGGCAGCGTGGTGCAGCGCTGCCAGGCGGTGGCGCCCTGGGCGGCGCGCGGCGCAGCGCTCGAGGGCGGCGCGGCAAGCGCGGGTGCGGATGCGGATGCAGGCGAAAGTGCGGGGGCAGGCGCTTCAGGCTGGCGGGAGGGCTGCGCTTGCGCCAGCGCCGCGCCCGAAGCGAGCACGCAGGCGCAACTGCCCGAAGCCATCCAGCCGGCGAGCAGGCGCGCCGCGCTCATTCGGGCGCCTGTTTGCGCAAGACGAAGGGGATGCTGATCGGTGGGGTGGTGTCGCTGTTCCATGTGCCGCGTATCTCCTGGCCGCAACTGTTTTCTTGCACGGTGCCCAGCCAGTTTGCGCTGATGTGCTTGCCGTCGGTGGATTCTTCGAGCGTGAGCTGGCCTTGATCGACGTCGCCGCTGAGCTGCACCGTGGTGCCGTCGCGCTGCAGTGTGCCATGCACGCTCTCGCGCAGCTCGGGGTGTGGCGTGAGCTGCAGCAGCACGGGCGCGCTGCGGCCTTGCAACTCGGCGCGCCAGTGGCCCAAAAGCTGCGCCTGGCTGGTGTCCGCCGCGGCCGGGCAGGGCCCCGACGGTTTTATATCATTTTGGCCTCTAGCGCTTGATATACAAGCGCTAGCAGCTATCATAACAATAGCTATACGGTTTTTCATGGCGCAGGCGCGCTGGCGTTCGTGCCGGCTGTCTGGCCGGCCTGGGTCTGCGCCTTGGCCGCGAATTCGGCGCGCAGCGCCTTGAGCTTGGCGCGCGGGTCTTCGCGCGTGCTGCCGGCCTGCAACGCCATTTCGGCGATGAAGCGGCTGGGCCGCGTGGGCACCATCTCGCGCCCCTTTTTGCGCCGCTTGCTCCAGCTCACGGCGAGCGTGCGCTGCGCGCGCGTGATGCCCACGTACATCAGGCGGCGCTCTTCCTGCAGGCGCTGCAGCTCGTCGGCGCTCGGGGGGCGCGTGGCGGCTTCGCCACCGCCGTCTGGGTCGGCCTGGCCGGGCTGGAACGGCAGCATGCCCTCGGTCACGCCCACGAGCATCACGTGCGGCCACTCCAGCCCCTTGGCCGCGTGCAGCGTGGAGAGCGTGACGCAGTCCTGCTCCTGCTCGCGGTCGGCGATGGTCGAGAGCAGCGCGATGGTCTGCGCGACTTCGAGCAAGCTCTTGGCCTGCGTGGTTACCACGCCGCCCGCGGCGTCGTCGGCCTGGCCGCCCGCGCGCTGCGCCATCCAGTCGCAGAATTCGAGCACGTTGCTCCAGCGCGCGGCGGCGACCTTGTCGCTGTCTTCGCTGTCGTAGAGGTGTTTTTCGTAGCCGATTTCCTGCAGCCAGTCGGCCAGAAAGGCGCGCGCCGCCTCGGCGCCCAGGGCGTGGCGCGCGCGGTATTCGAGGTCGTTCACGCAGCGGCCGAACTCGTGCAGGCCGTCGAGCGCGCGCCGCGGCACGGCGGCGGGCAGCATGGCGTTGAAGAGCGCGCCGAACAGGCTTTGCTTGTGCTGGCTCGCAAACTGGCCCAGCTGCGCGAGCGTCTGCGGCCCTATGCCGCGCCGCGGGCTCGTGATGGCGCGCAAAAAGGCCGGGTCGTCGTCGTTGTTGCTCCACAGGCGAAACCAGGCGCACAGGTCGCGCACCTCGGCACGGTCGAAAAAGCCCGTGCCGCCCGAGACTTTGTAGGGAATGTTGGCGCGGCGCAGCGCTTTTTCGAAGGGCTTGGCCTGGTGGTTGGCGCGGTAGAGGATGGCGAAGTCCTTCCAGGCCGGCGGCGGGTTGCTCGCGGCGCGCAGGCTCTGGATGCGCGCGACGGCGCGCTCGGCCTCGTGCTCCTCGTTGTCGGCGTCGATCACGCGCACGGGCTCGCCCTCGCCGAGCTCGGAAAACAGCGTTTTCGGAAACAGCTTGGGGTTGGGGCCGATGACGTTGTTGGCCGCGCGCAGGATGGCGCTGGTCGAGCGGTAGTTCTGCTCGAGCTTGATGACCTTGAGCTGCGGAAAGTCCTGCGGCAGCTGTTTGAGGTTGTCCAGCGTGGCGCCGCGCCAGCCGTAGATGCTCTGGTCGTCGTCGCCCACCGCGGTGAAATGGCCGCGCGCGCCCACGAGCAGCTTGAGCAGCTCGTACTGTGTGGCGTTGGTGTCCTGGTATTCATCGACGAGCACGTAGCCGAGCTGCGTCTGCCACTTGTCACGCACGTCGGGATGCTCGCGCAGCAGCTTGAGCGGCAGGCCGATGAGGTCGTCGAAGTCCACGCTCTGGTAGGCCGCCAGGCGCTCCTCGTAGCGCGCCATGATGCGCGCGAGCTGGTGCTCTTCTTCATTCTTGGCCTGGGCCAGCGCTTGCGCGGCGTTCAGGCCCATGTTCTTCCAGCGGCTCAGCGCCCACTGCCACTGGCGCGCCGTGGCCGCGTCGGTCGTGCCGCCCGCGGCGTCCTTGAGGATGCTGAGCACGTCGTCACTGTCAAGAATGCTGAACTGTGGCTTGAGCCCGAGCCGCTGGCCGTCTGCGCGCAGCAGGCGCACGCCGAGCGCGTGGAAGGTGCACAGCAGCAGGTCTTTGGCGCGCCGCCCGATCAGGCCCGCGGCGCGCTCGCGCATCTCGGCCGCGGCCTTGTTGGTGAAGGTGATGGCCGCGATGCGCTGCGGCGCGAGGCCGTGGTGATCGATCAGGTGCGCGATCTTGTGCGTGATCACGCGCGTCTTGCCCGAGCCGGCGCCGGCGAGCACCAGGCACGCGCCCTGCGTGTAGTGCACGGCCTGCATCTGGGCGAGGTTCAAGCCTTTGGACATGGGAGCGAGCGTGGATGGAACGAAGCGAGGGAAAGCGACGAGGTGCGACGAGGTGCGACGGGACGCTGTGGCACGTGCAAAAACGCGCAAGCACATGCAGCGGGCAATGATAACGGCGCATCTTTGCCAGGGCGGGGCGGTGTGCATCCGCGGCGCGGCCGCGCACACCCAGGCCCCCGCGGGCGCCGCGCAGGCATGAAGGAAACGCGAAAAATACCCGCCTCAGAACAGGTTCTCAGGGAAAATCCCCGCTCCTCTTGCTTTCTTGCCCTTGAAGAGACCCACCATGAGCCTTTTGTTTTCCCCCTACCAGCTGGGCCGGCTGACGCTGCCCAACCGCATCGTCATCGCGCCCATGTGCCAATACTCGGCCGAGGACGGCAACGCGAGCGACTGGCACGTGCTGCACTTCGGCCGCATGGCCTTGTCGGGCGCGGGGCTGTTCATCATCGAGGCCGCGGCCGTCGAGCCTGTGGGGCGCATCTCGCCGCGCGACATCGGTCTGTGGTCGGACGCGAACGAGGCCGCGCTCGGCCGCGCGCTGCAGGCGGCGCGCGCCTATTCGCGCATGCCCATAGGCATCCAGCTCGCACACGCGGGGCGCAAGGCCTCGACTGCCGTGCCCTGGGAGGGCGGGCGCGCGCTCACGCCGCCGCAGGGTGGCTGGCAGGTGGTGGCGCCGTCGCCGCTGCCTTTCGATCCGCAGGACGCGGCGCCGCAGGCGCTCGACGCGGCCGGTATAGAGCGCGTGGTGGCGGCGTTCGCGCAGGCCGCGCGGCGCGCCGAGCGCCTGGGGCTGGACTTGATAGAGCTGCACGCCGCGCATGGCTATTTGCTGCACGAATTCCTCTCGCCGCTGTCCAACCAGCGCAGCGATGCTTACGGCGGCACGCTCGAAAACCGCATGCGCCTGCTGCTGCGCGTGTTCGACGCGGTGCGCGCGGCGGTGGCGCCGGACTTCCCCGTGGGCGTGCGCATCTCGGCCACCGACTGGGTCGAAGGTGGCTGGGACGTGGCGCAGAGCATAGAGCTCGCGCGCCGGCTGCATGCGCGCGGCAGCGCCTACGTGCACGTGTCGAGCGCGGGCCTGTCGCCGCAGCAAAAAATTCCCGTGGGGCCGGGCTACCAGGTGCCACTCGCGCAGCAGGTGCGCGCGGCCACGGGTGCGCCCACGATCGCCGTGGGTCTGATCACCGAGGCGCAGCAGGCCGAGACCATCCTCGCGAGCGGCCAGGCCGACCTCATCGGCGTCGCGCGCGCCATGCTCTATGACCCCCACTGGCCCTGGCGCGCCGCCGTCGCGCTCGACGCGCAGGTGCAGGCCCCGCCGCAATACTGGCGCGCGCTGCCACATGGGGTGAAGAACCTGTTCGTGCAGTAATGCAGTAACGCAGTCATGCTGCCGTGCACGGCGGGCGCCCTGCCTTGCATGGCCTGGCTTGGCCTGGCCTGGCCTGGCGTGCCAGCGTCCATGGCGCCGCGCCGCAGCTCGCGGACATTGCCGCACCATGTGGGACATCCTGCGCATCACCTTCCCCTTTTTCGCGCTCGTGCTGTGTGGTTACCTGGCCACGCGGCGCGGGCTGCTGCCGCTCGCGGCGATCCCGGGGCTCAATGCCTTCGTGCTGTTTTTTGCGCTGCCGTGCATGCTGTATCGCTTTGGTGCGCGCACGCCGATCGGGCAACTGCTCGACCCGGTCGCGGGCGGCGTGTACCTGCTGAGTGCGCTGCCGCTGGTTGCGGGCGCGGTGCTCGGCCTGCGCGCGCTGCGCTGCAACTGGAACGACGCGGCCTTCGGCGCGCTCGTCGCGGCCATGCCCAATTCAGGCTTCATGGGCGTGCCGCTGCTCGTGGCTCTGCTGGGCGCGCAGGCCGCGGGGCCGGTGATTCTGACCATGCTGGTGGACATGGTGTGCACCACCTCGTTGTGCATTGTGCTGTCGCGCTTGGGTGCGCACGGCACGCACGGGGTCGCTGTGGCGCTGCGCCAGGCCTTGCGCGGCATGGCGGCCAATCCCATGCCCTGGGCGACCGCGCTGGGTGCGCTGGCTTCGGCGCTGCAGTGGCAGCTGCCGGGGCCGCTGGACAAAACCGTGGCCATGCTGTCCGATGCCGCGTCGCCCGTGGCGCTGTTTGCCATCGGCGCGGTGCTCGCGCGCGCGCAGATGCAGCAGCACGAGCGCGTGCGCCCCATCGACTACGTGCCGCTCGCGCTCGCCAAGCTGTTCGCGCACCCGCTGCTGGTCTGGCTCGTGGGCCACGCGGCGCAGGCGCTGGGTGCTGCGCTGGCACCGCAGACACTGCTCGCGCTGGTGCTCGTGGCGGCACTGCCGAGCGCGAGCAACGTGTCGCTGCTGGCTGAGCGTTTCGGCGCGCACACGGGGCGCGTGGCGCACGTCATCCTGGTATCGACCACGCTGGCCTTCGTGAGCTTTTCCGCCGCCGTGGCCTGGCTTGTGGGTTGAGCGCGAGGTTATGCACGAGGCTGCGTGCATGGGAGCTGCAGACCCGGCGCGTGGACGGTGCGCAGAAGGGGCGGGCGCTCAGGCCGCGCGTGGGCGCACCTTGCCTGCGGCGAGTTGGGCGCGGCTGCGCGCCGTGGCCACGTCGTCGGCGCGTGCCAGCGCCACGCCCATGCGGCGCTTGGCAAAGCTCTCGGGCTTGCCGAACAGGCGCAGGTCGGTGCCGGGCACGGCCAGCGCCTCATCGACGCCATCGAACACGATGCCGCGCGCCTGCACGCCGCCGTAGATCACGGCGCTCGCGCCCGGGTTGCGCAGGCTGGTATCGACGGGCAGACCCAAAATGGCGCGCGCGTGCAGCTCGAATTCGCTTTGCCACTGCGTGATCATGGTCACCATGCCGGTGTCGTGCGGGCGCGGGCTGACTTCGCTGAACCAGACCTGCTCGCCCTTGACGAACAGCTCCACGCCAAAAATCCCCTGGCCGCCGAGCTTGTCGGTCACGGCGCGCGCAATCTGCTGGGCCTTGTCGAGCGCCGCGGGCGGCATGGGGTGCGGCTGCCAGCTCTCGACGTAGTCGCCGGCCACCTGCACGTGGCCAATGGGCGCGCAAAAGTGGCTGGCGATCTGCCCGCCCGCGCCCGGGGCACCCGGCGCATCCGGCGCGCGCACCGTGAGCAGGGTGATTTCGTAATCGAAGTCGATGAAGCCCTCGACGATCACGCGCGTCTGGCTCACGCGCCCGCCGGCCATGGCGTAGTCCCAGGCCTTGGCGACGTCCGCGGGGCCGTCGATCTTGCTCTGGCCCTTGCCCGAGCTGCTCATCACGGGCTTGACGATGCAGGGGTAGCCGATGCCGCCGTCGATCGCGGTCTGCAGCTCGGCGAGCGAGTCGCAAAAACGGTAGGGGCTGGTGGGCAAGCCCAGGGTTTCGGCCGCCAGGCGCCGTATGCCTTCGCGGTCCATGGTCAGGCGCGCCGCGCGCGCGGTCGGGATCACGCGCACCGCGCCGGCGGCTTCGAGCTCCTGCAGCACGGGCGTGGCGATGGCCTCGATCTCGGGCACGACGAGGTGCGGGCGCTCGGCCTCTATCAGCGCCTTGAGCTGCGCCGGGTCGCTCATCACGATGGTGCGCGCATGGTGCGCCACCTGCTGGCCCGGCGCGTGCTCGTAGCGATCGACGGCGACGGTCTCCACGCCCAGGCGCTGCAGCGCGATCAGCACCTCCTTGCCCAGCTCGCCCGCGCCCAGCAGCATGACTTTGGTGGCATGGGGGGATAGCGGCGTTCCGAGGGTGGTCATGGGCGGGGCTCCAAAGGTGAAAAGCGTGACTGTAATCGAGCCACCCCAGGCCAAGCCAGCGGGCGCCGAGGGCCCGCCCGAGCGAGTGCGGCGGCAGGTGCGGCGGCGGGTGCGCGGGCAGGCGCCAACGATAATTGCCGCCGCACCCACCCTTTGCTCCACCCTTTGCTCCACCCTTTGCTCCACCCTTTGCTCCACCCTTTGCTCCACCCTTTGCTCCACCCAGCGCAGCGCCCATGACCACGCCCCTCCAGCCGCCCCCTCCCACCCCATCGCTGTGGCGCCCGCCCAGTCTGTCGCTGCGCTGGTGGCCGGTGTTCTTGCGCAATCTGCTGGTCTGGCGCAAGCTGGCCGTGCCCAGCCTGCTGGGCAACATCGCCGAGCCGCTGATGTGGCTCGTGGCCTTTGGCTACGGCATGGGGGCGCTGGTCGGGCAGATCGACGTGGGCGACGGGCGGCAGGTGCCCTACATCCTGTTCCTTGCGAGCGGCTCGATCTGCATGAGCGCGATGAACGCGGCGAGCTTCGAGGCGCTGTATTCGGCCTTTTCGCGCATGCACGTGCAAAAAACCTGGGAAGGCATCCTGAACGCGCCCCTGCGCCTGGACGACGTGGTGCTGGCCGAGATGCTCTGGGCCGCGTTCAAGTCGATTTTCACGGTCACGGCGATCATGGGCGTGATGCTTGCGCTGGGCATCAGCCACAGCCCCAAGCTGCTCGTGGCCTGGCTGGTGCTGCTGGCTGTGGGGCTGATGTTTTCGAGTCTGGCGCTGATCTTCAACGCGCTCGCCAAGAGCTACGACTTTTTCACCTACTACTTCACGCTGGTACTCACGCCCATGATGTTCCTCTCAGGCGTGTTCTTCCCGCGCGAGCAGCTCCCGCCCCTGGTGCGCACCCTCTCGGCGGCGCTGCCGCTGACCAACGCCGTCGAACTCGTGCGCCCCCTGTTCATGGACCAATGGCCCGCCCAGCCCCTGCGCCACGCCCTAGTGCTCGCGCTCACCACCATCGGCGCCTTCTGGCTCGCGCTCGCGCTCACGCGGCGGCGCTTTCGGGGGTGATGCTCTGGTAAAAGGAGCAGCTTGTGCGCGCTGGTTCTGCGGTGGAAGGGGTTTTAGATTAGGGGCGCCGTCGGGTGCAACACGCCCTCTGTTCTATCGCCAGCGCCCGAAAATTGGAATCTGACCCCAATTTTTGCTGAGCACCATCGGCAACGGGCGTGACTTCAAGTGTGGTCGTCAGCTGTGCGCCTGGCTGGGCCTGGTGCCCGGGCAGTACAGCTCGGGCGGCAAGCAGCGCCTGGGTCGCATCACCAAAGCCGGGGACCCGTATTTGCGCAGCCTGCTGGTGCTCGGTGCGCGGGCGGTGCTGGCTGCCGCAAAGAACAAGAGCGATCCGATCAGTCGCTGGGCCACGGCGCTGGCGCAGCGGCGCGGTTACTGGAAGGCGGTGGTCGCCATCGCCGCGAAGAACGCCCGCCTGTGCTGGGCGGTGCTCAGCCGGGGCGAAGCATTCAGGTTGCCGGCCTGAACGTCATCGCATCGCGAGAGAGAAAACGTCAGAAGGTTTGATTCCCACCACCGCGTGCAGCCAGCGTGTTTGATGAGTCAAGGTTGGACCTGCGCGGGGCGTGACCGTTTAACTCAAGGAGTCCAGGGCGGGTGGCAACACCGGCCATCCTCGGCTAACGAATGGGTCCCCCGCGTGCGTCTTTCATCAGGGTCCGCTGCAAATCAATGCAGCATCGATGACCGTTTGTAGTTTCGCTGTCCGCATCCCTTGCTCACACCGCAACGAAGCAATGGCGCAGAAGGTGGAAAGAATCAAGTCAATTCAGAAATGCATTCCGTGATCCATCGCTGCGCGATGCATCACGGCTGGATCAGTGTTTGACTTTTGGGGGGAAGCCCTTGTAGTGGAGGTAACCGGACGCTGCGCGGTTCTATCGCGCAGCGTCCGGTTGACCGAAAGGTTATACGTCTTTGGCATGTTGAGCCAAAGCAATCTGATAGTTTCTAGCCGCAACACTAAATCTCTCAAGGACTTTGGTGAGAACTTCTGCATGGTGTGGGCTTGAAGTTTCTCCCTGCTTATATGCCTCCCTGAAACTGGTCTGGATTGATGCGGCTTTGTCACGCAGTTCTTTCAGTTCCTGAAGTGCTTCGTGTGCAGCGGGAAAATATAACTCGGCCAAAGTAAACATGCGGTGCGAATCGAGTTTGCCATCATTCTTGATCGTAAGGTCAAGCGCTTGGTTGTATGTGAGTTCGCCTTCCATGACTTTGCGATACGTGACATGGTGGACTACTACTTGACCAGCCCAGCGATCAACTAGGGAATACAGCTCTTCCAATCGAGCGCGCTTGGCCTCAGTTCTTTCCTTATCGGTTTCGTGAGCAAGCCTGACCGTAAGCTGTTTCAAGCTACTTCGATTCGCAAACCAGACTCCAAGCAACGTAAAGATTCCGGTAACGACGGAACCACCCCAAGCAAGAATGGAAGGAAGGTGCTTGTCCCAGTCCACGGCGACTCCTATGAAGACGTATAACGA
>CAVPUD010000015.1:0-4509 GCA_963708545.1 uncultured beta proteobacterium | reverse complement strand
CACGGGGCTGGTGCGCGACTTGCTCATGGCGTCGATGTTTGGCGCGAATGTGCTGACCGATGCCTTCAATGTGGCGTTTCGCATCCCGAATCTGTTCCGGCGCCTGTTTGCCGAAGGGGCGTTCAGCCAGGCTTTCGTGCCCGTGCTCGCGGCTACCAAGGAGCAGCGCGGCGCCGATGCCACGCGCGCGCTGATCGCCAGCGTGGCCACGGTGCTCACCTGGGCGCTGGTGCTGACCTGTGCGCTGGGCGTGCTCGGTGCGCCCGTGCTCGTGTGGGCGCTCGCAAGCGGCCTGCACCAGAGCCCCGCGGGCTTCGACGCGGCCGTGGGGATGACGCGCTGGATGTTCCCGTACATAGGCTGCATGTCGCTGGTCGCGTTGGCCTCGGGGGTGCTCAATACCTGGAAGCATTTTGCGTTGCCGGCGGCGACGCCGGTGCTTTTGAACCTCAGCATGATCACCGCAGCTTGGCTCGGCGCGCCGCAGCTTGCGGCGCGCGGCATCGAGCCGATTTACGCCATGGCGGGCGGTGTGATGCTGGGCGGCGTGTTGCAGCTGGGCGTGCAGCTGCCCGTGCTGCTGCGCATGGGGCTGATGCCGCGCATAGGCCTGCGCTGGGCCGAGATCCGCGCGGCCTGGGCGCACCCTGGTGTGCGGCGCATCCTCAAGCTGATGGCGCCGGCCTTGCTCGGCGTCGGTGTGGCGCAGTTTTCGCTGATGATCAACACGCAGATCGCCTCGTACCTCGCGCCGGGCAGCGTCACTTGGTTGTTTTATGCCGACCGCCTGATGGAATTCCCCACGGCGCTGCTGGGCGTGGCGCTGGGCGTGGTGCTGACGCCGCAGCTCGCGGCGGCGCGCGCGGCGGGTGATGCGCAGCGCTATTCGGCCATGCTCGACTGGGGCTTGCGCCTCGTGGTGCTGCTGGCCGTGCCCTGCGCGGTGGCGCTGCTGACCTTTGCCACGCCGCTCGTGGCCACGCTGTTCCACCATGGCGCGCTGCACGATGGCGACGTGGGGCAGATTGCGCGCGCCCTGGTTGGCTACGGCGCGGGCCTGCTTGGGCTGGTGGCGATCAAGGTGCTGGCGCCCGGCTACTACGCAAGCCAGGACATCCGCACGCCGGTGCGCATCGCCGTGGTGGTGCTGGTGATCACACAGTTGCTCAACATGGCGCTGGTGCCGCTCTTGGCGCATGCGGGGCTGGCCTTGTCGATCGGGCTGGGGGCGCTCGTGAATGCGCTGTGGCTGCTCGTAGGCTTGCTGCGGCGCGGCAGCTACCGGCCGCAGCCGGGTTGGGGGCGTTTTGCGTTGCAGGTGGTGGCGGCCAGCGCCTTGCTGGCCGTGCTGCTGGTGTGGGCGGCGCAGCGCTTTCCGTGGCTTGCGCTGCGCGCCGACGGCATGCGGCGCGCGGGGCTGCTGGCCGCGATCTTGTGCGCGGCGGCGGTGCTGTATTTTGGCGCGCTGTGGGCCGCGGGGCTGCAGCTGCGGCAGCTGCTGCGGCGCTGATGGCGTGAACCCGGCTTTGGCGTCTTTGGTATAGATTGCGCAGGTTTGCTGCAGCGCACGCGAAACCCATGCTTTTCGATGATTCCCCTCCGACCCCGCTCGATTATTTTGCGACGCTGGTGCAAAGCGACGCCCATTTTCCATTGCTCGAAGCGGCGGCCAGCATCGCGCAGGACGAATACCCCGAACTCGACCTGCAGCAGGTGCTCGGCGAAGTGGACCAGGTGCAGGCTCGGCTGCAGCGCCGCATCTCGCGCAACGCTTCGGCGCTGCAGCGGCTGCGCCAGTTGAACCAGTTTTTCTTTGCCGAACTGGGCTTTGGCGGCAACGCCAACAACTATTACGACCCGGAAAACAGCTTTTTGCACCATGTGCTGGCCACGCGCCGCGGCATTCCCGTATCGCTTGCGGTGCTGTGGCTGGAGCTGGCCCAGGGCGCGGGCCTGCAGGTGCGCGGTGTGGCGTTTCCGGGGCACTTCATGGTCAAAGTGGTGCTGCCCAACGGTCAGGTGGTGATAGACCCGGTCACGGGGCAGTCGCTGGGGCGCGAGGAGCTGCTCGAGCGGCTCGAGCCCTACCAGGATGAGCGCGGCCTCGTGCCGGACGAAATGCCGCTGAGTCTGTACCTGCAGGCGGCCACGCCGCGCGACATCCTGGCGCGCATGCTGCGCAACCTCAAGGAGATTTACGGCGCGCAGCGCGATGGCGAGCGCTTGCTGGCCGTGCAAGACCGGCTCGTCGTGCTGCTGCCGCGGGTGTGGGAGGAGCGGCGCGACCGCGGCTTGCTCTATGCCGAACACGGCGAGCCTGCGCGCGCCGTGGCCGACCTCGAAGCCTACCTGGCCCACGCGCCAGGCAGTAAAGATGCTGCAGAGGTGGCCGAGCGGCTGCGTGCGCTGCGGCGCATCGTGGGGCAGTGAGCGCGGCGGGGTGAAGCCGCTCTTCGTCACTGCGCCGGCAGCGGCAGGCGCAGCACGAAGCAGGCGCCGCCGCCGGGGTTGGCCTCGCAGTGCACGCTGCCGTGGTGGCGGCGCGCGATCGAGCGCACCAGCGCCAGCCCCAGGCCCACGCCGCCTGCGCGTTCGCTCGCGCCCGGCAGGCGGTAAAAGGGCTCGAAGATGCGCTCGCACAAGTCCTCGGGCACGCCGGGGCCGCGGTCGCATACACGCAGCTCGGCCATGGCGCCGTGGCGCTGCACGCTCAGCGTGATCTCGCCCTGGCTGTAGCGGCGTGCGTTTTCGAGCAGGTTGCGCAGCGCGCGGCGCAGCAGCTTGGCCACGCCCTGGACTTCGAGCGCCGCCGCGTCGGTGTGCAGCTCTGCGTCCACGCGCGCGCATTCCTCGGCGGCCAGCCCGACCAGATCGACGCGTTCGAAGGTGCCCACGTCGGCCTCGCGCGCGTCCAGGCGGCTCGCGAGCAGGATTTCATCGACGAGCTGGTCGAGCTCGGCGATGTTGCGCAAAATTTCGGCACGAAACTCGGGCGCCGGCTGCTCGCCGGACATGAGCTCCAGCCCCATGCGGATGCGCGTGAGCGGCGAGCGCAGCTCGTGCGAGGCGTTCGCGAGCAGCGACTTGTGCGACTGCACCAGCGCCTCGATGCGCGCTGCCGCGGCGTTGAACTGGCGCGAGAGGTCGGCCACCTCGTCGCGCCCCTGCACCGGCGCGCGCACGGCGAGGTCGCCATCGCCAAAGCGCTTCATGCTGCGCTGCAGCACCTCGAGCCGCTGCAGCAGGCGCCGCAGGATGGGGAACATGCCCAGTGCCACCGCAAGCGCCACGATGCCCAGCATCCACACGAAGCCAAACGGCGGACGCAGCCAGAAGGTCCCCGGCTGCGGCGGATGCCTGGGGTCGCGGTGCTGGCGCGGGGCCAGCTCCAGGCGGTAGGTGCGGCCGTCTGCGCCTTCGATGCGCAGCGCCAGCTTCTCGCCGGGCGGCGCGGGCACGCGCGTGGCCAGGCCCGCGAGCACGGGCCGGCCTTGCGCATCGAGCAGGCGCAGCTCGCGCCCCGGCGGCTGCGTGGGCGCGCCGTTTTGCTCGGCCGCCAGGCGTTCGGCCGCCCAATGCTCGGCGGCAATGTGCCAGGCCACGCCCACGGTCAGCGTGAGCACCACCACGGCCGCGACCACGGCAAGCCACAGGCGCAGATAGAGGCGGCGCGAGAATGGGCTGGAAAACGTGCCGGACATGGATCGATGCAGGGCGCGATGCTCAATCTTGCTGGCGCGCAAACACGTAGCCCACGCCGCGCACCGTGAGGATGCGGCGCGGGTTTTTCGGGTCGGCCTCGATGGCGGCGCGGATGCGCCCCATGTGCACGTCGATCGAGCGGTCGAAGGCCTCAAGCTCGCGCCCGCGCACGGCCTCCATGATCTGGTCGCGCGTGAGCACGCGCCCCGCGCGCTCGGCCAGCGCCACAAGCAGGTCGAACTGGTACGAGGTCAGCTCGGCCGGTTTGCCCCCCACGGTGACGCTGCGCGCGTCGCGGTCGATCTCGAGCGAGCCAAAGCGCAGCACCTGCGCCGCAGGCGCGCTGCCCGGCGTGCGCCGGCGCAGCACGGCGCGGATGCGCGCGAGCAGCTCGCGCGGCTCGAAGGGCTTGGGCAGGTAGTCGTCGGCGCCAATCTCGAGGCCGATCACGCGATCCATCGGGTCGCCCTTGGCCGTGAGCATGAGGATGGGCACCTGCGCCGCGGCAGAGGGCAGCGCACGGATGCGGCGGCAGACTTCGAGCCCGTCGATGTCGGGCAGCATCAAGTCCAGGATCACCAGGTCGGCGGTAAAGCCGGGCTCTTGCAATTGCGCCAGGCCGCTCGCGCCATCGGCGCAGTGCAGAACCTGCATGCCCGATTGGCCCAGGTATTCACCGACCATCTGCGCGAGGCGCGCGTCGTCTTCGATCATCAGCAGTTGGGAACTCATGGCGTGGCAGTGTAGAGCGGTCTGCCGCGATGATCGCACCGCCAGAGTGCGCGCCCGTTGAAGCGGGCGTAAAGA
>CAVPUD010000014.1:0-3658 GCA_963708545.1 uncultured beta proteobacterium | reverse complement strand
GGCGGGGGGCAGGATCAGTTGTCGTCCGCCAGCACTTCGAGCGCGACGAGCTGCTCATACAGCGCCCGGCGCGCGCGCCAGTGGGCCGGCCCGGCAATGCGCGGGTCGGCGCCCTCGAAGGCACTGACGGCCGCACGCTCGTCCCAGTAGATGCAGTGCAGCCCCGCGCGGGCGCTCAGGGCCGCGGCCAGGGCGGCGCGCGCGCTGACGGGCTCGGCGCACAAGACGCCGCGCCCGAGCAGAATGGTCGGCACGGTACAGCGGTGTGTCAAAACCGTGTTCATCGCCCAAGGCACAGAGGGCGGGGTAGTGCGCGCGCGCCTGAGCGCTCGTGGCGTCGTCGTGGCCCAGGGCGTCGAGCAGGCCGCGGGGCGTGACTTCGTCGTAGATTTCCCAGGGCTGCAGAGGGTCGCTGGCGGCCACCTTGCGCGAGAAGTCTTCGTCGTCGTAGGCAAACCAGGCTTTGGGCAGCCCTTGCGCGGGCACTTCCAGCACGTAAATCATGGCCAGACTCCCCCGTTCTTGTTCTTAGCCGCGCAGCCTCATTCGACGCCTTCGGCCGCCGTCTTGGCCCACACGGCCTTGCGGATGCGCTGGGTGATGCCGGCGGGGCTGGCATCGAAGCTGCGCTGTGCTGCGCTCAATGCCCCTTGCGCGATGGCGGCCTGCTCCAGCGTGAGGGGCAGGCGGCCCGCGACGTGGGTGGCGCCGGGCACGGCGCGCGCGATTGCCTGTCGGTTCGGGTGCTCGTCGAGCGGCACCAGGCTGCTCGCTTCGCGCACCCCCGCCAGGCAGACCCAGCCATCGATGACTTCCACTGTGCGACCGTCTTCTGTGGTCTTGATGTAGGTGGTTTCCATGGTCGGGCCTGCCAGGGTTGTCAGCGGATGATGTCGTAGCTGTAGTCGGTCTTGCTCGGGATGATGGTGTTGGCATCCAGGGCTTCGAAGAACTCGTCGAGCAAGGTCACGAGCAGGCGCAGGCCGCCGGCGTAGCCCCAGGTGGGGAAGCGGTGGTAGTGGTGGCGGTCGAAGATAGGGAACACCAGGCGGATCAGCGGCGTGCCGGTGTCGCGCTCCAGGTACTTGCCGTAAGTGTTGCCGATCAGGAAGTCCACGGGCTCGGTGAACAGCAGCGAGCGCATGTGCCAGAGGTCACGCGTCGGGTACACCTTGCAGCCCGCGCCATACGGTGAAGATTCGAACAGTGCGCGCACCTTGCCCGCCCAGGTTTCGTTGCCGTTGGTGGCCAGCACGTGCGCCGGCTCGGCGCCCAGCTCCAGCAGGAACTCGGTGTAGCCCAGCAGCTGGTCGGGGTCGCCGTACAGCGCGTAGCGCTTGCCGTGCAGGTGGGCCTGGCTGTCGGCCATGGCGTCGATCAGCTGGCCGCGTTCTTTTTCCAGTTCCGCCGGGATCGGCTTGCCCGTCAGGCGCGAAATTGCCATCAGGAAGCGGTCAGTGCCGGCCACACCCACGGGGGCGTTGAGCACCACGACTTCCTGGCCGTGCTCGGCGATGAACTTGGTGGTTTTCTCGCAGCAGTATTCCTGGAACACGATGGTGGCCTTGGCGTGCAGCGCGGCCTCGACTTCTTCTTTGGTGGTGCCGCCGTCGTACATGCGGAATTCGCCGTCGGTGGGCGTGTCCCAGTTACCCGAGGGGTCGCAAATGATGTTCACCTTGGCGCCGAAGAGTTCGAAGATGCGGCGGATTTCCTTCATGTTGCCGACCACGAAGCCGTCGAAGCCGCCGATGAAGTTGATGCTTTCGTTCGGCACGCGCACCAGCGGTGCGGCCGTTTTCGATTTGCCGTCCCAGAAGTGCTTGAGCACACCCAAGAGCGCGTTGTCATAGCCCGTGATGTGGCTGCCGACGAAGGCCGGCGTGTGCGCGAACGGCACGTCGAATTCGTCGGGCACCGAGCCTTTTTGCTTGGCGTTCTTGATGAAGGCGTCAAGGTCGTCGCCGATCACCTCGGCCATGCAGGTGGTGGAGACGGCGATCATCTCCGGCTTGTAGAGGTTGTAGGCGTTGGCCAGGCCGTCGATCATGTTGTTGAGGCCGCCGAACACGGCCGCGTCTTCGGTCATCGAGGAGCTGACGCACGAGGTCGGCTCCTTGAAGTGGCGCGAGAAGTGCGAGCGGTAGTAGGCCACGCAACCCTGGCTGCCGTGCACGAAGCTCAGCGTCTTGGCAAAGCCGTTGGCCACATAGACGGCGCCCAGCGGCTGGCAGGCCTTGGCGGGGTTCACTGTGAGGGCCTCGCGGGCGAAATTCTTTTGCTTGTAGTCTTCGGTCTTGGTCCATTCGACGATTTGCTTGATGCTCTCGTCGGAATGGTTGAACTCGAAATTCTCTTTCTTGCTGCGAAAGAGGTCCTGGTATTCGGGTTCACGGAACAGCAGTTCGTGGTCCAGGATTTTGTCGGCGGATTGCGGCATGGTGGGACTCCAAAAGGTAAACGGAGGGCGTGTGACCAGTGTGGCTCAGGGCCTGAACGCAGCAGGGAGGGCGGTGCGGTGGCGGACTCCCTGCGCGTTTTTCAGGCAGCGTTCAGGCGGCTTTCTTCCAGGGGGCTTTGGTCAGGCCCCAGATCGGGCTGGAGATCGCCATGTCCATGTCACGGGCGAAGATGGCAAAGCCGTCGTAGCCGTGGTAGGGGCCGGAGTAGTCCCAGCTGTGCATCTGGCGGAAGGGCACGCCCATTTTCTGGAACACGTACTTTTCCTTGATGCCAGAGCCGACCAGGTCGGGCTGGACCTGCTCGACGAACTTCTCGAATTCGTAACCGGTCACGTCGTCGTAGATCAGCGTGCCGTCTTTCACGTAGTGCGTGGTGCGCTGGTAGTCGTCGTTGTGGCCGAACTCGTAGCCCGTGCCGACCACCTCCATGCCCAGGTCTTCATAGGCGCCGATCACGTGGCGCGGGCGCAGGCCGCCGACGAACAGCATCACCTTCTTGCCCTGCAGGCGCGGCTTGTATTTGGCGATCACCGCGTCCAGCCCTTGCTTGGGCACCTCGGCCAGCACCTGCGCCATGACCTTGTCGCCGCCGTCCTGGTGCACCAAGGCGCTGCGCATTCGCTGCAGCGGCTCGGGCAGGTCCGCAAAGGGCGCGCCATTGCGCAGCGCGCCTGGCTTCGCGCTCGATCAGCGGTACGTAATGCTGCCAGTCGTAGCGGGTCTGGTTGCGATCACTCAGCCGCTCGTGCGTGGCCACCACCGCATTGCCGGCAACCACCACAATCTGCGTCGGGTACAGGCGGGTGCTGACCAGTTGCCCCGCCCACTCGCAAGGCACCGAGTAGCGGTTGCGCGCCACCGTCACCAGGCAGGTGCTGCTCACCTTGGCGGGGTTCTCCACATAGCCGTCAAAGGCCACCGGCATGGGCATCAGGTGGCTTTGCTCGAACTCCAGCATCTCGGCAATGCTGAACGCCTTGTGCTGCGGGTGGCGCAGCTCCTGCCACAGGGCCCGGCAGCGCTCGCCCAGCCAGGCATTGAGTTCAGCAAAGCTGCCAAAACGCCGCTGCCCCGCCTCCACCCAGATGCGTCGACGGCTGTCTTGCACGTCCTTCTCGACGCGCCCCTTCTCCCAGCCACTGGCCCGGTTGCAAAAATCCGCATCGAACAGGTAGTGCGCGCACATCGCCGCAAAG
>CAVPUD010000013.1:0-5206 GCA_963708545.1 uncultured beta proteobacterium | reverse complement strand
GAGTTTTCCAAGGTGGCGCAGCCGCTCGAAAAGCTCTACGACTGGTATTCGTTCCAGGTGCTGCCGCGCCTGGGCAAGTGGGTGGCGGGCGACGAGGCCAGCTACCGTTACCTGGCCGAATCGATCCGCATGCACCCGGGGCAAGAGGAGCTCAAAGCCCTGATGCAACAAAATGGCTTTGGCCATGTGGACTATCACAACCTCACGGGCGGCATAGTGGCTTTGCATGTTGGAATCAAGTGCTGAGAGGCTGAGCCATTTTTTTCTGGACTTACGCAAACAAGGATGCAGCGAGGTGTTTTGCCATGGGGCGAACCACTTGCCTCACCCCGATTTGCGTAAGTCGTGTTTTTATGACTGCCGCAATGATGCAACCAATGGAGACGATGAACATGAAACTCTGGTCCTGGATTCTGGTGCTGGCCCTGGCTGCCGCACATGCCAACGCCGACGCCGCGCGCCTGGGTGGCGGGCGTTCGGCGGGCAAACAGTCGAGCAACGTCACGCAGCGCTACGCTGCGCCGCAAAGCCCCGGCCAGGCTGCGCCCGCCAAGCCGGCAGCGGCGCCCAACGCTGCGCCGAACACCGCCCCGACGCCGGCCGCTGCACCCAAGAGGCCCTGGGGTGCGATGCTCGGCGGCCTCGCTGCGGGCCTGGGGCTTGCCTGGCTCGCGCATTCGCTCGGGCTCGGCGCCGAGATGGGGCAATTTCTGTTGATCGCGCTGCTCGTGCTCGTGGCCTTCGCGGTGCTGCGCATGTTCATGCGCTCACGCCAGGCCGGCAACCCCTCGCGCTGGGCCTTGCAGGGTGCGGGCTCGCCCGCGGCTGCGCAGGCGCCGCCGCAATACAACCCCGCCAAGGTCGGCAACGACGCCTCGGCGCGCCCCTGGGAGCGCAGCGGCACGGCTTTCGAAGCGGCGAATGCGCCCCAAGCTGCGCAAAATTCGGGCGTGGTCATAGGCTCGGCGCTTTCCGGTTCACAGAACTGGGGCGTTCCTGAGGGCTTCGACGTGGCGGGCTTTCTGGCCGCGGCCAAGCGCAACTTCGCGACCCTGCAGGCCGCGTGGGATCGCGCCGACATTGCCACGCTGCGCTCCATGATGACCGACGAAATGCTCGCCGAAATCCGCACCCAGCTCGCCGAACGCGAGGCACATCGCAACAGCCAATCCAGCCAGCCCAACCAGACCGACGTGCTCATGCTCGAGGCGCAGTTGCTGGGCATCGAAGACCTCGGCGACGGCTACATGGCCAGCGTGGAGTTCTCGGGCATGATCCGCGAGGAGCCCTCGGCCGGCCCCAGCCCGTTCCGCGAAGTCTGGAACATGACCAAGCCCAAGTCGGGCACTACCGGCTGGCTGGTCGCGGGGGTGCAGGCGCTGCAGTGATTCTTGCCGCTATGCGCCTGTGGCAGCGTTCCTGCGCGGCGGCGCAGCCATAATCGCCGGCTATGGCAATACCTTCACCATTTTCTGTGCTCGACGGCCTGTTCGAGCGTTTCGCCGCCGGCCCGCAGGCGCCGCAGTGGTTCGTGCACGAGGTGCAGCGCCGCGTGGTGCTGCTGCTCAACCACATCCTCATGCAGGAGCCCGAGGCCATGGAGCGCCTCGTGCGCCAGCGTGGGCGCGTGGCGCAGCTGCGCTGGCGTGCGTATGTGCTCGCGCTCGGCGTCACGCCCGCAGGGCTGCTCGACCTCGCACCCGCGCAGGCCGAGCCCGATTTGCATCTGGAAATCACCGAGCCCTCGCCGCTCGTGCTCGCGCAGACGGCGCTGCGCGGCGACAAGCCGCCGCTGCGCATAGAAGGTGACGTGCAGCTCGCGGCCGAGATCAACTGGCTCGTCGATCACGTGCGCTGGGACCTCGAAGAAGACCTTGCGCGCATCATCGGCGACGCGCCCGCGCATGTCGTGGGCGATGTCGCGCGCCGCGCGGCGCAGGCGCTGCGCCAGTTTGCTGCGGCGCGCAGCGCGCCAGCAGCCGTTTCTTCGCCCACCAACCCATGAAACACTGGGCGCGCGGCGCGACCATCGTCTGGGTGGTGTGGCGCCATGGCCTCGACCAGCTGTTGCTCGATGGCCTGCAAAAGCCCGGGCTGCGCTGGCTCGCGCGAGTGCTGACGCTGGGGCGGCGGCTGGACAGGCCGCGCGGCCAGCGCCTGCGCGAAGCGCTCGAACAGTTGGGGCCGATCTTCGTCAAGTTCGGCCAAGTGCTCTCGACGCGGCGCGACCTGCTGCCGCCCGACATTGCCGACGAGCTCGCGCTCTTGCAGGATCGCGTACCGCCGTTCGACGCCGACGTCGCCGTGGCGACCATAGAGCGCGCGTTTCGCCGCCCCATTGCCGAGGTGTTCGAGCAGTTCGAGCGCGTGCCCGTCGCGAGCGCCTCGATCGCGCAGGTGCACTTCGCCACGTTGCGCGACCGCACGGGCCAGCAGCGCGAGGTTGCCGTGAAGGTGCTGCGCCCCGGCATGCTGCCCGTGATCGAAAAAGACCTGAGCCTCATGCGCATGATGGCAGGCTGGGTCGAGCGCCTGTCGGCCGACGGCCGGCGCCTCAAGCCGCGCGAGGTGGTGGCCGAGTTCGACAACTACCTGCACGACGAGCTCGACCTCGTGCGCGAGGCCGCCAACGCCGCGCAGCTGCGGCGCAACATGGCCGGGCTCGATTTGGTGCTGATCCCCGAGATTGTCTGGGACTACTGCCACCCCGAGGTGATGGTGATGCAGCGCATGCATGGCGTGCCCATCAGCCAGGTCGAACGCCTGCGCGCGGCGGGCGTGGACATCCCCAAATTGGCGCGCGACGGCGTGACGATTTTCTTCACGCAGGTGTTTCGCGACGGCTTTTTTCACGCCGACATGCACCCCGGCAACATCCAGGTCAGCCTCGATCCGGCGAGCTTTGGGCGCTACATCTCGCTCGACTTCGGCATCGTCGGCACGCTCACCGAATTCGACAAGGAATACCTCGCGCAGAACTTCACAGCCTTTTTCCGGCGCGACTACAAGCGCGTGGCCGAGCTGCACATCGAAAGCGGCTGGGTGCCGCCCGAGACGCGCGTGAACGAGCTCGAGGCGGCGATCCGCACCGTGTGCGAGCCGTATTTCGACCGCCCGCTCAAGGAAATCTCGCTCGGCATGGTGCTGATGCGCCTGTTCCAGACCTCGCGGCGCTTCAACGTCGAAATCCAGCCGCAGCTCGTGCTGCTGCAAAAAACCCTGCTCAACATCGAGGGCCTGGGGCGCCAGCTCGACCCCGACCTCGACTTGTGGAGCACGGCCAAGCCTTTCCTCGAAAAATGGATGCTCGAGCAAATGGGCCCGCAGCGCCTGTGGCGCGAGCTGCGCGCGCAAGCGCCGCACTACGCGCAGCTGCTGCCCGAGCTGCCGCTGCTGCTGCACCAATACTTGCGCCAGCGCCGCACCGAGCCGACGCCCTTGGTGCGCGAACTGCTCGAAGCGCAAAAGCGCACGAACCGCCTGCTGCAAAGCCTGATCTACGGCGGGCTCGGTTTCGTGCTGGGGCTGCTGCTGATGCAGTGGCTGGTGCGGATGCGCCTGTTTTGAGCCGCGTGCGGCGGCTGGCATCGCACGGATATTGCAAAAAGCACCCCTGCCTATAATTGGGAGTTTTGCATTCCACTTCCTCCAACAACGCTATGCCTATCTACGCCTACAAATGCGGCACTTGTGGCCATACCAAGGACGTGCTGCAAAAAATCTCCGATGCGCCGCTCACCGTGTGCCCGGAATGCGGCGCGGCTACTCTCACCAAGCAGGTGACGGCGGCGGGCTTTCAGCTCAAGGGCTCGGGCTGGTACGCGACCGACTTCCGTGACAGCGGCAAGGGCGCGGGCAAATCTGCGCCGGCGAGCGAACCCGCGGCAGAGGGCGCGGCCTGTGCGGCTGCCGAGTCTGGCAAAGACGGTGCTTCGGCCTCCGCGGGCACCTGCGAGGCTGCACCGCACGCCCGCCGCTGCCGCGCCGCAAGCCTGAAGACCCGCGCATGGCTGCCTTGCGCAAATGGTTTTTGACCGGCCTGCTGGTCATCGTGCCGGCCGCGATTACGCTGGCCGTGCTGCACTGGATCGTAGGCACGCTCGACCAGACCTTGCTGATCCTGCCCGAGACCTGGCAGCCCGACCGGCTGATCGGTCTGCACATTCCGGGCTTCGGTGTGCTGCTCACGCTGCTGATTCTGCTGCTCGTCGGCGCCGCGACGAGCAATTTCGCCGGGCGCAAGCTGGTGCAATGGGGCGACGCCATCGTGAGCCGCATCCCCGTCGTGCGCTCCATCTATTCGAGCGTCAAGCAGGTGTCGGACACGGTGTTTTCCGAAAGCGGCAACGCCTTTCGCACCGCGGCGCTGGTGCAGTGGCCGCGCGAAGGCGTGTGGACGCTGGCTTTCATCACCGGTGCGCCCAGCGGCGAAGTGGCGGCCTATCTGCGTGACGAGTATGTGAGCGTTTATGTGCCCACCACGCCCAACCCCACGGGCGGCTACTTCGTGATGGTGCGCAAGAGCGAGTGCATCGAGCTCGACATGAGCATAGACGTGGCGCTCAAATACATCATCTCCATGGGCGTGGTCGCGCCGCCTACCGATCCTGCGCTCGAAGCGCCCCACTGATTCGTTTTTCGCGCGCCCTCCGATTCTTTTTCCGATGTTCTTTAATGCGCCCGCTGCGGCGCCGGAAGTTTTGTCATGGCCATGCGTTCCCATTATTGCGGTCTCGTGACCGAAGCCCTGCTGGGCCAAACTGTCACCCTGTGCGGCTGGGTGAACCGCCGCCGTGACCATGGCGGCGTGATCTTCATCGACCTGCGCGACCGCGAAGGCACGGTGCAGGTGGTATGCGACCCCGATCGCCCCGAGATGTTCCACACGGCCGAGGAAGTGCGTAACGAGTATTGCGTGCAAATCACGGGCCTGGTGCGCGCGCGCCCGGCTGGCACCACGAACGACAAGCTCAAAAGCGGCCAGATCGAGGTGCTGTGCCATGAACTCAAGGTGCTCAACCCCTCGGTCACGCCGCCGTTCCAGCTCGACGAGGAAAACCTCTCCGAGACCACGCGCCTCACGCACCGCGTGCTCGACCTGCGCCGCCCCTACATGCAGCACAACCTGATGCTGCGCTACCGCGTCGCGATGGAGGTGCGCAAGTTCCTCGATGCGAACGGCTTCGTGGACATCGAAACGCCCATG
>CAVPUD010000012.1:0-9332 GCA_963708545.1 uncultured beta proteobacterium | reverse complement strand
GCCGGGTGGCACGCTGCCCACGGGCAAAGTCTCAGACAGGTCGGCGCGCGTGAGCGCCATCAGCACGGCGCGGCGCAGGTAAGGCTGGGGCAGGCCCGCGGTGCTCGGATACACCGGCGTGAGCGCGGCGGGCAACTCGCCCTCTGCGGGGCGAAACGCCGGGTGCAGCATCTGCCGCCCCCAAAAGCCGCCGCGCACCTCGCCGCGTATGCGCAGGCGCGCGCCCACGGCGAGCGCCTTTTGCTGCGACGGGTAAAAGCTGAAAAAACGCAGCACGCAGCTACCCGTGCCGTCCTCCACCGTGACGAGCAGCTGGCGGCGCGGGCGCAGCTGCACTTCGCTGGCCGTGACCGTGGCCTCGATCTGCACCACCTGCCCGTCGCGCGCCTGCGCGAGCGGCGTGATGCGCGTTTCGTCCTCGTAACGCAGCGGCAGGTGCAAGGCCAGGTCGATGTCGCGCTCCAGACCGAGCTTGCGCAGGGCTTTTTGCGGGCCGCTAGGCGGGGCTTTGCGCGGGCTGACCGCAGCGGGTGCAGGCGTACTGCCCGGCGCTTCCTGGCTGGCGGCAGTGCGCGTTTGGACGGCAGCGTTCGAGGAGGCGGGCATGGTGAGGCAAGCGTGGGAATGCACCGGAAAGCCTACCATGGCGGATTGGGCCGGCTTGAGCAACGTTTTTTTACAATTGCGCGCCACATCGGTGCGCTCTGCCGCATCTCTGCCAAAGGCCGCTTCGCACAAAATCTTTCCCCATGCTCAAACGCATCCCCGTCCAAAGTCTGACCCTGGGCATGTACCTGCACGAGTTTTGCAGCTCCTGGATGGAGCATCCGTTCTGGCGCGCGCAATTCCTGCTCAAAGACCCCAAGGACCTCGAACGCATCCGGGCTACCTCTATCCACGAGGTATGGATAGACACCGACAAAGGCGCGGACGTGCCGGCCGGCACCCCCACGACGACGCGCGAACAGGCCGACGCGCAGATAGACACCGATTTCGGCCAGCTCGACGAACTGCCGGCGTTCACCGTCGCCGCCGCGCCATTGGCACCGGCACGCACACTCGTCCCGACTTCGATGGAAGCCGAACTGCAGGCCGCGGCGTCGATTTGCCGCGCATCCAAGCAGGCCATGGTGGCGATGTTCAGCGAGGCGCGCATGGGCAAGGCGGCGGACGCGGCCACGGCACGCGCCATCGTCGAGCAGATATCCGACTCGATGACGCGCAACCCCAGCGCGCTCATCAGCCTCGCGCGGCTCAAGACCGCGGACGACTACACCTACATGCACTCGGTGGCCGTGAGCGCGCTCATGGTGGCGCTGGCGCGACAGATCGGGCTCGACGAAGAGCAGACGCAGATCGCCGGCATGGCCGGGCTGCTGCACGACATGGGCAAGGCCTTCATCCCGCTGGCCGTGCTCAACAAACCCGGCAAGCTCACCGACGAGGAGTTTGCGCTCATGCGCAAGCACCCCGCACGCGGCTGGGCGCTGCTGCGGCGCAATGGCGACATGCACGAGGCCGTGCTCGACGCCGTGCTGCACCACCACGAAAAAATCGACGGCTCGGGCTACCCCGACAAGCTCGCAGGCGAGCAGATCTCACTGATCGCCAAAATGGCCGCGATCTGCGACGTGTATGACGCCATCACATCGAACCGCCCGTACAAAAACGGCTGGGACCCGTCCGAGTCGCTGCGCCGCATGGCCGAGTGGACGCGCGACCACTTCGACGCCAAGCTCTTTCAAGCTTTCGTCAAAAGCATAGGCATCTACCCCGTGGGCTCGCTCGTGCGCCTGGCGTCGGGGCGCATCGGCGTGGTCACGCAGCAAAGCGGCAAGTCGCTGCTCATGCCTTGCGTGAAGGTGTTTTTCTCGACCAAGTCGGACTTGCGCATTCCGCCCGAGCTGATCGACCTGTCCGCCCCCGGCTGCCACGAGAAGATCGTGGCGCGCGAAGACCCGGCACAATGGAACTTCCCCGACCTGAACGAACTCTGGTCGGGCCAGTCTGGTCAGCCATGGTGATGCGCTGGCGTGTCGGCCCGGCCATCTTGCTGCCACGCCCATGCCCGCCATCCTGACGCTGACCCCAAACCCTGCATTGGACTTGTCCACCACCGCCGAGCGCGTGCTGCCCACGCACAAGCTGCGCTGCGGCCCCGTCACGCGCTATGCGGGCGGCGGCGGCGTCAACGTGGCGCGGCTGCTGCACCGTTTGGGCTCCGACGTGGCGGCCTGGACGCTCACCGGCGGGCCGGCCGGCGCCAAGGTGCAGCAGCTGCTGGAGCAAGAAGGCGTGCCCGCGCTGTGCCTGCCCATCGCCGACGACACGCGCGAAAACCTTTCCGTGATCGAAACCGCCACGGGCCAGGAATTTCGCTTCGTGCTGCCCGGCCCCCTGCTCGCCACTGGCGAATGGCAAGCCATGCTGGAGCGGCTCGAATCCTTGGCAAATGCGCCGCGCTGGCTCGTCGCAAGCGGCAGCCTGCCGCCCGGCGTGCCCGACGATTTTTACGCACAGGCGGCGCGCATCGCACAGCGCCAAGGCGCACGCTTTGCGCTCGACAGCTCGGGCCCGGCGCTCGCGGCAACGCTGCAAGTTGGCGTGACGCTGGTCAAACCCAGCCTGCGCGAATTGCGCGAGTTGACTGGCCAGGCGCTGCCCGACGCGCCCGCCTGGCAAGCCGCCGCGCAAGACCTGGTGCGCAGCGGGCGGGCCGAGCTCGTGGCGCTGTCGCTGGGCGCGCAAGGCGGGCTGATCGCAAGCCGCGACGGCGTCTGGCAGGCCCCGGCCTTGGCCGTGCCCACGACCACCGGCACCACGGGCGCGGGCGATTGTTTTCTGGCGGCCATTTTGTGGGCGCTGGAGCAAGGCGCGCCTGCGCCCGAAGCGCTGCGCTGGGGCATGGCCGCCGGCGCCGCCACGCTGCTCGTGCCGGGCACCGCGCTCGCCCAGGTGGCCGACGTGCAGCGCTTGCTGCCGCAGGTGGCAGTACAGGCGGTGGAAGGAAAGCAGTAACCAGGCGGTGCCGCGCGGTGTGCGCGATCATCTTCGCTCTCTTTTCTTCTTGCGGGCCTGTCCAGCCCCTCTTGCCATGCCTTCTTCCGCCCCTGTCGAGCTGTGCGCGCCGCGCCGCTTCACGCTGCAAGACTTCGACTTCACGCTGCCGCCCGAGCTGATCGCGCAGCACCCCGCCCCTGAGCGCAGCGCCGCGCGCCTGCTCGACGGGCGCGGCGCGCAGCCCGTGGATCGCATCTTTCGTGAGCTGCCCGCGCTGCTGCAGCCGGGTGACCTGCTGGTGTTCAACGACACGCGCGTGCTCAAGGCGCGCCTTTTCGGCGAAAAAGCCAGCGGCGGCAAGCTGGAGCTGCTGATCGAGCGCGTGCTCACGGGCAACGAAGTCGTGGCGCACATGAAGGTCAGCAAAAAGCCGCGCATGGGCAGCGAATTGCTGATCGCGGGCGGGCCACAGCGCGGCGGCTTCACGGCCACGCTGCTCGGGCGCTGGCCCGACGCCGACGGGCCGCTGTTTCGCCTTGCGCTGCACGGGCCGCAAGACGCGCCCGATGCGCCGCCCTACGCGCTGATGGAGCGCTACGGCCACATGCCGCTGCCGCCCTACATAGCACGCGCACAGCAAGCGGCCGATGCCGCGCAGGCCGCCCAGGAGGCGCAGGACGCCGAGCGCTACCAGACCGTGTTTGCGCGCCAGCCCGGCGCGGTGGCCGCGCCCACGGCAGCGCTGCATTTCGACGCCGCCGTGCTGGCCGCGCTCGACGCGCGCGGCGTGGAGCGCGCAAACGTCACGCTGCACGTGGGCGCGGGCACCTTCCAGCCCGTCAAGACCGAGGACCTGGCCGCGCACCGCATGCACAGCGAGTGGTACGACATCCCCGCCGCCACGCTCACTGCACTAGAGCGCTGCCGCCAGCGCGGCGGGCGCGTGGTCGCCGTGGGCACGACCACGGTGCGCACGCTCGAATCCTGGGCGCGCTCTGGGCACACGCGCGGCGAGACCGACATCTTCATCACGCCGGGCTTTGCGTTCCAGGTGGTCGATTTGCTCGTGACCAACTTCCACCTGCCCAAGAGCACGCTGATGATGCTCGTGAGCGCCTTTGCGGGCTACGCGCACACCATGGCGCTATACCGCCATGCGATCGCGCAGCGCTACCGCTTTTTCAGCTACGGCGACGCCATGCTGCTCGCGCGCAGTGGGGTGCAAGCATCGGGAACGGCGCAAGCGGCAGAAGTGGCGCCGGCCGGCCTGCGACAATCGCCCGCATGACTGCCCCGGTTTCCCCCCTTCCCTCCTCGACGTTCGCGCCGCTGCGCAACGACTGCTTTTTGCGCGCCTGCCGCCGCCAGGCCACCGACTACACCCCCGTGTGGCTGATGCGCCAGGCGGGCCGTTACCTGCCCGAATACAAGGCCACGCGCGCGCAGGCGGGCAGCTTCATGGGGCTGGCGACGAACGTCGCTTACGCCACCGAAGTCACGCTGCAGCCGCTCGAACGCTTTGCGCTCGACGCCGCGATTTTGTTCAGCGACATCCTCACCGTGCCCGACGCCATGGGCCTGGGCCTGTCGTTTGCCGAGGGCGAGGGCCCGCGCTTTGCCAGCGCGGTGCGCGACGAGGCCGACGTGGCCCGGCTCGCCGTGCCCGACCTCGACAAGCTGCGCTACGTGTTCGACGCCGTCACCAGCATCCGCCGTGCGCTGCAAGGGCGCGTGCCGCTGATCGGCTTTTCCGGCAGCCCCTGGACGCTCGCGTGCTACATGGTCGAAGGCAAGGGCAGCAGCGACTACCGGTGCGTCAAAACCCTGCTCTACAGCCGCCCCGACCTCATGCACCGCATCCTCGCGGTGAACGCGGACGCCGTCGCGGCGTACCTGAACGCGCAGATCGACGCGGGCGCACAGGCCGTGATGGTGTTCGACAGCTGGGGCGGCGTGCTGGCAGACGGCGCCTTCCAGCAGTTCAGCCTGGCCTACACGGCGCGCGTGCTCGCCCAGCTGCAACGTACGGGCGCCGACGGGCAGGACGTGCCGCGCATCGTCTTCACCAAGGGCGGCACGCAGTGGCTCGAAGACATGCGCGCGCTCGACTGCGAGGTGCTGGGGCTGGACTGGACGGCAAACCTGGGCAAGGCGCGCGCTCTCGTCGGCGGCGCGGTGGGCGGGCCCGGCAAGGCGCTGCAGGGCAACCTGGACCCGAACGTGCTGTTTGCCCCGCCCGCGCAGATCGAGCAGCAGGTGGCGCAGGTGCTCGCGAGCTTCGGCGCGCCGCACTGCGACCGCAGCACGCGCGGGCCCACGCACATCTTCAACCTTGGCCACGGCATCAGCCAGTTCACGCCGCCCGAGCATGTGGCGGCACTCGTCGAAGCCGTGCACAGCCAGTCGCGCGCGCTGCGCGAAGGGGCGACTTGTGCACAGCCGACGGCGCGCTGAGCGCGACCTTGGCACCCATGCGGTGCGGGCCATGGCTGCCGGCGAGAGTCCCGGTGTTTTTTCTAACCCATTGATTTTTCATCCATTCAAATCCCTGTTCGTTTCCCGGGCAAAGCGACTGGAGCACGGCGCGGCAAGGCTTTGCGGAGCATTTACAAAGCCTGTCCACAAAGTTATCCACAGAAAATGTGGAGTACGGCAAAAATCCCACACGAATCAAGCACTTGCATGCCAAAACAGAGAAAACAGGCCAAATGCGCGAACGCAGCTAGCACAAAAACGCCCAAAACCGGGACTTGACAGATGCAGAAAGTTCTACTTGTGCACAACTTTTTTGATGCGGCGCAACAAGGAATAGGCCCGCCTGCGCTTCTCTGGAAAACCCTAGCCAACCTCTAAGATGCTTGATTCATAAGACTTTTTCTTTTTTGCTGAATTTCCGTGCAACCCAGCCGGCGCACGCAGCCATGCGGCTTGGCGCGCGGTACACGCAGGATTTCAACAAAGTTATCCACAGAAACTGCGGACATGCGCACAAAGTCCTGAAAAATCAAGCCCATGGCGCGTTTTCTTCCCAAACCATGTCTGACCTGCCCCACCTCATCCAAGTCACCGTGCACGCGCCGGTGCACAGCGGCCTGGGCGATTTGTTGAGCTACGCCAGCGCCCAGCCGCTGCCGCCGGGCACGCTGGTGCGCGTGCCGCTGGGTGCGCGCGAGGTGCTGGGCGTGGTGTGGGACGGCGCCGCACCGCCGCCCGCGCCAAGCGTGGAGCTGCGCGCGGTCGCGGGCGTGCTCGAAGGGCTGGCGCCGCTCGATGCGCACTGGCGTCGGCTCGTGGCTTTTACGGCACGCTACTACCAGCGCAGCTTGGGCGAAGTGGCGCTCGCGGCGCTGCCGCCGCAGCTGCGCACGCTCAGCGCCGAGCAGATCGCGCGCCGCCTGCGGCGCAGCACGCCAGCGCCCGAGGGGGCCGCAGATACTATCGAAAACGTAGTGCTCAGCGCAGAACAGGAAAGCGCCAGAGCCAAAATCGCCTCTGAACCAGGCCCCTTCCTGCTGTTCGGCAGCACGGGCAGCGGCAAGACCGAGGTCTATCTGCGCTGCGTGCAGGAGGCGCTCGCGGCGGCGCCCGACGCGCAGGCGCTGGTGATGGTGCCCGAGATCAACCTCACGCCGCAGCTCGAAGAACGTTTTCGCGCGCGCTTTGCACCGCGCTTTGGCGCGGCTGCAGTGGTGGCGCTGCACAGCGGCATGACGCACGCGCAGCGCCTTTCGAGCTGGCTCGCCGCGCATGCGGGGCGCGCGCGCATCGTGCTGGGCACGCGCATGGCCGTGTTCGCGAGCCTGCCGGGCCTGCGCCTGATCGTCGTCGATGAGGAGCACGACCCGAGCTACAAGCAACAGGAGGGCGCGCGCTATTCGGCGCGCGACCTGGCCCTCTGGCGCGGGCGCGCGCAGGGCGCGAAGGTGATCCTGGGCTCGGCCACGCCCTCGCTCGAGAGCTGGCACGCAAGCCGCCCGCCCACGCCCGCAGACCCCGCGGGCGGGCGCTACCTGCGCCTGCACATGCCCAGCCGCATCGGCGCGGGCGCGCTGCCGCGCGTGCGCCGCGTGGACATGAACCAGCAGCCGCGGCGCAGCGTGCTCTCGCCGCCGCTGCTCGCGGCCATAGCCGAGCGCGTGGCGCGCGGCGAGCAGAGCATGGTCCTGCTCAACCGGCGCGGCTACGCCCCGGTGCTGCACTGCGCCGACTGCGACTGGAAAAGCGATTGCCCGCACTGCAGCGCGCACCAGGTGTTCCACAAGCTCGACCGCACGCTGCGCTGCCACCACTGCGGCACCACGCAGCGCGTGCCGCGCGCCTGCCCGGCCTGCGGCAGCCTGGACATCGTGCCCATAGGCCGCGGCACCGAGCAGCTCGAAGAGCAGCTCGCCCAGCTGCTCGCGCCCGTGCTGCGCCCCGACGGCACGCCCGCGCGCATCGTGCGCATAGACGCCGACAGCACGCGCGCCAAAGGGGCGCTGCAAAGCCAGCTGGCGCAGGTGCATGCGGGCGAGGTCGATGTGCTCGTGGGCACGCAGATGATCGCCAAGGGGCACGACTTTCGCCGCGTCACGCTCGTGGCCGCGGTGCAGCCCGACGGCGCGCTGTTTTCGAGCGACTTTCGCGCGCCCGAGCGCTTGTTTGCGCTGCTCATGCAGGCCGCGGGCCGCGCCGGGCGCGACGCCGCCTACATGGCCGCGCAAGGCACGCCATGCGAGATGTGGGTACAGACCAGCCACCCGCGCCACCCCGTGTTCGAGGCGCTCAAGCGCCACGACTACCCGGCCTTTGCCGCGCAGCAGCTGCAAGAGCGCGCCGACGCGGGCCTGCCGCCGTTCAGCTTCCAGGCGCTGGTGCGCGCCGACGCGCGCACGCAGGAAGTCGCACAAGGCTTTCTGCGCGCCGCAAGCGCCGCTGCCCAGGCGCTGCCCGAGCTCGCCCAGGTCACGCTCTACCCGCCCGTGCCGCTCGCGATCCAGCGCGTGGCCAACGTGGAGCGCGCGCAAATGCTGCTCGAGAGCCAGCACCGCACCGCGCTGCAGCGCTTTCTCGCCGCGTGGCAGCCGCTCTTGCACGCTACGCGCGCCGACCCCGCGCACAAGGGATTGATACGCTGGCTGATCGACGTCGATCCGCTCGCGATCTGAGAGGCCCCGCAATGGGATGCGGGATCGCAGGCGGGCACACAGCACGCGCGGCGTTTTATGAAAAAAAGCGCCAAACCCAAGGAGCATCAAGCGTAAGCAGCTATCAAAAATAAAGCGCTTCGCAGAACCGTAGGCTGGGTTGCAACCCAGCCTACCCGCTACCCGCCGCTACCCGCCCCTTCCCGCTCAGCCTTCGTCGCGAATCTGCCGCCCCGTGAGCTTGAGGAACAAGTCCTCCAGATTGGCCGGGCGGTGCAGCGTGCGCAGCTGCGGGCGGGCTTCGAGCGCGTGCAGCAGTGGGCGCGCGTCGGATGTGTAGAAAAACACCGTCTCGCCGCTCGTCTCCACGCGCGCCGCGAGCGCGCGCAGCGTGGCGTCCTGCGCGAGTGCGATCGCACCCTGGCCATAGACCTCGACCACCTCGCGCTCCAGGTGCTCGGCGATCAGCGCGCGCGGCGCGCCTTCGGCGATCTTGCGGCCATGGTCCAGCACCAACAGGCGCGCGCACAGGCGCTCGGCCTCGTCCATGAAGTGCGTGGTCAGCAGGATCGACTTGCCCTGCTGCAGCAGCAGCTGCAGGCGCTCCCACATCAGGTGGCGCGCCTGCGGGTCTAGCCCCGTCGTGGGCTCGTCGAGCAAGAGCAGGCGCGGATCGTTGACCAGCGCCCGCGCGAGCGACAGACGCCGCCGCATGCCGCCCGAGAGCTCCGTGGGCCGGGCCGCGGCCTTGCTGGCGAGCGCGGCGAATTCGAGCAGCTGCGGCACGCGCGCGTCCATCACGGCGCGCCCCAGGCCGAAGTAGCGCCCATAGACGCGCAGGTTTTCGGCGCAGCTGAAGTCGGGGTCCAGCGTGTCGAACTGCGCCACCACGCCGATCTGCGCCTTGATCGCGAGCGCGTCGCGCGGCATGTAAAGCGGCGCCGCGCCCGGCTGCGCGGCAAAGCGCACAGTGCCCGCGTCGGGCGCGGCCTGACCGAGGCACATGCGCAGCGTGGTGGTCTTGCCCGCGCCGTTGGGGCCGATGATGCCCAGGCATTCGCCCGCATCGATGTGAAACGACAGGTCATCGACGACAGCTTGGCCGCCGTAGCTTTTGCGCAGGTGCTGGGCTTGGAACAGTGGAAAATCCATCGCTCGATTGTCTGCGAAGCGCGGCACTTACGCGGCCCTTTGCTCGCCCTTTGC
>CAVPUD010000011.1:0-4202 GCA_963708545.1 uncultured beta proteobacterium | reverse complement strand
AGCCACAGTTCCAGGCGTATCTGCGCGCGGTGGGTGCCGATGCGAACATCATCCAGGGATGCGTGCAGACGGTGCCGAGTCGGCTGGATCGAGCCTGGAATACGCAGTACACAGGCTCGGGCCGCAATGCCGTGCGCAACCGCGTCCGGCTCGCCGACCTGCAGGAGACCGACGTAGCCTGGTTCGCCCGGCGCGACGACTTCGAGTTGACGCCGGAGCACTACGCGAACGATGGCATTGCACAGCGCCTCGAGGTCAATGAGGACCTGCTCTGCCTGCTCGGCTTTTACCTCGCCGAGGGCTCCTGTTCCGACCGCAACGGCCTGCGCCTGTCGATGGGTCGCAGCAACCTCGACCTCGTGGCGGAAATGTCGGATCGCCTCCGGCGTGTCTTCGGACATGAGCCGTCGTTCTACCAGGCTGGGACGCGCGCAGCGGAACTCAAGTTCGTCAACCGGGTCGCTGCTGCGGCCTGGCAGGAGGTCTTCGGTTTCCACGGCGCCGAGTCCCACACCAAGCCTGAGTTTCAAAGACTTAAAAGTCGTCTTTACCGATTTTTGCCGCACTTTTTTCGAAAACGACGAACTGGTGCTGCGCTTTCGCCCGAGCTTTTTCCCGTTCACCGAGCCCAGCGCCGAAATCGACATCCAGTTCCCGAGCGGGCCGCTCGCGGGGCGCTGGCTCGAAGTCGCGGGCTCGGGCCAGGTGCACCCTTCGGTGGTGCGCAACATGGGGCTGGACCCCGAAAAATACATCGGTTTTGCCTTTGGCATGGGCCCCGATCGGCTCACCATGCTGCGTTACGGCGTCAACGACCTGCGCCTGTTCTTCGATGGAGACATCCGCTTTTTGGCGCAGTTCCAGTAAGCCTGCGCACGCCGTGGGTGGCCCCCTTTTGATCGTTTGACCATGCAATTTCCTGAATCCTGGTTGCGCAGTTTTTGCAACCCGCCCCTTTCCACGGCCGAGTTGGCCGAGACTTTGACCATGGCTGGCCTCGAGGTCGAGGAGCTGCGCCCTGTGGCGCCGCCTTTTTCCGGGGTGGTGGTGGGTGAAATCAAAGAAGCCGTGCAACACCCGGACGCCGACCGGCTGCGCGTGTGCCAGGTGGATGTAGGGCAGGGCGCTTGGCTGAACATCGTGTGCGGTGCGCCGAATGCGCGGCCGGGCATCAAAGCGCCTTGCGCGCTCGTCGGCGCCGAGCTGCCGCCGGGGCCCGACGGCAAGCCGTTCCGCATCAAGGCGAGCAAGCTGCGCGGGGTCGAGAGCCAGGGCATGCTGTGCTCGGCGCGCGAGCTGCATCTGTCCGAAGATCACGGCGGCCTGCTCGAGCTCGCGGCCGATGCGCCCGTGGGGCAGGATGTGCGCGTGTGGCTGAACCTCGACGATACGCTGTTCACACTCAAGCTCACGCCGAACCTCGCACATTGCCTGAGTGTGTATGGCGTGGCGCGCGAGCTTTCCGCCTTGACGGGCGCGCCGCTGCAACCGCTGGCCTTCCCTGCCGTGACCGTGGGTTGCGCCGATCGACTGCCTGTGCAGGTGCTGGCGCCCGATCTGTGCGGGCGCTTTTCGGGCCGCATCGTGCGCAATGTGAACACGCGCGCGCAAACGCCGCAGTGGCTGGTCGATAGGCTCGCGCGCTGCGGGCAGCGCAGCGTGTCGCCGCTGGTCGATATCTCGAACTACGTGATGTTCGAGCTCGGACGGCCTTCGCACATCTTCGACCTCGACAAAATCCACGGCGGTCTCGAAGTGCGGTGGGGGCGGCCGGGCGAGCAGCTCAAGCTGCTCAACGGCAATACGGTCAGCGTCGATGAAAAGGTAGGCGTGATCGCCGATGCGCAGGGCGTGGAGTCGCTCGCGGGCATCATGGGAGGCGACGCCACGGCGGTGTCGGACGCCACGCGCAACATCTACATCGAAGCCGCCTTCTGGTGGCCCAAGGCCGTCGCGGGGCGTTCGCGGCGCTATAACTTTGCGACCGATGCCGGGCACCGCTTCGAGCGCGGCGTCGATCCCGAGCACACCGTAGAGCACATCGAGCGCATCACGCAACTGGTGCTCGACATTTGCGGCACGCCCGAAACCGTCTGTGGGCCCATCGACGACCAGCGGGTGTACATGCCTGCACGGCAGCCCATTACGCTGCGCGTGGCGCGGGCGAGCAAGGTTTTGGGCATGCCCTTGACGCAGGCGCAGTGCACTGAAGCGCTCGTGCGCCTGGGGTTGGAGGTGGCCACGAAAAGCACCATGGACGCGGCGGATGCGGGTGTCCTCGAGGTCGTGCCGCCTTCGTACCGCTTCGATCTGGCGATCGAGGAAGACCTGATCGAAGAAGTCGCGCGCATGGTGGGCTACCAGCGACTGCCTACGACCCCGCCGCTTGCGCCCATCACGCCGCGCGTGGCACCCGAGACGCAGCGCAGCCCGTTTGCCGTGCGCCGCGCCCTGGCTGCGCTGGGCTACCAAGAAACGATCAACTTCAGCTTTGTCGAGGAGCGTTGGGAGCAAGAGCTCGCGGGCAACGCGCAGCCCATCCGGCTGCTGAACCCGATTGCAAGCCAAATGAGCGTTATGCGCTCTACTTTGCTCGGTTCTTTGCTACAGGTTTTGCGTTTCAATCTGGACCGAAAAGCGCAGCGGGTGCGCGTGTTCGAGCTCGGGCGCGTCTTTTTGCGCGACGCCAGCGTGCCCGACAGCGACCGCACGGTCGCGGGCCTGCACCAGCCCATGCGCGTCGCCGGGTTGGCCTATGGCCTGGTCGATATGCTGCAGTGGGGGCAAAAAGCACGGGAAGTCGATTTTTTCGACGCCAAAGGGGACGTGCAGGCGCTGCTCGCGCCGCTCGAGGCCAGTTTCGCGCCCGCCGAGCATCCGGCCATGCACCCCGGGCGCTGCGCGCGGGTGCTCCTCGATGGGTGCGCGATCGGCTTCATCGGCGAACTGCACCCGCGCTGGTGCCAGGCCTGGGAGCTGCCGCAGGCGCCGCAGTTGTTCGAACTCGACCTGGCAGCCGTGTTGCAGCGCCCCTTGCCGCAAGCGCGCCCCGTGGCGCGCCAGCAGCCGGTGGAGCGCGACCTGGCGGTGGTGGTGGCCGAGCGCGTGACTTTTGCCCAAGTGCAAGCCGCGATCACAGGGGCCATCGCACCGAGTCTGCTGCGCGCGGTGGTCTTGTTCGACGTTTACCGGCCCAAGGCGCAGCCGGTGCGTGCAGGCGCGGCGGCAGCAGCCGCTTCGGGGGTGGGGCTGGAGGAAAAAAGCCTCGCCGTGCGCATCACGCTCGCGCGCGAGGACGCAACCCTTACCGAGGCCGAGATTGACGCCGCCATGCAGGCTGCCGTGGCCGAACTCGGCCGGCGCACGGGCGCGCGTTTGCGGGCCTGAGCCGCGCGCATGAGAACCTGCTCTAAGGGAATGGAACACACGATGATCGAGTTCGCCGTAGAAGACCTGGAAACGCCGGCTTTGACCAAGGCGCAGTTGGCGGAATTGCTGTTCGACCAGATCGGGTTGAACAAGCGCGAGTCCAAGGAGATGGTCGAGGCCTTTTTCGAGCTGCTGGAGCAAAGCCTGGTAGAGGGTGAAGACGTGCGTCTGACAGGATTCGGCACCTTTCAGGTGCGCACCAAGGCGTCGCGGCCGGGGCGCAATCCGCGCACAGGCGAGTTGATCCCGATCGAAGCGCGGCGCGTGGTCACGTTCCACGCCAGCAGCAAGCTCAAGGAACAGGTGCAGGCGGCTGTCTGAAGGTGCTTGGCTCTGACTTGCATCAGAGAATGCTCGTATCGCAAGCACCTGATGAACCGCAAGGCCTATAGCCATTATGGGAAATGGCTATGAGTCGGTTTGCTTGAAAAGCCTAAAATGCCCTGCACATGCGAAGCAGCCTACGGTGAGTGGGTGCATGGTTTTTTCCCCAAGGGAATTTGGAGTTGCGCTTGAACAATCAATGGTTTTCGAAAATCGCCGTGTGGCTGGTCATTGCCATGGTGCTGTTCACGGTGTTCAAACAGTTCGACGGTCGCGTGAGCCCGAGTGCGGCTTATGTGGGGTATTCCGACTTCCTCGAGGAGGTGCGCAACAACCGCATCAAGAGCGCGACCATCCAGGAGGGGCAAAGCGGCACCGAAATCGTCGCCGTCACCAACGACGACCGGCGCATCCGCACGACGGCCACGTACCTTTGACGCGATGCGTGG
>CAVPUD010000010.1:0-13348 GCA_963708545.1 uncultured beta proteobacterium | reverse complement strand
GCCTGCTGGTCGTTGTTGGCGGCCGCCCAGCCCGACAGGTTGGGATCATAACCGACCGGTCCCAGTCCGTAGGCCGCTCGGGTCGCGTTCAACCAGGCCGTGAAGCCGTAAGGGTCTCCGGCAGGGACCGCCGGAGCGGGGGCGGGGGCTGCCGCTTCGCTGGTCGTGGTGTAGCTGGTCGGGACGACCTCGCTCCCCGTCGCCGTGGTGACGGCCGGTGCCGCCTGCGACGGCTGAGCGACAGCCTGAGCCGGCTGGGCCGCAGCCTGGACCGGTTGAGCGACCGGGGCGGCCTGCACGGCTGAGCGACGGCCTGAGCCGGCGCTGAGCGGCCGGGGCAGGCTGGGTAGCCTGGTAGTATCGAGGTGCATACGTCGGCCGGTAGGAGTAGTAGTACTGAGGCCGAGACGTCGCGGGATAATAGTACGAGGTCACAGGCTCTTGCACTTGTGGCAACGGCCAGAGCCACTGCACCTGCCGACGCGCGCGCAGTTCGCGCTCCAGGGCACCGTGGCGGCGGGCCTGCTGCTGTGGGCCGCGGCCTACCATGCGGCCGACGTGGTGCAGACCTTTTGCGTGTTCGTGCTGCGCTCGGACCGTATCACGGTGGCGCCGCTCGTCATCTACCGCCTGCTGCTGTGGGGTCTGGGCTTGGGCGGAGGTTATGTGCTTGCCTACCAAGGCCTGGGTCCGTGGGCTCCGCAGCCTTCACCGCGCACCTTCTGGACCACGAGCGCCCGCGCATTCGCGCTCATGGCGGCGCTGTTTCTGGCGCTGCTGCGGCGCACGCTTACAGAGAATGCTCGGGCACCTCAGCGCTGCGCAGGCGGATTGCTGGAAAGATGACCGAAAAGGTCGAGCCCTTGCCCACCGTGCTCGTGATGTGCAGCGCAGCACCATGGCGCTGCAGCACATGCTTGACGATCGCCAGCCCAAGACCCGTGCCGCCCGTTTCGCGCGAGCGGCTGCGATCGACACGGTAAAACCGCTCGGTGATGCGCGGAATGTGTTCGGGCGCAATACCCACGCCGGTGTCGCGCACGCTGAAAACCGCCGTGCCATCGGCCTGTGGCTGCCACTCGACCGTGATGCTGCCGCCCCCGGGGGTGTAGCGCACGGCGTTGCTGATGAGGTTGGACAGCGCACTTTGCAGTTCGGACTGCGACCCGGCGATCTCCCCCGCCTGCTGCAATACGTCTGCGGGCGGAAATTGCAGGGTATGCGGTCGCTGCTGGTGCCTGTTGAGCAGACTCGACAGGGCCCGGGCCTCCTCTTCGCAGCGCCGCAGCAGCGTTTGCACCGGCGTCCACTCTCCCAAGCCGGGGTAGGGGCTGCCTTCCAGACGCGAGAGCGTCAGCAGGTCTTCCACCACGTGCTGCATGCGCGCGGCCTGCTGCGCCATCATGCTCAGATAGCGCGCACGCTCCTGCGCATTCAGTGGCAGCGTCTGCAAAGTCTCCACGAAGCCCGAGAGCACGGTCAAAGGGGTGCGCATTTCGTGCGACACATTCGCCACGAAGTCGCGCCGCATCGCATCGGCCTGCTCGAGCGCCGTCACATCGCGCGCCAGCAGCAGCATGCGCCCATCGGCATAAGGAAAGAGTTGCACCGAAAGACGCACAGGATGTGCAGGCGTGCTGTCGCGCCCTTGCAGGATCACGTCGTGACTGAAGTCGTGCGCGGCCCAGTAGGCACTGAATTCGGGGTCACGCACCAGATTGCCGATGAACTGCATGAGGTCGCGCTGCACGTCTAGACCAAAATGGCCTGCGGCAATCTGGTTGCACCATTCGATACACCCCTGGGCATCGAGCAACACGACGCCATTGGGCGTGGCTTGCAGCGCCGCCAGTATCTCCTGCAGTCGCGCCTGGCTCTTTTCGACCCGCGCCTGCGCCAGGCGCAGCAGACGGCGCGCGCGATCGGCAGCCTCGCCCCACATGCCGCGCAGCTGCGGCACAGCAGACAAGTCCCCCATGCGCAACCACCGAAGCACCCGGGTGCCGCGCCACAAGTCCAGCGCAAACCAGCCCCAGGCGGCGAACCCCGCACCCACCAACGCCCCCCACACCCCTTCCTGCCACCAGCCTATCGCACCACCGATCAGTTGGAAAAACAAAAAATACGCCGAACGCGAAAACATGCCAGGGTCGTGACTCGAAAAAAAGGGGCGCGTTCAGGCCTGCATCAAAGCCGGCGGCTGGCTCGTGAAGCGGTATCCCGCGCCGCGCACGGTCTCGACCATCACGCCTGCGGGGCCCAAGGCCTCGCGCAGGCGCTTGACGTGCACATCGACCGTGCGCTCCTCGATGAACACATGGTCGCCCCACACCTTGTCGAGCAACTGGGCTCGGCTGTGCACGCGCTCCGCATGCTTCATGAAAAAGTGCAGCAGCTTGAACTCTGTCGGCCCGATCTTGAGCGCACGCCCCTGGTAGCTTACGCGGTGCGTGGCGGCGTCGAGCACCAGATCGCCCTGGGCCACGCTGTCGTTGACCTGCTCAGGCGCGCGGCGGCGCAGCACGGCGCGGATGCGCGCAAGCAACTCTTGCGTCGAAAATGGCTTGGTGATGTAGTCGTCGGCACCGGCGTCCAGCCCCGCGACCTTGTCGGGCTCGTCGCCGCGTGCCGTGAGCATGATGATGGGCACGGACTTGGTGCGGCTGTCGGCTCGCCATTTGCGCGCCAGGGCCAGCCCGCTTTGACCCGGCAGCATCCAATCGAGCAGGATCACGTCGGGCAGCACCGCATCGATCTCCCGCTGCGCCGAATCACCGTCTTCTGCCCAGATAGGCTGCAATCCGTTGTGGCGCAGATTCACCGCGATGAGTTCGGCAATGGCGGGCTCATCCTCGACGATCAAGACCTGTGGCATTTTTTTCATCGGCACTCCCACTCACTGCATCAAAGTGGATTCGATTTCGTCCATGGTCCTGTGGCGCACATCCTTGCCCTCGACCAAATAGATGATCAACTCGGCCAAGTTCTTGGAGTGGTCGCCAATGCGCTCTATGGCCTTGGCCAGGAACAGCAGGTCAAGGCTCGGCGAGATCGTGCGCGGGTCTTCCATCATGTAAGTGATGAGTTTGCGCACGAAGCCGTCGAACTCCTGATCGATCAGGTCGTCCTCCTTGAGAATGGCGACCGCCGCCTTGGTGTCGAGGCGCGCGAGCGCATCGAGCGCCTTGCGCAACTGCGCCGAAGCCAAGTCGGCCGCCACGCGCAGTTCACCCGCTGGCAAGGAGCGCGCAGAGCCGCTCTCGATGATGGACTTGACCATGCGCGCCATGCGGTTGGCTTCATCCCCCATGCGCTCGAGATTGGTCGTGGCCTTGGAAAAGGCAATCAGCAGGCGCAGGTCCCGCGCCGTGGGCTGGCGCCGGGCGATGATCGTGGTCAACTCCTGGTCCACCTCGACCTCCATGGCGTTGACACGGTGCTCGAGCGCCATCACATGCAGCGCCGCATCGATATTGAACTGCGAAAGCGCGTAAATCGCCTCGCGGATCTGCGCCTCGACGAGCCCGCCCATCTCCATCAGGCGCGCAGACACGGTATTGAGCTCGTTGTCGAATTGCGACGAGAGATGCTTTTCTGTCATGGTTCGTCTCCTTGCCTCAGCCGAAGCGGCCGGTGATGTAGTCCTCGGTCTCCTTGCGCTGCGGCTTGAAGAACATTTGCTCCGTCTCACCGAACTCGACCAGGTCTCCGAGATACATATAGGCCGTGTAATCGCTGACACGCGCCGCCTGCTGCATGTTGTGCGTGACGATCACCACCGTATATTCGTCCTTGAGTTCAGCGATCAATTCCTCGACTTTGCCCGTGGAAATAGGATCGAGCGCAGAACAGGGCTCGTCGAGCAGCAACACTTCAGGTTTCACCGCGATGCCGCGCGCGATGCACAAGCGCTGCTGCTGGCCGCCCGAGAGGCTGGCGCCACTTTGTTGAAGCTTGTCCTTCACTTCACCCCACAGCGCCGCCTTGCGCAGCGCCCATTCGACGCGATCGTCCATTTCGGAAGCGCTGAGGTTTTCGAACAGCTTCACACCGAATGCGATGTTGTCATAGATCGACATGGGAAATGGCGTGGGCTTTTGGAACACCATGCCCACCCTTGCGCGCAGCAAGGCAACGTCTTGCTTGCTCGTGAGCAGGTCTTCTCCGTCGAGCAATATCTGCCCTTGCGCACGCTGCTCGGGGTAAAGCTCGTACATGCGGTTGAAGGTGCGCAGCAAGGTGGACTTGCCACAGCCAGAGGGCCCAATGAAGGCCGTGACCTTGTGTTCCGGAATATCCAGCTGAATATTTTTCAGGGCATGGAATTTGCCGTAATAAAAATTCAAGTCCCGCACCGCAAGCTTAGGGCGGGTTGCTGCTGGGGCTGCGACGGTAGATGCGATGGACACGTTTGAATCCCTTCTTGCTTTGTTCACTTTTGGCGCGTCAGCACACGGGCCAGGATGTTGAGGCCCAGCACCGCTAGCGTGGTCAAAAATACCCCAGCCCAGGCCAGATGCTGCCAATTTTCATAGGGGCTCATGGCGAATTTGAAAATGGTCACAGGCAGGCTTGCCATGGGCTTGGACAGGTCGGAGCTCCAAAACTGGTTGTTGAGCGAAGTAAACAGCAACGGCGCCGTCTCGCCCGCGATGCGCGCCACTGCCAGCAGCACACCCGTGATCACGCCCGCGCGCGCGGCGCGCAGAGTCACCAGAGTGATGACTTTCCACTTCGGCGTACCCAGCGCATAGGCAGCCTCGCGCAGGCTGGACGGCACCAGCAAAAGCATGTTCTCGGTCGTGCGAATCACCACGGGGATCACGATCAAAGCCAGGGCAAACACCCCCGCATACGCGGAAAAACTCCTGAAGCGCGCCACCACTGCGGCATAGACGAAGAGACCGATGACGATGCTGGGCGCGGAAAGCAAAATGTCGTTGACGAAGCGCGTGACCGAAGCCAGCCAGCTGTTACCTCTGTCATATTCCGCCAGAAACACGCCTGCCATGATGCCTATGGGCGTACCAACGAAAGTCGCCAAAAGCACCATCATGAACGACCCGAAGATCGCGTTTGCCAAACCACCGCCATCTTCATTGGGCGGCGGGGTCATTTGCGTGAGCAAGCTCAGGCTGAAGCCGCCCAGTCCAAGCCGCAAGGTCTCCCACAAAATCCAGAGAAGCCAAAAAACCCCGAATGCCATGGCGAGCAGCGACAAGGTCAAGGCAAAGTAATTGACACCCTTGCGTTGGCGATAGAGCGCCATGCGTTGTGCGGCGGTGCTCATGTGCGCGCTCCTTCATTTTTTTGCAGGCGCATCAGCAGCACCTTGGACAAGGCCAATACCACAAAAGTCACGAAGAACAGCACCAAGCCAAGGTAAATCAGCGAAGCCTGGTGCAGCCCTTCGCCTGCCTCGGCAAACTCGTTGGCCAGCGCTGAGGTGATGCTGTTGGCCGCTTCGAAGAGCGAAAAAGTCTTGAGCTGGTTCATGTTGCCGATGACGAAGGTCACGGCCATGGTTTCGCCCAGCGCGCGCCCCAACCCCAGCATGATCCCGCCCAGCACGCCGGTCTTGGTGTAAGGCAGCACGATCTTCCACACCACCTCCCAGGTCGTGGAGCCCAGCGCATAGGCCGATTCCTTGAGCATGGGCGGCGTCACCTCGAACACATCGCGCATCACGGAGGCGATGAACGGGATGATCATGATGGCCAGAATGATCCCGGCCGACAAAATGCCTATCCCTACGGGCGGCCCCGACACCAACTCCTCGAAGAAAGGCACCCCTTGGAAGAGGGACTGCAGAGGTTGCTGCACGAAGCGCGAAAGAATGGGAGCGAACACCAGCAACCCCCACATGCCATAAACGATAGACGGCACCGCTGCCAGCAATTCAATCGCCGTACCCAGAGGGCGCTTGAGCCACGCGGGCGACAGTTCTGTCAAAAACAAGGCGATGCCGAAACTCACCGGCACCGCAATCAGCAAGGCGATGAAAGAGGTCGCGAGCGTGCCATAGATCATGACCAGCCCGCCATACTCGTCCTGCACCGGATCCCATACGCTGCGCCCCAAAAAACTCAGGCCGTAGCGCGCAATGGAAGGCCATGCCCCGATCACCAAGGACAGCAAAATGCCCACCAGCAGCAACAAAGTCAGTGTGGCTGCCGCGCGTGCAAGCCAGCCAAAAATCTGATCGGCCAGCACATTCGACACCCCCGGCGGACGGGACGGCGGCGTGCTGCGTTCGGCACCAGCGACGGCTTTGGCGGACGGCGCCTGGCTCACGGGTAAGGTAGTGGACACGTCAGCAACCTCTGGACATCAACAAAAATTTAATCCGCACGAATTGTCTTTGCAGGGCAAAAAATCCCGGCGGACCGCTCCAGCTTTGCGCTCGGCAGTCCGCCAGAGGATGCTTACTTCAACGAAACCGGATGGCCCGAGGCATCCTTGATCTCAGCCCAAGACTTCACGACCATGTCCTTCACGCTTGCGGGCAGCGGGACATAGTCCAGATCTGTGGCGGTCTTGTCACCGTTTTTGTACGTCCACTCAAAGAATTTGAGCGATGCAGTCGCTTCGGCAGGCTTTTCCTGCACCTTGTGCATCAGGATGAACGTAGGGTTCGTGATCGGCCAGGTGGCATTGCCAGGCTGGTTCGTCAAGATCAGGTAAAAGCTCTTGGGCCATACCGCGCCGGCGGCGGCAGCCTTGAAAGCATCATCGTCGGGCGAGACGAAACGGCCGGCAGCGTTCTGCATTTGCACGTAGGCCATTTTGTTTTGCTTGACGTAGGCGTACTCGACGTAGCCAATCGAATTCGGCAGGCGCCCCACGAAGGCGGCAACGCCCTCATTCCCCTTGCCGCCCGCACCCACGGGCCAGTTCACTGCGGTGCCCTCACCCACCTTGCTCTTCCACTCGGCATTGACCTTGGAGAGGTAGTTGGTGAACACGAACGTGGTGCCAGAGCCATCGGCACGGCGCACCGGCGAAATGGCCGCATCAGGAAGCTCCACACCGGGGTTCAGCGCCGCAATGGCAGGGTCATTCCACTTGGTGATCTTGCCCAGGTAAATGTCACCAAGCACCTGGCCATTGAGCTTAAGCTTGCCAGGCTCCAAGCCCTTGATATTGACCACGGGAACCACGCCACCGATCACGGTCGGGAACTGCACCAAGCCCTTTTTCTCGAGCTCATCTTCCTTCAGGGGCATGTCGGACGCGCCAAAAGCCACGGTCTTGGCCTCGATCTGTTTGAGTCCGGCGCCGGAACCCACAGACTGGTAGTTGACCTTCACACCCGTCGCCTTGTAGTAATCGGCAGCCCACTTGGAATACAACGGGGCAGGGAAGCTTGCGCCTGCACCGGTAATTTCCTTCACTTCCTGCGCATAAGCGGCAGAAAACACACCAGCAGCTGCGACACCAGCCGCCAAAACGCGAGACAAGGATATCTTCATGGCAAAACCTCTTGAGAGTGAGTAGGGATGCACGAATGTAGTTGCGCCTCATGACAATTGCATGACTATCGAAAATTACATCGCGCGCAGACCACCCTTGCGTCATTTTTTTGTCATCAATCAGCCCTAGCATAGATTGCCCGCGCAACCCAGAGGCCAAGGAGCCTACAGGCTTCTTTTGTGCCTGTTATGCTGCCCGGCTGGAATTGGCGCGACCTGCGCAAGAAAATGCACAACGGAACCCTGCTTGCCGCCGTGGATCTAGGATCCAACAGCTTTCGTCTCGAAATCGGCCGCTTCGCCTACGGTCACATCCAGCGCACCGAATACCGCAAAGAAACCGTCCGCCTGGGCAGCGGTCTCGACGAAAACCGCAATCTAACGCCCGAGGCCATGCAGCGCGGCTGGGATTGCCTGGCGCGTTTCGGGGAGCGTCTGGCAGATTTTGCGCCTTCGCAGGTGCGTGCCGTGGCCACGCAGACACTGCGCGAGGCACGCAACCGGCAGGAGTTCCTGGCGCGCGCCAGCGAAGCCCTCGGCTACCCCATAGAGGTCATTTCCGGCCCCGAAGAGGCCCGGTTGATCTACCAAGGCGTCTCGCGTCTGCTGCCGCAGTCCGATGAGCGCCGGCTCGTGGTGGACATCGGCGGGCGCTCCACCGAGTTCATCATTGGCCAGCAATTCACCCCCCACGCCATGGCATCGTTTCGTGTAGGCAGTGTCGCGTGGTCCATGCGTTACTTTGCCGACGGCGCCTTCACACCTGAGGCCTTTCGCGCTGCAGAGATTGCCGCCAAGGCAGTGCTCGATGAAGCGCTGGACACCTTCCACCCGGGCGCCTGGAGCATTGCCTACGGTTCTTCGGGAACGGTGGGCGCCATTGGCGACATCCTGGCGCAGGCACAGGTCTGCCCCTCCGACGTCGTGACCCTCGAGGGACTGCACTGGCTGCACGAGCGCCTGTTGCGCGCACAGAGCGCCGACCGGGTACGCCTCGAAGGGCTCAAGGACGACCGCCGGGCGGTGATTGGCGGTGGCCTGAGCGTGCTCAGGGCCATTTTTGACCTGCTGCAGATAGAGCAAATACAGGTAGCCCAAGGCGCGCTGCGCCAAGGGGCGCTGTATGACCTGCTCGACCGCGAACAGCCCGATACCGATCTGCGCGCCACTACAGTGCGGGGGCTGATGCAGCGCTTCGCCGTGGATGCCGCCCAGGCCGAGCGCGTGGCACGCACGGCCCAGGCGCTTTTCCTCCAGGCGATGCCCGAGGGCCAAGCCAGCGCGGCACGCGAGCTCGAATGGGCAGCACGCCTGCATGAAATCGGCAGCCTGATCTCACACAGCGAAGCGCACCGGCACGGCGCCTATATCCTGGACAACACTGACGTGCCTGGCTTCACCGTGCCAGAGTTGCACCGGCTGGGCCTGCTGGTGTTGGGGCAGCGCGGCAAGGTCCGCAAAATCGAGGCCGAGCTGCACAGCGACCCCAACCTCGCCCGCCAACTGCTGTGTCTGCGGCTGGCCGTGGCGCTGTGCCACGCGCGCCGGGAGCCAGACATGCTCGGCTTGACACTGCAAGCGCGCAGCTCCAGCCACCACCTCAGCACCCGTCCGGGCTGGGCTGCAGCCTACCCACAATCGGCCTATTTGCTGCGTGAAGAAGCCCTGGCCTGGCAAAAAACCCCGTGGGAGCTGCTGCTACAGTTGAGTTGAGCACCCAAGGTGCAGGAGCTGCCATGCCTTCCTCTCAGAGCCACACATCACCCGCTCCTTCCTCTGCTGGCGCTGCCAGCGCTACCCCTGCTGCACCGTCCTTCCCCCGCGGTCTGAGCAGCGCTGAAGCAGCGCACCGCCTCGCCGCCGACGGCCCCAACCTGTTGCCTGGCAGTGCACCCAAGTCCACCTGGGCGATCGTGCGCGAGGTGCTTACCGAGCCCATGTTCCTGATGCTGCTGGCTGCGGGTGGCATCTATCTGGCGCTGGGTGACCAAGGCGAGGCCATGTTCCTGCTGGGCTTCGTGTTCGTGGTCATCGGCATCACACTGGTGCAGGAGCGCCGCACGCAACGCGCGCTCGAATCGCTGCGCGACCTGTCGGCGCCGCGTGCGCTGGTGCTGCGCGACGGGCAGGAGCAGCGCATCCCTGGCCGCGACGTGGTGTGCGGCGACCTGCTGGTATTGCACGAGGGCGACCGCGTTGCCGCCGATGCCGTGCTGCTGGACGGCCAGCTCGAGGTCGATGAATCGCTGCTCACGGGAGAATCCGTCCCCGTTGCTAAGCTGCCGCGCCCGTCCGCGCCCGGCTCCGCAAATGCCAACGCAAGCGTGCAGGACGAGGAAGCGCACCAGTTGTACGCCAGCACCGTCGTAACGCGCGGCGTAGGCATCGCCCAGGTCTGCGCCACCGCGGCCAAGACAGCCGTGGGGCGCATAGGCGCCGACCTGGCCGCGACCGTCGAGCCCCCCTCGGCGCTGCAACAGGATTCGCGCACCCTAGTGCGTCGCATCGGCCTGCTTGCCAGCCTGCTGGCCATGGCCCAGGTGCTGCTGGGCTGGTGGTGGGATGGCAGGCCCCTGCTCGAAAGCCTGCTGTCCGGCATCGCGCTCGCCATGGCCATCCTGCCCGAAGAAATCCCCGTGATTCTCACCGTGTTCCTTGCGCTCGGCGCCTGGCGCATCGCACAACAAAAGGTGCTGACGCGGCGCGTCGCCGCGGTCGAGGCGCTGGGGGCGATCACCGTGCTGGCGGTGGACAAGACCGGCACGCTCACCGTCAACCGCATGGCCGTGGCCGAGCTCGCCACCCCCGAGGCGCATTTCCGTCCCGAAAATGCGCAAAGCCTGCCCGAGCCATTTCACCCGCTGACCGAATTCGCCATGCTGGCCACGCCGGGCGATCCGTTCGACCCCATGGAAAAAGCCATCCAGGCTTTCGGCCACCACTGGCTCGCGGGCACCGAGCATGTGCACGACGATGCGCAGCCGGAGTTCGAATACGCGCTCTCGGGCGAAATCCTGGCCATGACACGCGTCTATGCGAGCAGCGACCCGACGCAGCACCTGCTCGCCACCAAGGGCGCGCCCGAGGCCGTGGCCGATCTGTGCCACCTCGCCCCCGCGCAGCGTGAAGCCATCCAGCGCCAGACACAGGCCATGGCCGAGCGCGGGCTGCGCGTGCTGGGCGTAGCGCGCGGGCGCTGGACGGATGCCGTGCCCACAGCAGGCAGCGCGCCGCCCTGGCCGGCAAGCCAGCACGACTTCGAGTTCGAATTCCTGGGCCTGGTGGCGCTGGCCGACCCGCCGCGCGCCGACGTGCCTGCCGCGCTGGCCGAATGCCGCGCAGCCGGCGTGCGCGTGATCATGATGACGGGCGACCACCCGGCGACGGCGCGCGCCATTGCGCAGCAGGTGGGTCTGTCGGAGCGCCCCGACGTCATCACCGGCGCCGAGATCGAGACGCTCGACGACGCGGCATTGCGCGCGCGCCTGCAGCACGTGGACTTGTGCGCCCGCCTCAAGCCGCAGCACAAGCTGCGCCTGGTACAAGCGCTGCGCGCGGCTGGCGAGGTCGTGGCCATGACGGGTGACGGCGTCAACGACGCGCCGGCACTCAAGGCGGCGGACGTGGGCATCGCGATGGGCGAGCGTGGCACCGACGTGGCGCGCGAGGCCGCCGCGCTGGTGCTGCTCGACGACAGCTTTGCCCACATCGTCGCGGCGATCCGCCAGGGGCGGCGCATAGACGACAACATCCGCAAGGCCACGCGCTTCGTCTTTGCCGTGCATGTGCCCATCATTGCGCTGGCGCTCGTACCCACGCTGCTGCACTGGCCGGTGCTGCTGCTGCCTGTGCACATCGTGCTGCTGGAACTGCTGATCGACCCGATCTGCTCCATCGTCTTCGAGGCCGAACCCGAAGACGACGACCTGATGCAGCGCCCGCCCCGGCCCGTGACGGATTCGCCCTTTGCCGCCGCGCCGCTGTTGCTCGGCGTGGCGCAAGGGCTGGGCATGGGCGCCGCACTGCTGGCCGGGCAAGCCTGGTTGGTGGCCGCGGGCTGGAGCACCGCGCAAGGCCGCGCCGTGGTGTTCTGTACGCTGGTGCTGGGCGTAATGCTATTGATTCTGGCAAACCGCGACCTCGCGCATCCGCCCTGGCATGGCATCACCGACCCCAACCCTTGGCTGCGGCGCATGGCCGGCGTGATGGCGCTGTTGCTGCTCGCAGTGCTGGGCATCCCGTGGCTGCGCGAACTCATGGGGCTGGCCCTGCCGGGCACGCAAGGATGGCTGGCCGGCGCTGTCCTGCTGGCGCTCTGCCTGGCCTGGCTGGAGCTGTTGCGCCGGGCCAGCCGGCTCTGGCAGGGCCGCCGCGGCAGCCGCTGACGACAGTCTCAGCCAGGCAGCTGGTCACGCCCGCCTTCGGCAATGCGAGGCAGCGGCGCATGGTCCAGGTCCGGACGGCTCCAGGGGTCGATGTGGGTCATGAGGTTGAGCACGCGATGGCGCTGCAGCACACGGCGCCGGGCCTCTACGGCGATGTCGTGCCCCGCCTCTACGCTCAGACTGGCGCCGACTTCCAGATGCGCATCGACCAGCATCATGTCGCCCATCTTGCGCGTGCGCACGTCGTGTACGCCGCGCACGCCAGGCGTCTCGAGCAAGGTCTGGCGGATCGCCTGCACCTCCTGTTCGTCGGCGGCGCGATCCATGAGGTCGTGCAGCGCATCCCAGGAAAAATTCCAGCCCATGCGCGCCACCATCAGGCCCACGATCAGCGCCGCGATCGGATCGAGCAGCGGATAACCCGCCAGATTGCCCGCAATGCCTATGCCCACCACCAGCGAAGAAGCCGCGTCCGAGCGCGCATGCCAGGCATTGGCCACCAGCATGCTCGACTTCACACGCTTGGCCACGGCAAGCATGTAGCGAAACAACAGCTCCTTGCCGAGCAAGGCCGCGCCCGCGACCCACAGCGCCGCCACGTGCACCTGCGGCAACTCATGCGGATTTTCGAGCTTGGTCAGTGCCGCCCACAGCATCCCTAAACCCACGCCCAACAGCAGCAGCCCCAGTACCAGCGAGGCCGCCGTCTCGAAGCGCTGGTGACCGTAGGGGTGGTCGGCATCGGCATCTTTTTTGGCATGGTGGTTCGCCAGCAGTACCACGAAGTCGGCCACGAGGTCGGACAGCGAATGAATGCCATCCGCCACCAAACCCTGCGACTTCGACAAGATGCCCACGACGATCTGCACCGCCGTGAGCACCAGATTGACCGCCACGCTGACCCAGGTACTGCGCGCCGCCGCCGCCGCGCGCTCCTCGGGCGTGTGCAGCGTGTCTTCGGAATCGTCTTCGGGGGTGATCAACATGGGTACAAGATGCGAGTGACCAAACCTGGATTCTGCACGGAGGCACGAGGTGCCGTGCTGCCCATGGCGTGTTCACAGCGCAGGCCACGCACCTCATGCTTGGTAGCGCCGCGGCGCTACCCATCGTGCCGGTGCGTGTGGCGCAGGTCCGGCGCATGCGCATGGGCTGTGCGCCATGGGCGCATGTGCACAAAAACCCCCATGGCCGCAAGCGACAGCAGCGCCGCGACACCAAACGCCCAGGCCGGCGCAACCGCCCAGAGCGCGCCGGCCACGAGCGAAGCCGGCAGGTACAGCACGCCAGTGACCGAGTTGTAGACGCCCATTGCCGTAGCGCGGCGCTCGGGCTCGAGGTCGGCGATGAAGGCCTTGCTCTGCGACTCTTCCACGGCGTAAAACAAGCCGTACACGGCCATCGCGGCAGCCATCTCCCAGGGGCTGGCCGCAACGATCATCCACAGGTTCACGAGGGCATACAGCGCATAGCCCAGCAGCACCACCCGGC
>CAVPUD010000009.1:0-8888 GCA_963708545.1 uncultured beta proteobacterium | reverse complement strand
AAGCTCAAAAAGGGGGCCATCCAGCGCAGCATGGCGTGCGTGATCTGGTGCAGTGCGGTCTGCGCACTGCGGCGCGCATGGCTCTTGGGCGCGGTGGTGTAGAGGCGGTCTTTGAGCACGTCGAGGTAGAACGCGCCCAGGTCTTCGCTGCAATACACCTGCAGCTTGGCGACGACGGGGTGGAACTCGTATTTGTCGTAGTGCGCGAGGAAGTCGGCCTGCAGTTCGGCGGCGCGCGCAAGGGCATAGCGGTCGATCTCGAGCAGATCTTCATCGGGAACGGCGTCGGTGGCGGGATCGAAGTCGCTCACGTTCGCTAGCAAAAAGCGCAGCGTGTTGCGAATGCGGCGGTAGGCATCGACCACGCGCGCGAGGATTTTGTCGTCTATGCCCAGGTCGCCCGAGTAATCGGTGGCTGCGCACCAGAGGCGGATGATTTCGGCGCCGAGCTTTTCGCTGATGGTCTGCGGCGCGACGATGTTGCCCAGGCTCTTGCTCATCTTGCGGCCCTGGCCATCGACGGTGAAGCCGTGCGTGAGCAGGCCGAGGTAGGGCGCGCGCCCGTACATCGCGCAGGCCGTGAGCAGCGACGAGTGGAACCAGCCGCGGTGCTGGTCGTGCCCTTCGAGGTAAAGATCGGCCTCGGGGCCGTTTTCGTGGCCAGCGCCGGGGTGCGAGACTTTGAGCACGGTGGTGTGCGTGGTGCCCGAGTCGAACCAGACTTCGAGAATGTCGTTGCTCTTGCTCCAGCGCGCGGGGTCGCTCTTGTCGTCTATGCGTTGCAGGATGTCCGCGACGCTGAGCTTGCTCCAGGCCTCGATGCCGCCGTCTTCGACCACGTCGGCCGCAAGGTCGATGATCTGCGGCGTGCGCGGGTGCGGCTCGCCACTGTCGACGTCGAGCAGGAAAGGCAGCGGCACGCCCCAGCTACGCTGGCGCGAGATGCACCAGTCGGGGCGGTTGGCGATCATGTCGCGCAGGCGCGCCTTGCCGTTTTCGGGGTAAAAGTGGGTTTGCTCGATTGCCGCGAGCGCCATCTGGCGCAGCGTTTGCGGCGCTTTGTCCTTGGTGAAGATGCCTTCGCCTTGGTCCATGCGCACGAACCATTGCGCGGCGGCGCGGTAGATCACGGGCGTCTTGTGGCGCCAGCAATGCGGGTAGCTGTGCGTGATCTCGTGCGTGGCAAACAGGCGCCCGGCGTTGCGCAGCGCGTCGATGATGAGGGGCACGGCCTTCCAGATGTTGAGGCCGCCAAAGAGCGCAAAGTCGGCCGCGTAGCTGCCGTTGCCCTGCACGGGGTTGAGGATGTCCTCGTACTTCATGCCGTGCGCGATGCAGCTGTTGAAGTCTTCCACACCGTAGGCCGGCGCCGAGTGCACGATGCCAGTGCCGTCCTCGGCGGTGGCGTAGTCGGCCAGATAGACGGGGCTCAGGCGCCGGTAGCCGGCATCGACCTCGTACAGCGGGTGCTTGAAATGAATCAGGCCGAGCTTTTCCCCGCGCGCCGTGGCCAGCACCTGGCCGCTGAGCCCGTAGCGCTCCAGGCATTTTTCGGCCAGGCTCGCCGCGAGCACGAGCAGGCCGCGCTCCGTTTGCACGAGTGCGTAGTCGAGCTCGGGGTTGAGGTTGAGCGCCTGGTTCGCGGGGATGGTCCAGGCCGTGGTGGTCCAGATCACGGCATAGGCGGGCTGCGTGAGCGCAGGCACCGCGAACGCCGCGGCGAGCTTGTCGGGCTCGGCGCATTCGAAGCCCACGTCGAGCGTGGTGCTCTTCTTGTCCTGGTATTCGATTTCGAACTCGGCCAGCGACGAGCCGCAGTCGAAGCACCAATAAACGGGCTTCAAGCCGCGATAGACGAAGCCGCGCTCCATCACGCGCTTGAACGCTCGGATTTCGGCCGCCTCGTTGACGAAGTCCATGGTTTTGTAGGGGTGCTCCCACTGGCCGAGCACGCCCAGGCGCTTGAAGTCGGCCATTTGCAGCGCGATCTGTTCGGTGGCAAAGGCGCGGCTCTTGGCCTGCATCTCGTCACGCGGCAGGTTGCGGCCGTGGAGTTTTTCGATCGCGTTTTCGATCGGCAGTCCATGGCAGTCCCAGCCGGGGATGTATTGCGCGTCCAGGCCCTTGAGCTGGCGCGCCTTGACGATCATGTCCTTGAGGATCTTGTTGACCGCGTGGCCGATGTGGATCTGGCCGTTGGCGTAAGGTGGGCCGTCGTGCAGCACGAATTTGGGCGCGCCCAGGCGCGCGTTGCGCAGCTTGCGGTACAGGCGTTTTTCTTCCCACTCCTTGACCCAGGCCGGCTCGCGCTTGGGCAAGTCGCCGCGCATCGGGAAGGGGGTGTCGGGCAGGTTCAGCGTGCTGCGGTAATCAAGCTTTGCGCTCGCGGGGTCGGTGGGCTTGGAGGGCTTGGCAGGCTTGGACATGAGGAGGCCTTGGGAAGCGGAGCAGGCCGCGAATGGCCGGCGATCGGGATGGGGAAAGGGGAGGGCGGCAAAAGCGCGGCGGATGCGGCACGCATTTTTTGGCCTGCGGTACGGCGCGGTGCCGCGCGATGTGCGCTCTCAAATTCGGTCGCGCGTGGTCTGGCGGCGGGTTTCGGCGTGGGAAGTGCCGGCGAGATCAGGCTGGGCCGCAGCGAAGTAGGCGCGCGCGTCGGCGCAGTCTTGCGCTATGCCGGTGGTGAGCGCGGCCAAGCTGTCGTACTTGCGTTCGTCGTGCAATTTGTGTAGCAGTTCCACGCAGGTGATTTTACCGTAGGCATCTTCGGGCCCCAGGCCGGGCGGCCAGGTGAGGCAATGGGTTTCGAGCAGCACGCGCCCGCCGTTCACGTCGGCCGGGTCGAGCGAGGGGCGCACGCCGAGGTTGGCCACGCCGGGCAGCGGCGCATCGGCAAGGCCGCGCACGCGCACGGCGAAGATGCCGCTCGCGGCGGGCTTCCAGTGCGTAAAGCGCAAGTTGAGCGTGCGAAAGCCGTCGCCCGCGTCGTCCGCGCTCGCGCCGAGCGCGCGGCCGAGCTTGCGCCCGTGCACCACGTGCCCGCTGATGCTGTAGGGGCGCCCGAGCAGGCGTGCCGCGTCTTCCATGCGGCCCTGCGCGAGTGCGGCGCGCACGGCCGAGCTCGACACGCGCAGGCTGTGCCGCGCGGGCACGGCGCTGGCGGCTTGCGGCGTGAGCAGATCGGCGGGCATGGGCACTTCGTAGCTGTTCATGCGCGCAACCTCGAAGCCCTGCGCCTGGCCCGCGGCTTCGAGCATGGCGTAGTCGCCCGCGCGCCGCGCGCCGAAGCGAAAGTCGTCGCCCACGAGCACGTAGCGCACGCCCAGGCCGCGCAGCAGCACCTGGTCGATGAAGTCCTGTGGCGATTGCGCGGCAAGGCGGGCGTCGAAGGGCAGCACCACGGTTTGCTGCACGCCGCAGCGCGCGAGCTCGGTGAGCTTGTCGCGCAGCGTGCCTATGCGCGCGGGGGCGATCTCGGGCTTGCGCTGCGCGGCTGCAAAGTAGTCGCGCGGGTGCGGCTCGAAAGTGAGCACACAGCTTGGGATGCCGCGGTGCGCGGCTTCGTTGTTGAGCAGCGCCAGCATGGCCTGGTGGCCGCGGTGCACGCCGTCGAAGTTGCCAATGGTCAGGGCGCAGGCCGCAGCTATGTCGGGGTGGTGGAAACCGCGGAAAATTTTCATGGGTTGGTTATCATTTTGATAGCTGCTTGCGCTGATAGGACAAGCGCCAAGTGGCAATTTGTCATCAAATCGGAGTATATTGTGCCCAAGCCGTTTCCAGGAGGCGTCGCGTGAAGGTATTGAAGCTCTCGGCCCAGGGTTTGCCCCAGGCATGGATTTCGCTCGAACAGGCGGTGCTGCACTATGCCGCAGACGAAGTGCGCTGGGAGTTGGGCGCGCAGGTGGCGCTGTTTCGCGGCGGGCACAATGCGGTCACGGGGGCCCAGTCGGTCATTGTGGTCAACAGCATCATAGGCACCAAGGGTGTGCCCGGCATCAACCCCTTCAACCTCAAGTCCAGCCTGACCAATGCCAAATTGTTCGCGCGTGACCGCAACGTCTGCGCCTACTGCGGCGGCCACTTCGACGAAGACGATCTCACACGCGAGCACATCGTGCCGCTCGCACAGCGCGGGCGCGACCATTGGATGAACGTGGTCACGGCCTGCCGCGCCTGCAACCACCGCAAAGGCGCGCGCACGCCTGAGCAGGCGCGCATGCCGTTGCTGTATGCACCCTACGTGCCCAGCCTGTGGGAGGACTTCATTCTGCGCAACCGGCGCATCCTGGCCGACCAGATGGAGTTTTTGCTCGCCCACGTGCCCAAATCGTCGCGGCTGCTGGTTTGACCCGGATTCCATGAGGCGGCGCTGCGCGCCTACGCGGGCGCTGGTGGACGTCTGTCGGTCATTGTGGCCGCTGCTTCGGCGGTCATTGCTTCGGGCGCCGGCGATGTCGGGCCTGAGAGGCTGAGATAATCCCGCCCCCATGAAAAACATCGTGATCCTGATCTCGGGCACGGGCTCGAACATGCAGGCCATCGTGCGCGCGGCGCAGCAAGAGCGCTGGGAGCAGCGCCTGGGCGCGCGCGTGGCCGCCGTGCTCAGCAACCAGCCCGAGGCCCCGGGTCTGGCCTGGGCGCGTGCGCAAGGGCTGGCCACCGAGGCGATCGCGCACCAGGGCTTTGCGCGCCGCGAGGACTTCGACGCCGAGCTTCAGGCGCGAATAGACCGCTACGAGCCCGTGCTCGTGGTGCTCGCGGGCTTCATGCGCATGCTGACGCCGGGCTTCGTCGCGCACTACGCGGGGCGGCTCGTGAACATCCACCCTTCGCTGCTGCCGGCCTTCAGCGGCCTACACACGCACGAGCGCGCCATCGCCGCGGGCTGCAAGTTTGCCGGTGCCACCGTGCACTTGGTCACGGCCGAACTCGACGCCGGCCCCATCCTCGAGCAGGCCGTGGTGCCCATTTTGCCGGGCGACGACGCCGCAGCGCTGCGCGCGCGCGTGCTCTCGCAAGAGCACCTGATCTATCCGCGGGCGATCGCGCGGTTACTCTCGAAAAAATAGCTGCTTGTGCTTGTTCCATCTGCGCAAAAGCCCGATTTGATTCAAATTTTTTGGCGCCCCAAAGGGTGAGCCCAACCGCCTTATGCACCCCAAAGCCTTGCTGGACACTTGCGCTGAGCTCGTGCGCCGCACGCTGAGCTTCGAGCACCCGGCCGACGCCGTGGTGTCGCGCTTTTTTCGCGAGCACCGCAACCTGGGCCCGCGCGAGCGCGCGACGCTGGCCGAGACCGTCTATGCCGTGCTGCGCAAAAAGCTGCAGTTCGAATACCTGGCGCGCTCGGGCTCGGGGCTGAAGGAGCGGCGCCTGGCCATTTTGGGCTTTCCTGGCCCGCGCGACTTTCTCTACAGCGCCTTGAGCATGCAGGAAAAAAGCTGGCTCGAAGCGTGTGACGCCATCGACTCTGCGGATTTGCTCGAGCCGCACCGCCACAACCTGCCCGAGTGGATCGTGCAGCCGCTCAAGGCGCAACTGGGCAGCGAGTTTTGGCCGCTGGCCCAGAGCCTGCTGCAGAGCGCGCCGCTCGACCTGCGCGTCAATATCTTGAAGGAAAAACGCGAGCAAGTGCAGGCGGAGCTTGCGCAAGCAGCTATTGAATCAGTAGTTACACCGTATTCACCCTGGGGCTTGCGCGTGCAAGGCAAGCCCGCGCTCGCGCGCTTGCCGGCGTTCGAGCGCGGCGCCTTCGAGGTGCAGGATGAAGGCGCGCAATTGCTCGCGCTGCTGCTGGACGCGCGCCGCGGCGAGATGGTGGTCGATTTTTGCGCGGGCGCGGGTGGTAAGACGCTCGCGCTGGGCGCGGCCATGCGCAACACCGGGCGGCTCTATGCCTTCGACACTTCGGCGCACCGGCTCGATGCGCTCAAGCCGCGGCTCGCGCGCAGCGGGTTGTCGAACGTGCACCCGGTGGCGATCGCGCACGAGCGCGACGAGCGCATCAAGCGCCTGGCGGGCAAGATCGACCGCGTGCTCGTCGATGCGCCATGCTCAGGCCTGGGCACGCTGCGGCGCAATCCGGACTTGAAGTGGCGCCAGTCGCCGCAAAGCGTGCAGGAATTCACGCACAAGCAGGCTGCGATCCTCGCGAGCGCGGCGCGGCTGCTCAAGCCCGGCGGGCGTCTGGTCTATGCGACCTGCAGCCTGTTGCGCGAGGAAAACGAAGCCATCGCGGAGGCTTTCGGCGCCGCGCACCCCGCATTTGCGCCGCTCGATGCGGGCGAAGTGCTCGAACGGCTCAAGCTGGGGCAGGGCAGGGCGCTGTGCAGCGGCGGCGCCACGGGCTCGGCCTACCTGCGCCTGTGGCCGCATAGGCACCAGACCGACGGTTTTTTTGCCGCCGTTTGGGCGCGCCAATGAGCGCGCAAGGGGAGGCGCAGGCGCGCGTGAGCGCGCGAGGGGCGCCAGCGCTGTCACCATGGTTTTCACGCATGGCTTGCCGCCAGCGCGCCTCTACAATGCGAACCACCCGTGCAGTGGAGATGTCTTCGGAATTCCTTGGTGCGGGCGCGGCTTGCAGGTGTGGACGCCGCTGGGGCAATGTCAGTTTTGGAGTGTTATGTCTTTTGTGGATGGGGCTGCGCTGAACGCAGCCATTGATTGGCTGGGCCACGGCTTGTGGCATCTTTCCTGGTGGCAAATCGTTCTTTACACGCTGGCGACCACGCATGTGACCATCGTCGCCGTCACCGTGTTTTTGCACCGCGCGCAGGCGCACCGCGCGCTCGATCTGCACCCGATTCCCGCGCATTTTTTCCGCTTTTGGCTCTGGCTGGGCACGGGCATGGTCACCCGGCAATGGGTGGCCATCCACCGCAAGCACCACGCCAAGTGCGAAACGCCCGACGATCCGCACAGCCCGCAAACGCGCGGGCTGGACGCCGTGCTCTGGCGCGGCGCCGAGCTCTACCGGACCGAGGCCAACAATGAGGAAACTCTGCGCAAGTTCGGGCACGGCACGCCCGACGACTGGGTGGAGCGCCACCTTTACAGCCGCTACACCTGGCAGGGCGTGGGGCTGCTGCTGCTGCTCGACCTCGCGCTCTTTGGTGCGCTCGGTGCGACCGTGTGGGCCGTGCAGATGGTGTGGATTCCATTTTGGGCGGCGGGCGTGGTCAACGGCGTGGGGCACTACTGGGGTTATCGCAACTTCGAGTCGCCCGACGCGAGCACCAACCTCGTGCCCTGGGGCCTCGTGATCGGCGGCGAAGAGCTGCACAACAACCACCACACCTACCCGACGGCGGCCAAGTTCGCGGTCAAGCCGTACGAGTTCGATCTGGGCTGGTGTTACATCCGGCTGCTGCAAAAACTCGGCTGGGCCACGGTGAAGAAGGTGCCGCCGCGGCTGCGTTTCGGCGCCGTGCGCCCCGTGGCCGACGAGCAAACGCTGGAGGCGCTGATTGCGCACCGCTACGAGGTCATGGCGCGCTACGCACGCAGCATGCGCCGCGAGCTCAAGCGCCTGCAGCCCGACGCCTCGCTGCGCACGGTGCGCCGCTGGCTGCACCGCGACATCGAGAAGCTGCCTGCGGAGGCGCTGCCGCAGCTCGCGCAGGCACGCGCCGCGCACCCGGTGCTCGACCAAATGCTCACCATGCGTGAGGAGCTGCGCCAGCTGTGGCTCAGAACCACGCACACACGCGCGCAGCTCACGGCCGAACTGCAAGCCTGGTGCCGCCGCGCCGAGGGCAGCGGCATCGCCGCGCTGCGCGACTTTGCGCTGCGCCTGCGGGCCTTGCATGCCTGAGGCGCCGCATATCCATACCCCATAAAAAATCCGCCCGGCACCTTTGGCGCCGGGCGGATTTTTTGAGGAAATGGAGAAGCGGCTTTGCAGCAGCTTACTTCAGCTTGGTTTCCTTGTATTCGACGTGCTTGCGCGCCTTGGGATCGAATTTCATGATCACCATTTTGTCGGGCGTGGTCTTTTTGTTTTTGGTCGTGGTGTAGAAGTGGCCGGTACCCGCGGTGGATTCCAGCTTGATTTTGTCGCGTCCGCCTTTGCTTGCCATGGTGCTCTCTCCTTCTTAAGCCTGGCCGCGTGCCCGCAGGTCTGCAAGCACGGCATCGATGCCCTTCTTGTCGATCAGGCGCAAGGCCGCGTTGGTGATGCGCAGGCGCACCCAGCGGTTTTCGCTCTCGACCCAGAAACGGCGGTATTGCAGGTTCGGCAGGAACCGGCGCTTGGTTTTGTTGTTGGCGTGGGAGACGTTGTTTCCCACCATGGGCTTCTTGCCCGTTACGTCGCAAACGCGTGCCATGAGGACACTCCGATATCGATCACGGCCGCCTGCAGCTGCCAAGAAGATGAGCGGCGGTGCGCTTTTTCTTGCTGTGCCTGCGGCCTCACCTCGCCAGAAAGGGTGGCGGTAACCCATTTTTGCCTTGTGGCAAAGCAGTATTGCAACTGCTGCCAGGTGCGGCAAAGTCCGCGATTATAGCCAGATGGGGCTTTTTTGGCGGTCTTTTCCTGGGAATTTGTTCGGGGGCTTCTGTGCTGTGCGCCCAAACGCCTCACGCGGGCAATGTCAGCGCCGCCGCGCCCAGCGCACGCCAGCCACGTTCGCGACGATGCCCAGCACCTTGTTCAGGCGGCCGGCGTCGCTGACTTCGACCGTGAAGGTCATCCAGGCCGTGCCCTTGACGGACTGGGTCTGCACGCCGATGACGTTGGTCTTTTCGCGCGCGAACACGTCCGAGATGTCGCGCAGCAGGCCCTGGCGGTCGGCGGCTTCGATGGCGACATCGACCGGATAGACGGGGGCAGCCGCCTTGGGTGTGCCCCATTCGACCTCGATCCGAAAAAAAAAAAAAAAAAAAAA
>CAVPUD010000008.1:0-9808 GCA_963708545.1 uncultured beta proteobacterium | reverse complement strand
ATCACCGCGGGCGTGCCGGCGGGCGCGGCTTCGTTGTCATAGCTCACCGAATTTGCGGCCAGCACCTGCTTGGCGATGTCGCAGGAGCTCGTGAACTTCACCGTGCCCGTGGGGTTGAACTGGAACGAGCACTCGGCCGGATCGGCGACGACCACCACCTTGCTCTTGGCCTGCGCTGCAGCGAGGTCGGGGTTGGCGGCTTCGGTCAGCGCCTTGAAGGTCGGGAAGTAGGTCAGCGCGGCAAGCACACAACCCGCCATGATGATGGGCTTGCGGCCGATCCTGTCGGACAGCGCGCCGAAGACCACGAAGAACGGCGTGCCGATGAGCAGCGCCGCGGCAATCATCAGGTTCGCCGTGACGGCATCGACCTTGAGCTGCTGCGTGAGGAAAAACAGCGCATAGAACTGCCCCGTGTACCAGACCACCGCCTGGCCCGCGGTGATGCCGACCAGCGCGAGGATCACGATCTTCAGATTCTTCCACTGGCCGAAGGACTCGGACAGCGGCGCCTTCGAGGTCTTGCCCTCGGCCTTCATCTTCTGGAACGCGGGCGACTCGGACAGCGACAGGCGAATCCACACCGACACGGCCAGCAGCAGGATGGACACGCCAAACGGAATGCGCCAGCCCCAGTCGCCAAAGGCCTGCTCGCCCATGAGCGTGCGCGTGCCCAGGATCACCAGCAGCGACAGGAACAGGCCCAGCGTCGCGGTGGTCTGGATCCATGAGGTATAGGCACCGCGCTTGCCGTGCGGCGCGTGCTCGGCCACGTAGGTTGCAGCGCCGCCGTATTCGCCGCCGAGCGCCAGGCCCTGCAACAGGCGCAGCCCGATCAGGATCACCGGCGCGGCCACGCCTATGCTCGCGTAGTTGGGCAGGATACCGACGATGAAGGTCGAGAGGCCCATGATCAGGATGGTCACCAAAAAGGTGTATTTGCGCCCGATCATGTCGCCCAGACGGCCAAACACCAGCGCGCCGAAAGGCCGCACGATGAAGCCTGCGGCAAAGGCCAGCAGCGCAAAGATGAAGGCCGAGCCTTCATCGAGGCCGCTGAAGAACTGCTTGGCGATGATGGCCGCGAGCGAGCCGTACAGGTAAAAGTCGTACCACTCGAACACGGTGCCGAGCGACGAGGCGAAGATGACCTTCTTCTCCTCGGCCGTCATGGGACGGGGGGCGGGATGGGTTGCCATGGGTTTGTCTCCTCAAAAAAGCCATGCGATCCGCGCCGGGGCCAAACGCCCAACGCGAGCCATGGCATTTTTCGGGCTGCCGCTGACCCGACTCTGACGCCAAACTGACGAGGCTCTGACAATCTCAGGTCAAACCCGCATAACTCATTTCGCAATGCGGGAAATGGCGTGATCTGCTCAGGGCCGACAGCTTTTACGCCGAGGGCAACTGGCGCACGGCGCCCCAGTCGGGGCCGTCGAACCAGGCGTCGCCTGCGAGGTAGGCGCGCAGCATGGGCAGGCTGTCCAGGCCCCAGAACAGCTTGTCATCGACGACGAAGGCCGGCACGCCGAACACGCCCTGCGCGATCGCGGCGTCGGTGTTGGCGCGCAGCAGCGCCTTGGGCGCCTCGCTCGTGCGGCTCTGGCCGGGGCGCGTCTGCTCGGCCAGCGCTTGCGCGAGCGCATCGAGGCGCTGCGGATCGAGCGCGTCCTGCCCTTCCTGCCACACATGGCGCAGCAGTGTGCCCGCGACGAAGCGGTTGACGGTGCCGTCGTCGCTGCAGGCCAGCGCCTGGCGCAGCAGCGGCAGCGGGCTGAACGGAAAGCGCGCCGGCATCTTGAGTGGAATGCCTAGCGTGTGCCCGAGCCAGGCCACGTGGCGGAACGTCCAGTCGCGCTTGGGCGCGATGCCGCCCGGCCCCGGATTGCCGTGCTGCTTGAGCAGCGCACCGAGCAGCACCGGCCGATGGCGCACGCTGTAGCTCAGCCCTTCCAGTTCGAGCGGCAGGCGCTCGAACGCGAGCCAGGCGTAGGGCGAGAGGAAGTCGAGGTAAAAGGTGATGTGTTTCATGACGTGCGGGCAGAAGCGTCTTCGACAGCGTGGCGTTCCGGCGCGCGACTTTCGGAACGTGGAGGGAAAACAAAGCCTGCGCGCTGCGCGAGCCGCGCCCAGATGGCCAGGCGCGCGGCGCTATCGGCACTGGCCCAGGCGCGGATCTCGGCCACGGTGCGAAAGCAGCCTTCGCAATGGCTCTGGTCAGGCGCCATGCGGCACACCGAGATGCAGGGCGAGGGGATGACCTCGTCGGAATTTGCATCAAAATAGCCCGCAGACGCCAGCATACTTGCGCGGACAGCTATCGGTTTGGTAGTTTCTTCGGTGTTCATGACTTGCCTGCTTCCGACGCCACATCGACCACCACGTCCACAACAGGTGCGCCCGTCCAGCGCTGCAGCTCGCTCGGGTGCAGCGCAAACACCGCGTGCGGATGCCCTGCGGCGGCCCAGACCTCGGCAAAGCGCAGCAGATCGCGGTCGATCAGCGTCACGGGCGGCGTGGCATGCGCGAGCGGCGCCACGCCGCCGATCGAAAAGCCCGTGCGCGCCTTGACGAAGTCGGCGTCGGCGCGGCCTATGGGGCCCACCAGCGCCGCCACCTTGCGCTCATCGACGCGCCGGTCGCCCGAGGTGATCACGAGCACCGCGGCATCGTCGCTCTTGCGCCGAAAGATGATGCTCTTGGCCACCTGCCCGACGAGGATGCCCAGCGCATCCGCCGCCTGCTGCGCCGTGCGCGCCGCATCGTCCAACATGCGCGGCAATTGCGCGTGCCCCAGCGCCTGCAGCTGCACGCTGACGCGCTGCACGCCCTCGGGGAGTTTCGGCGTCTCCTGGTCTGGCTGCATCATCCTCACCCCGCGCGCTTGTTCAGAATCGCCATAGCTGCGCGCGACTGCGTCTTGCGCCCCAGAAAGTCGCTGATATACACACCCGCGTCGATGAGCTTGTCGAGGTTGATGCCCGTGTCTATGCCCATGCCGTGCAGCATATAGACCACGTCCTCCGTGGCCACGTTGCCGGTCGCGCCCTTGGCGTAGGGGCAGCCGCCCAGGCCCGCCACCGAAGTATCGAACTGCCACACGCCGAGCTCCAGCGCCGCCAGCGTGTTGGCGAGCGCCTGGCCGTAGGTGTCGTGAAAGTGGCCTGACACGTCGTCGATGCCATAGTGCTGCAGCGCCGCCTCGATCGCGCGCTGCACCTTGAGCGGTGTGCCCACGCCAATGGTGTCGGCCACGCCCACGTGTTGCACGCCGATCTGCTTCATCAACTGCGCCACGTAGGCCACGCGCTCGGGCGCCACCTCGCCCTCGTAGGGGCAACCCACGGCGCAGGAAATCGCCCCGCGCACATGGATGCCGGCGGCGCGCGCGGCTTCCACTACCGGCGCAAAGCGCTCGATGCTCTCGGCGATGCCGCAGTTGATGTTTTTCTGGCTGAAAGCCTCGCTCGCCGCGCCGAACACCACGACTTCATCGGGCCGGCTCGCGAGCGCCGCCTCGAAGCCCTTGAGGTTGGGCGTGAGCACCGAGTAGCGCACGTCAGGCTTGCGCCGAATGCCCGCCATGACTTCGGCGTTGTCCGCCATCTGCGGCACCCACTTGGGGCTCACGAAGCTGGTCACCTCGACCTCGCGCAGACCTGCATCCTGCAGGCGGTGCACGAGTTCGATCTTGACCGCCGCGGGCACGGGCGATTTTTCATTCTGCAGGCCATCGCGCGGGCCGACATCGACGAGCTTCACGCGGGAGGGGTAGGAGGCGGTGGGCATGGGGAATTTCCGGCAAAAAACGAAGGGATAAAAGGGACTTTGTGGTCATTTTCGCCGATTGCCAAAGTTCCGATGGGCAGCAGGGTGGCCGCACCGCCGTTTCTGCGACAATCGGCGGCTCGCGGCTGTAGCTCAGTGGATAGAGTATTGGCCTCCGAAGCCAAGGGTCGTGGGTTCGATCCCCGCCAGCCGCACCATCCCCAACCAGGTTTTGTCAAGCCAGACTTGTATCAAGGCGCGCTCTTCCAGACTCAGAGGGGCGTAGGTTTTGGACATGCAACAGATTCTCCAGGATGGGTGTTGCACTTGGTTTTTGAGCGCGGGCAGCCTTACTCAGTTCTACAGCGTCTGCTTCGGGATGCCCAGCGCCTTGGCCGTCACGGCTGCAGCCTGCCCGCCCTTGACCAGCCGCACCGCCTCCAGCTTGAATTCCAGGGTGTACTTGCCTCGCGGCTGTCCGTCTTTCCTCTTGCTCACTTCATCTTCTCCAATTGCTGAAATTTTCCATCAGCTATGGAGTACGTTTTTCGGGGGGCAAGTTCACTCACGGGCTCCAGTCCTTGTGCGCATGTAGCCTTCTGGATACAATCGAACCCATGTTCACCGTCATTGAAACTGAGCGCTTCAGCAGCTGGCTTGCAGGTCTGCGAGACATGCGAACGCGAGTAAGACTGGTTGCACGTTTGCGGAAGGCGACACAGGGCAACCTGGGTGATGTCAAGCCCGTGGGTGAAGGCGTGTGGGAGATGAGGGAGTTTTTCGGTCCCGGTTGGCGTATGTATTACGTGCAGCGGGGCGAAGTGTTGGTGGTGATGCTGGGTGGTGGTGAGAAGTCCTCCCAGCAAAAGGACATTCCAGCCGCACAGGCCTTGGCCAAGGAGATTGACCTATGAGCAAGCTGAAGACCCGTACTTTTGATGCAGCCAACTACCTCACCAATGAGGAGGAGATGGCGGAGTACCTCACTATCGTCATGGAGGAGGGTGATAGCACACTGCTGGCTGCGGCCTTGGGGGACATTGCCAAGGCGCGTGGCATGACGCAGTTGGCCCGCGACACAGGTCTTTCACGCGAGAGCCTTTACAAGAGCCTCTCGGGTGAGCGGGCGCCTAGCTCCGATACGCTGTTCAAGGTGATCAGAGCCTTGGGCTTTGAACTGAATATCCGCCCTGCGGCACACTCCCACTGACAGACCTTGTCTGGTCGCTGGCTGGTCACAGCCACTTCCAAGCTGTTCCAACTCACGGGATAGGAACGCCGTCAGCTCTAGGAGCCTGTCGGACTTTGGGCGTCGATAGCGAGAATGCGCCCCTTGGAAGCCCTGGCTGCAAATGCGCCGCAGCGACGGCAACGTCCGACCTTGGCGGACAACTCGGGCTTTGCTGCCAGCCCCGTCGCTCACCCAGCCGAATTGGAAATCGTCCCTGCGCTGCTTGCAGCAAAGTGGTCGAACGAGGCATAGCGCGCCGCCACGGACCGGCCTGCGCCATCGACCAGGCGCAGGCCCGGCTGCGTCTCTATGCGCCCTATGCGCGTGACCGGCGTGGCGCTGGCCTGCGCGGCGGCGGCGACGGCGGCGCGCTGGGCGGGCGCGGCGGTGAAGAGTAGCTCGTAATCGTCGCCACCCGCGAGCGTGCAGCGGCGCAGGAATTCACCGTCGATTTCTAAAGAGTCAAATTGGCCTTTAGCGCCCGTCATATAAGCGTAAGCAGCTATCAATGGCGTAGTGATAGAGCAGTCTATGCAAGCGCCCACGCCCGAGGCTTGCAGGATGTGACCGAGGTCGCCGAGCAGGCCGTCGCTGACGTCGATCGCGCTGCTGGCCACACCGCGCAGCGCCAGGCCCAAGGCGACGCGCGGCGTGGGCTGCTCGAGGCGCGCGCGCGCCGCGGCGAGCACGGCGCTCGGCAGGCGCCAGTGCGCGGGCAAGCGCCCCTGCAGCGCGGCGAGCGCAAGCGCGGCATCGCCCAGCGTGCCGCTCACGTACACGTCGTCGCCGGGCTGTGCGCCGCTGCGCAGCAGGGCCTGGCCTGCGGGCACTTCGCCAAACACGGTGATGCACAAGTTGCGCGGCCCCTGCGTGGTGTCGCCGCCCACGAGCGCGCAGCCGTGCGCGTCGGCCAGCGCGAACAGGCCGCGCGCAAAGCCCGCGAGCCAGTCCTCGTTCGCCTCGGGTAGCGCGAGCGCCAGCGTGAACGCGAGCGGCCGCGCGCCGCACGCGGCCAGGTCCGACAGGTTCACCGCGAGCGCCTTGTGCCCGAGCCGCTCGGGCGCGACGTCGGCAAAAAAATGCCGGCCCTCGACCAGCATGTCGCTCGAGACGGCCAGCTGCATGCCCGGCGCGGGCGCGAGCAGCGCGCAGTCGTCGCCCACGCCCAGCACCACGCGGCCCGCCGTGTCCGCTGCGTCCGGCGCGGGTGCAGGCACGGGGCGCGTGAAATAGCGCGCGATCAGCTCGAACTCTCCCATGCGCTGGCTCCCTGGTTTTGTGGCTTTTGCGGCTATTCCAGTCTTGGGGCGCTATACCGCCGCGCCGCGAAAGCGCAGCGCCGCCTGGCGGCTGACTTCGGCGAGTAGCTGCTCGCGCTGCTGGCACTCGCGCAGCCAGCGCGCGTCGTTCTGGCCGGCTTCGACCTGGCTGCGCAAAAGCTGCAGCGCAGGCGTCGCGCCGCGCGCCGCGGCGTGGCCGGCGATGCGCTCCATGGTCAGCAGCAGGTGTTCGCGCAGCGGCAGATGTGCGCCGCTGGCCGGATCGACATAGACCGCTTCGAGCCCGAAGCGGCAGGCCTGGAAGCGGTTGTAGGTATAGACGAGGTAGTCGTCCTCGGCGGGCATGAAGGGCTGCTCAGCGAGGAACCACGCGCCCAGCGCCTGCACGAAGCCCGCGAGCGCGGCGGCGCGCTCTATGGTCAGCGGCGTGTCGAAGACGCGAATCTCTACCGTGCCGTACTCGGGCTTGGGGCGGATGTCCCAGTAAAAATCCTTCATGCTCTTGACCACGCCGGTGCGCGTCATCTTGTCGAAATACTGCGTGAATCCGTCCCAGGTCAGCACGAAGGGCGCGCGCCCCGAGAGCGGGAACGCAAACACCGAATTGAGCCGCGCCGAGTCAAAGGCCGTGTCGTGCCCCTGCACGTAGGGGCTGGATGCCGACAGCGCGATGAAGTGCGGGATGTAGCGCGAGAGCCGGTGCAGCATGAGCAGCGCGGCGTCCGCGTCGGGGCAGCCGATGTGCACATGCTGGCCGAAGATCGTGAACTGCTTGGACAGGTAGCCGTAGAGCTCGGAGAGCTCGCGAAAGCGCGGCTTGTCGTAGATGCGCCGCTCGTGCCATTGCTGGAACGGGTGCGTGCCGCCGCCGACCACGGCGATGTTGAGCTTGTCGGCGCTGCGCACGAGCGCGTCGCGGATCTGCCCGAGCTGGCCCAGCACCTCGCCGGCCGTATGGCACACGCCCGTGGAAATCTCGATCATGCTGCTCGTCATCTCGGGCACCACGCTGCCGGGCAGCGCGGTTTTGCGCACCAGGCGCAGCATGTCCTCGGCGTAGGGCGCGAGGTCGTAGTCGTGCGTGCTCACGAGCTGCAGCTCCAGCTCCACGCCCAGCGTCAGCGGCTCGGAATGCGAAAAAGGCTCAAGCGGCATGGTCATCTCCTGCGTTTTCACGTGCGGTGTTGCCCTGCACGCGCCGCGTCAGCGGGGCCAGCGGCGCCAACCGCGCCAGAGGCCGGGGGCTCTCGCCCGCGCGGTAGAGCGCCACCGTGGCGATCATCGCGCCCAGCAGCTCCATGAGCAAAATGGCCGGCAGCGCCACGCGCGCGATCTGCCCGCCCGTGTCCGGCGCGGCGCTCGCAAACTGCGACGCCAAAAGCAGCGCCACGGCAGACATGGGCGTGAGCGCGCTGCCCACCCAGAACGCCTGCTTCCAGCTCGCGCCGCTGCCTACCTTGCCCAGCGCCACGCCCACGATTTTCGCCAACAGGCGCACGCCCACTAGCGTGAGCGCGAGCTGGGCCACGGCCACATCCCAGTCGGCCTGCGCGGCCACGGCCGAGACCAGCACAAACATCAGCATGCCCAGCAGCGTCGCGGCACTGCCCGGCTGGCGCGCCCAGGCCCAGGGGCGCGGGTAGATCTGCTTGAGCAGCATGCCCGCGAGCAACGCCGCGAGCGGGGCCGAGCCGCCCAGGTGCGCGGCCACCACCGCCGCCGCGGCGATCAGCGTGAGCAGCAGCACGGCGGTGTTCTCGCCCGTGGGGCTCATCCAGCGCAGCGCCAGGCGCAGCGCGAGCGCGAGCAGCGCCGCCACCGCGATGGATACGCCCAGCACCACGAGCACGGGAAACACTGCGCCCAGCAGACCCTCGCTCGGGCGGTTCATCTGCTCAGCACGCGCCGAGCCCAGCGCCAACGCCCACAGCGTGGAGAGCGTGGCGAGCACCGTGGCGCGGTCGGTCACCGGGCCCGTGGCGCGCGTGTCGGCCACCACGCGCACGAGCACCGCGGGCGAGGCCGCGAGCGCCACGAGCGCGAGTGGTCCGGCCACCTGCGCCGGCACCTCCAGCCAGCGCAGTGCAGCATCCACGGCAAAGTAGGTCAGCGCCGACTCGAGCAGGCTTTGCGCGAGCACCATGGGGTTGTGGCGGAACCAGCGCAGCGGGATGCGCCCGCCGCACTCGAACAGCACCACGGCCAGGCCCAACTCGAGCAGGAACAGCGCGATGCCCTGCAGCGGCCAGACCGCGCCGTTGAAGCCCGCGAGCCCCGCGAGCGTGCCGACCGCGGCGTAGCCCAGCACCTGCGGCAGCCCGGTGAAGCGCTGGCACCACGAGCCCGCCACCGCCGCGACGGCGAGCAGCAGCGACCACTGCACCACCGGCAGCCCGGCAGAAGGGCGCAGCCACTGCGCCCAGAAGTCGAGGATGGCGTTCATCATCTTGCGCAAACTCCTTTCTTTTTCAGCAAGCGCGGGCGCCACAGTGGCGCCGCAGGGGAGCGCATCGCGTCAGCCCAGGGCCCGAAACCAAGGGGCCGGTCAGGCCGCGCTGCGCGGCGGCAGGAAGAAGCTCAGCGGCGCCCGGCGCCAGCGCGCGCGCAGCGCGGCGTAGATGCGTGCGCGCTCCACCCCCGTGACGTTGCGCGCACGCAGCGCCACACGAAAGGCCAGGTAAAAACTCACGCCCACGTTGAGCGCGCCGATCAGCGGCAAGGTGGCCACGGCCCACCACAAGGCGCTCTGCTGCATCACCTGCCAGCCGAGCACGGCACAAGCCGCAGCTACCTGGCCCGTGGAGAGTGTGACATGGCGCACGTCCAGACCCAAACCAAAAAACCCCGCAAGCACGGGCACTAAACCGAGCATGAAGCCCAGCGACACGTTTGCCGCGAGGCCCGAAACGTTGTGGCGCAAGAACTGCGCCCAGCGCGCCGCCCGCGCCCTGCCCAAGCGCGCCGTGATGCCTGGGTGGTAGCGCAGCGCCGAGTCGAGCCGGTAGAGCACGAAGGCGTTTTCGGCCCAGCCCGCGACGATGCTGGAGGCAAAGAGCAGCACGCCTGTCAATGCCGCAAACGGCAGCGAGGGCCCGAGCAGGTGCAGCGACTGGAGCACATGCTCGGCCTGCGAGGCGCTGATCGCCGGCGCTCCCGTGGCCCAGGCGAGCAGCCCCGCGAGCGCCAGCACCGCCGGAAACACCACCAGCACGTTGCCCAGCACCGCCGCCGCCTGCGAGCGCACGAGGTGCGTGATCTCATCGACGAACGATTCCACCGCCTCGCCCGCTCCCAGCTCGTGCAGCTTGGCGGCCATGGCCGGCGCGGTCATCGCGGGCTGCTTGGTTGCCACGGTGCAGTGCAGCAGCTGGATCAGCACGAAGCTCAGGGCGTAGTTCATGCCCGCCCAGAAGCCGCCCCAGAACGGCGACAGCGCGAGCGCGTAGATGCCGAACTTGAGCAGCGTGGTCGGCGCCATGAGCGCGCCGCCGCCTGCGGCCATGCGCAGCATGGCGAGCAATCTCGACGC
>CAVPUD010000007.1:0-15070 GCA_963708545.1 uncultured beta proteobacterium | reverse complement strand
GACTTTCAAGCGCATCTACCACATCCGCGACGGCGTGACCCACGAAGAAGTCGGCGAAGGGCGCAGCTTCACCTGACCGGAACAAGCCGGGGGCACACGGCACACACATACAGGTATCGACGGCCTTGTCGTATCCCTATCGCCAGGCTATTGCCCAACCTGCCCTGCGGGCCCAATACTGGGTGGCAAATGGTCTTGCCCAGCGGAAGAAGGACTACCATTGGGCCGGGATGCCCCGATCAATTCCCACAAGCCCGGATTCCGGTGCATTCCGTGACCACCAGAAAGAAGCCGGGCGCCCTCGCCGAATGGGTTGCGGCGACTGCAGCCATCCACGAAACAACCCGAAGTCTTCAGGAGTTTGTGATGCGCAAGAAAGCATGGATTACCGGCGCCCTCGCCGCCGCACTGTCCTTGACCGCCGGACTGGCTGCCGCGGCCGATCCGCAGCCCGTCATCTACGGCAGCCAGCTCATGACGCAGCAGGAGCGCAATGCCTACCGCACCCAGATGCGGGCCGCCAAGACCGCGGAGGAAAGAGAACAACTGCGCAAGGAACACCATGAACGCATGCAGGAACGTGCCAAAGCCCAAGGCGTGACGCTTCCCGACGAGCCGCCCGCGCGTGGCGCCGGCATGGGGCCCGGCGGTGGCGGCATGGGGCCGGGCGGCGGTCGCAACCGCTGAGCAGTTCCCCCGCTGCGCCTCCTGCCCATCTCACCGCGTGTAGGCACGCCGGGAGAAGCCATCCTGTTCGTTTTCCGACAAGGCCTGCGCCGGCGGGATGTCGCGCGGTGTTGCCGTGGGGCAAGCCCCTTGTCGGAACCCGATTGGCTTACCGCGCAATGCCCGCCAGGGCATCGACCAGCCGCTGCACATCGCCCGCCGTGTGCGCGGCCGAGAGCGCGATGCGCAGGCGCGCGGTGCCCGGGGGTACCGTGGGCGGGCGGATCGCGGGCACCCACAGGCCTTGCTGGCGCAGGCTTTCCATGGCGGCCAGGGCGCGTGCGTTGTCGCCTATCACCAGCGCCTGCACGGGCGTGCGCGAATCTGGCAGGCGCCAGCCCGTGGCGGCGTTGCACAGCGGCAGCAGACCCGCGCGCAACTGCGCCACGCGCGCCTGCAGTTGCGCGCGCAGCGCGTCGCCTTGTTCGATCAGGCGCACGCTGGTGCGCAAGGCATTGGCCAGCAAAGCCGGTGCCGCCGTGGCAAAGGTGTAGGTGCGCGCTTTTTGCAGCAGCCATTCGATGAGCGTCGCATCACCCGCCACGAAGGCGCCGGCCACGCCCGCGGCCTTGCTCAGCGTGGCCATGTAGAGCACGCGGCGCGCGGCCTGCGCGCCCGTGAGCCCGGCCTCGGCCAGGCTGCCGCGCCCCTGCGGACCCGAGCACGCCGAAGCCGTGCGCGTCGTCGAGCAGCAGCAGCGCGTCGTAGCGCTCGCACAGCGCGAGCAGCGCGCGGATGTCGGCCACGTCGCCGTCCATGCTGAACACGGCGTCGCTGATGACGAGCTTGCGCCGCTGCGTGCTCTGCGCGAGCGCCTGTTCGAGCGCTGCGAGGTCGGCATGCGCGTAGCGGTATATCTGCGCGCCCGACAGGCGCGCGCCGTCGATCAGGCAGGCATGGTTGAGCGCGTCGGAAAACAAAGCATCGCCAGGGCCGACCAGCGCCGGGATGATGCCCGTGTTGGTGGCATAGCCGGCATAGAAATAGAGCGCGCGCGGCAGCTGCACGAACGCAGCGAGCTCTTGCTCGAGCGCGGCGTTGGCAACGCTGTGGCCGCTGACCATGGGCGAGCCGCCCGCGCCCACGCCGTAGCTCCAGCTCGCATCGCGCGCGGCCTGCGCGAGCGCGGGGTGCGTGGCCAGGCCCAGATAGTCGTTGCTGCAAAAAGCGAGCATGAGCGCGCCATCGACCCACAGCTGCGCGCCCTGCCCGGGCGCAGTGACGCGGCGCTGGCGGCGCAGCTGCGCGCGCTCGATCTCGGCCAGGCGCGCGGGGATTTCATCGAGCCAGGAAGTGGGCCCAGAGGGCTCACAAGTGGCGAGCGGGGTTTGCGCAAGGGGCATGGAATTTTGGCTTTTTTGCTTTGTTAAGCATAGCTGCTTGCGCTTATCAGATAAGCGCATGAAGCGTTTTTATAGGAAAGGTTTTTGCTATCTAAATGATAGTTAACGCTGCAGCCATTCCGGCGGCAGCGCCAGCTCTATGGCGGCGCCTTGCGGCTGCGCGAGGTAGTCTATGCGGCCCAGCAGGGGCGCGCCCAGGTGGCGGCGCAGGTAGGCGACGTTGTCTGCCACGGCGGCCATGTCGGGGGCGATCTGGTTGGCCACCCAGCCGGCGAGCGGCAGGCCGCGCGCGCGGATTGCCTGCGCGGTGAGTAGCGCGTGGTTCAGGCAACCCAGGCGCAGCCCGACCACGAGCACCACGGGAATGGCAAGCGCCTGCGCCAGATCGGCGATGGTGCAATCCTCGGCCAGCGGCACCAAAAATCCGCCCGCGCCTTCCACGACCACGGCGTCGGCGTGCCGGCACAGCGCCTCGTAGCTGGCCTGCAGCGCGGGCACGCTGATGCGCACGCCGGCGCGCTCTGCCGCCAGGTGCGGCGAGAGCGGGTCGGGCAGCAGCACGGGATTGTCGAGCGCGGGCGGCACGGCCACGGTGGAGGCGGCGCGCAGCTGCAGCGCGTCCTCGCTCGCGGGGCCTTGCGGCGTAGGAATAGTGCCGGCGGCCACGGGCTTCATGCCGACCACGCGCGGGTAGTGGCGCGCGAGCGCGCGCAGCAGTGCCGCGCTGACCAGCGACTTGCCCACGCCGGTGTCGGTGCCGGTGACGAAGCAGGCGAAAGATGCCGCTGGAGAGGTAGGTGCAGAGGGTGCAGAGGGTGTAGCAGGAGCGTGCGCGGACCTTGCCGGAGCCTTGCTTGCATCGCCGCTCATGCCTGCCCCTCTTCGGCCAGCGTGGCTTCGAGCGCGCCGCGCGCGCCGCGCGCGAGCCAGTCGATCGCCTCCTCGTCCATTACGTAGGGCGGCATGATGTAGAGCGCGTGCCCTATGGGGCGCAGCAGCACGCCGTGCGCAAGCGCATGGTGGTGCAGGCGCTGGCTGAAGTCGGGCAGGCGCGTTTGCACGTCCCAAGCCCAGATCATGCCCTGATGGCGCGCATGGCGCACACGCGGATGCTCGGAAAGCGGCGCGAGCGCCGTGCTGATCTGCTGCGCGAGCGCCTGGTTGCGCGTGATCACTTCCGTCTCGCCAAAAAGCTCCAGCGTCGCGAGCGCCGCGCGGCACGCGAGCGGGTTGCCGGTGTAGGAATGCGAATGCAAAAAGCCGCGCGCCACTTCGTCGTCGTAGAACGCTTCATAGACCGCATCGGTCGTGAGCACCACCGAGAGCGGCAGCGTGCCGCCCGTGATCCCCTTGGAGAGGCACAGGAAGTCCGGCCGTATGCCCGCCTGCTGGTGCGCGAACAGGCTGCCCGTGCGTCCGAAGCCCGTGGCGATCTCATCGACCACCAGGTGCACCTCGTAGCGGTCGCACAGCGCGCGCGCCTCGCGCAGGTACAGCGGGTCGTACATCGCCATGCCGGCGGCGCACTGCACCAGCGGCTCGAGGATCAGCGCGGCGGTCTCGCCATGGTGCGCCGCAAGCCAGGCTTCGAGCGTGCGTGCACAGCGCCGCGCCACGTCGCCAGCGCTCTCGCCGGGCTGCGCCTGGCGCGCGTCGGGGCTGGGCACGGTGGCGCCCAGGCGCACGAGCGGGGCATAGGCGGTGCGGAAGATGTCTATGTCGGTCACGGCCAGCGCGCCCACGGTTTCGCCGTGGTAGCCGCCCGCAAGGCCGACGAAGCGGCATTTTTCGGGCCGGCCGGCGTTGCGCCAGTAGTGCGCGCTCATCTTGAGCGCGATCTCGGTCGCCGAGGCGCCGTCGCTGCCGTAAAAGGCGTGGCCCAGCCCGGTCAATTCGTGCAGGCGCTGCGACAGCTCCACCACGGGCGCGTGCGTGAAGCCCGCGAGCATCACGTGGTCGAGCTGCGCAAGCTGCTCGCGCAGCGCCGCCTGGATGTGCGGGTGGCTGTGGCCGAACAGGTTGACCCACCAGGAGCTCAGCGCGTCCAGGATGCGCCGGCCCTGGTAGTCATAAAGCCACACGCCGGCGGCGCGCGCGATCGACACCAGCGGCACTGCGCGCGGGCCCGCGTGCTGCTTCATCTGCGTGCAGGGGTGCCAGACGTACTGCAGGCTGCGCTGGGCCAGGGTGTCGTGGGGGGAAGGAAAAGGCGCAGGCGACTGGGATGATGCGGAAGGAGGAAAAGAGGCGGACATGGATGCAAAAGTGAAAACGTGCACAACGGCGAAAACACCGCGCAGTGTAGAACCGCTGGCTTGCACAGCCATGGCGTCACCGGCTACAGATACGCCGCCGGGCAAGTCGCAGCGATGCGCGGGCCGCGATGGTGCGTATCAACGGCCGCCGGCGCCCTCAATGTCCACGATTTCCGAAACCAGGGCTCCCATCTCCAGAGTTGCCACGGTCGGGCCCGGGGCTCCTGCGTTCCGGCCCGCGCCCTTCGTGGCCGGGCGGCATGGGGCGCGCGCCTTCAGGGCCGCGCGGGCCCGTGGGCGGCGCGGGACGGTAGCCGCGGTCTTGGTGGCGGGCCTCGGGAGCGTCGGGGGCGGTGCGGTACTGGCCCCGTCCTGGGGGCTCGCGGTGCTGCGGGTGTTGCGGCGACTGCATTCCAGGCGCTGGCTGCGGGGGGCGCACATGGTCTGGGCGCTCGTTCCCGCGCGGCGGACGGTAGCCGGGGTGCGCGGGACGGTATCCGGGCGGGGCGGAGTGGCCGGAGTGGTCGGTGCGGTAGGAGGAGCCCGGCGGGCGGCGGTAATAGCCAGAATGGTCGTCGAAAGAGCGATGCTCCCAACGATCGCGCTCGTGGTACCAGGGGCGGTCACGGTAGTGGTCGTGCCAATAGACGCCCAAGCTGAAGCTGATGATGCCTACGCCTATGACCGGGCCGTAGTCGGGCACCGGCACATAGACCCCTTGGTAAGGGTAGTTGATGTAGCCCGCATACACCCAGCCCCGGTAGGGGCCGGCGATCACGTCGCACCAGCTGTAATCGCTCAGACACCCCTGCACGTCGATGGCCAAGCCCCTGCCCAGCACGACGACGACGGGATACACCTGCCCCGGCCCCGCGCGCAGGTTGACGTTGGCCGTCAGATAAGCCGCTTGCGCCTGCGCCCATGCAGGCACGGCCATGGCAGCGGCCAGCACGGCGCCAGCGGTGAGTTTTTTCATGGTGGATCCTTGATAACTTCTAAAAAAAGAGCACCTTGTGCTTGATAGGTCTTCTCTTGAGACCGATTTGACCTTCAATTCCAGCAAGCCGAAATCTGCGCCACTCATCCATCAACGCCTGACTGCAACAAGCGTTCACCCTAAATCCGGCAGTTGAGCGCGCCCGAGCGTGTTGTCATCGGGTGCACTGGCAAGGCGCAAACCGCAGCCATGGCGGGTGCCATGGCGAGGATTTGCAACGCGGCCAGCGTGCCCGAGGGCGGCGCGATCGGGTGCGCAGCGCTCTCACCCGATGGGTGAGTCTCGCAGCGTGAAAAATCATCCGAAGAATCAAAGCGTTGCAGACAAAATGCAGCGGTCAACTGCCGGATTTAGGGTCACCCGCGCGGGTGGTGCTGGGCGTGCAGCGTCTTGAGGCGCTCGCGCGCCACGTGGGTGTAGATGGTGGTGGTGGAGATGTCCGCGTGGCCCAGCAGCAGCTGCACGGCGCGCAGGTCGGCGCCGTGGTTGAGCAGGTGCGTGGCGAAGGCGTGGCGCAGGGTGTGGGGCGAGAGCGGTGCGGTGATGCCGGCCTGCACGGCGTATTTTTTGACGAGCATCCAGAACATCACGCGCGTCATGCCGGCGCCGCGGCGCGTGACGAACAAGTCCTCGCTCTGCTGGCCTGCGAGGATCGCCGCGCGCGCGTCTTGCACGTAGCGCAGCAGCCATTCCCTGGCTTCGTCGCCGAAGGGCAGCATGCGCTCCTTCGCGCCTTTGCCCATGGTGCGCAGCACGCCGTCGTGGAGCGCGATCTGGAAGGTCTTGAGGCCCACGAGCTCACTCACGCGCAGGCCGCTCGCGTACATCAGCTCGAGCATGGCACGGTCGCGCAGGCCCAGCGCGCTCGCCACGTCGGGCGCCTGCAGCAGCGCCTCGACCTGCGCCTGCGTCAGGGTGCGCGGGGTGCGCAGCGGCTGACGCGCAGCGTCGAGCCGCGCCGTGGGGTCGGCCGCGATGCGCCGCTCGCGCAGCGCCCAGCGAAAGTAGCGCCGCAGCGCCGACAGGCGCCGATTGGCCGAGGTGGCGCGGCTTTGCGCGTGGCGCTCGGCAAAGTAGGCCTGCAGGTGGTGCTCGGCCGTGGCGTCGAGCGCGCGCGGCGGCTCCTGGCGCGCGAGCCACTCGGCGTACAGGCGCAGGTCGCGCCGGTAGGCTTCGAGCGTGTTGCGCGCAAGGCCGTCTTCCAGCCACAAGGCGTCGATGAAGGCGTCTATCGCGCTGTGGCTCGCCGCAATCATTTCAGGAGCTGCTTGTGCTCGTGGATACTTGGTAAAAGCCGTATTTCGCTCATTTTTTCTGTTCTTTCGCTATTCGAGCGAGAGCTTTTGCTGCGCCACCACGCGCTTATAGACCTCGTACTCGGCGCGGATCTGCTCGGCGAACTGCTCGGGCGTGTTGCCGACGATGATCGAGCCCGTGTCTTCGATGCGCTTGCGCACGGCCGGGTCTTCGAGCGCCTTGCGCGTGGCGGCATAAATCTTGTCCACCACGTCCTTGGGCAAGCCCTTGGGGCCGAGGATGCCGTAAAAGGCCGTGCGGTTCACGGGCTCCAGGCCCACCTCTTTGAACGTGGGCACGTCGGGCAGCGCGGCCACGCGCTGCGGTGCGGCGACGACGATGGGCACGAGACGCTTTTCCTTGATGAAGGGCAGCGCGGAAGGCAGGTTGTCGAAGATGATGGGCACCTGCCCGGCCACCACGTCGTTGAGCGCCGGCCCCGCGCCGCGGTACGGGATGTGCGTGACGAAGGTGTGGCTGAGGTTTTTATACAGCTCCATCTGCAGGTGGCCAATGCCGCCCGTGCCCGAGGACGCATACGAGTATTTGCCTGGCGCCGCCTTGAGCGCCGCGACGAAGGACTGGTAATCCTTGGCCGGAAAGCTCGGGTGCACGGCGATGATGTTGGGCGTGGCCGCGATGTTGGTGATGGGCGTGAAGTCGGTCAGCGGGTGGTACGGCGTCTTGGGGTTGATGGCCGGGTTTGCCGCCGTGGTCGAAACCGTGGCGATGCCCAGCGTGTAGCCGTCGGGCGCCGACTTGGCCGTTTCGCTCGCGCCCACGATGCCGCCACCGCCGCTCTTGTTCTCGACGATCACGCTCTGCCCCAACGCGCGCGCGAGCGGATCGGCGATCACGCGCGCAATGATGTCGGTCGTGCCGCCGGGGGCGAAAGGCACTTGCAGTTTGATGACCTTGTTCGGGTAGCCCTGCGCGGCGGCAGTCCCTGCCGCGGCGGCCAGCGCCATGGCAATCCAGGTACGACGGTGCATGAGAAACCTCCTTGCGAACAGACGCAAAAAAGAAACCATGGTACGCGCACCGACACCGCACACCCACACGGCCCGGCGGCGCAGCGCACAAAAAAAGCACCAAACCTGCCCGCGCAAATGCCCGGCAAGTCGGCGGGGGCACGTCGCAATCAAGTATCCAAAGCTGTTTACGATCAACGCCATGTCTTTGCCTTTTCACCAGCTTGAACTCCTTAGCCCCGCGCGCGACGCCGACATAGGCATCGCGGCCATAGACCACGGCGCCGATGCCGTGTATATCGGCGGCCCGGCCTTCGGTGCGCGCGCCAACGCCGGCAACGCCATTGCAGACCTGGAGCGCCTGATCTGCCACGCGCACCGCTTCCACGCGCGCATTTTCATCACGCTCAACACCATTTTGCGCGACGACGAGCTCGAAGCCGCGCGGCGCATGGTCTGGCAGGTCTATGAGGCCGGGGCCGACGCGCTCATCATCCAGGACATGGGGCTGCTCGAGCTCGACCTGCCGCCCATCCAGCTGCACGCGAGCACGCAGACCGACATCCGCACGCCCGAAAAAGCGCGCTTCTTGCAGGACGCGGGCCTGTCGCAGATCGTGCTCGCGCGCGAGCTGGACTTGCAGCAGATCGCCGCGATCCGCGCCGCCACCGACCCGCAGCGCTGCACGCTCGAATACTTCGTGCACGGCGCGCTGTGCGTGGCCTACAGCGGGCAGTGCTACATCAGCCACGCGCACACCGGGCGCAGCGCCAACCGCGGCGACTGCAGCCAGGCCTGCCGCCTGCCCTACCAGGTGCTGGACGCGCAGGGGCGCTTCGTCGCGCACGACAAGCACGTGCTCTCGGTCAAGGACAACAACCAGAGCGCCAACCTGCGCGCACTGATCGCTGCGGGCGTGCGCAGCTTCAAGATCGAGGGGCGCTACAAAGACCTGGGCTACGTGAAGAACATCACGGCGCACTACCGCGAGCTGCTCGACGCCCTCATCGAAGAAAGCGAAAGCTCGGTGCAGCCGCTTGCCCGCGCTTCGAGCGGCCGCACGCGCTTTTTCTTCACGCCCGACCCGCTGCAAAACTTCCAGCGCGGCTTCACCGACTACTTCACGCACGGCCGCCAGCAGGACATAGGCGCCTTCGACACGCCCAAGAACCCCGGCCAGCCCATAGGCTGGGTGACGAAGGTCGGCGCGAACTTCGTCGAACTCGAAACCGAAGACGCCGCCACCGTGCTGCACAACGGCGACGGTCTGTGCTACTTCGACCTGCAACAAGAGCTCGTGGGCCTTGCGATCAACCGCGCCGAGCACATCGCCGAGCACATGGCAGGGCACGGCGCAACGCACGGCACGAATGCCTGGCGCGTGTTCCCCAAAGACGCCATCGCCGGCTGCAAAGACCTGCGCAAGGGCACGACCTTGCACCGCAACCGCGACATGGACTGGGTGCGCATGCTCGAGAAAAAATCGAGCGAACGCCGCATCGCCGTCTGGCTGCGCCTGCAGGAAGACGCGGACGGGCTGCGCCTGCACGCCACCGATGAAGATGGAAATACGGCCTCAGCGCAGGTACCGCTTGCGTATGCAGCTCCCAAAGACGAAGCAGACGCAGCACAGCACCTGCGCCAGACGCTCGCGCAACTGGGCAACACCATCTTCAGCGCGCTCGACGTGGCGCTGGACCTGCCGCGCCCCTGGTTCGTGCCCGCGAGCCTGGCCAAGCAGCTGCGGCGCGACGCCATCGCCGCGCTCGAAGCCGCGCGCCGCGCCGCCTGGCAGCGCCTGCCGCGCGCGCAGGCCGTGGAGCCGCCCGCACCCTACCCCGAAGACACGCTGAGCTACCTGGCCAACGTGTTCAACCACAAGGCGCGCGACTTTTATGCCAAGCATGGCGTCAAAGTCATCGCCGCGGCCTACGAAAGCCACGAGGAGGCGGGCGCAGTCAGCCTCATGATCACCAAGCACTGCGTGCGCTATGCGCTGAGCCTGTGCCCCAAGCAGGCCAAGGGCGTCACGGGCGTGCAGGGCACCATCCGCGCCGAGCCGCTGACGCTCGTCAACGGCAGCGAAAGGCTCACGCTGCGCTTCGACTGCAAGCCCTGCGAAATGCACGTGGTGGGCAAAATCAAGCGCCCGGTGCTGCAGCAGGCACGCGCCCAGCAGCACGAGGCGTCGCTGCGCTTTTACACCACGCGCCCGGCACAACACCGCTGACCGCGCAGGAAAGACCGCCATGGCACAAGACCCCGAACCCATTGCGCCTGCAGCGGACGGCTCTGCCACGCAGGCGCTGCTCGAGGCGCAAACCGCCGCACGCTGGGCCGAAAGCGCCCACCTGCACGACGTCGAGGCGCTGGCGCGCGCCTTGGGCGTCGATCTGCACACGGGCCTCAGCCCGCAAGAGGCTGCGCGCCGCGCCGCGCAATGCGGCCCCAACAGCCTGGCCCAGGCGCGCCGCCGCAGCGCGCTCGCCATGCTGGCCGAGCAGTTCCAGGACTTCATGGTGCTGGTGCTGCTCGCGGCCGCGGTGGTGTCGGGCATCGTGGGCGAATTCACCGACACGCTGGTCATCCTGGTCATCGTGGTGCTCAACGCCGTCATCGGCTTCGTGCAGGCCTGGCGCGCCGACCAGGCGCTCGCGGCCTTGCGCCAGCTCGCCGCGGCGCAGGCCAGCGTGCTGCGCGGCGGCCAGGTGCAGACCGTGCCCGCGCACACGCTGGTGCCTGGCGACGTCGTGCTGCTCGAAGCCGGCAACCAGATCCCGGCAGACTTGCGCCTGCTGCAGATCGCGCAGTTCCAGGTGGACGAGTCGGCGCTCACGGGCGAATCCGTGCCCGTGGCCAAACAAAGCGCCCCCCTGCCGCCGCAGACGGGCGGCGCCCTGGGCGACCGCAGCAACATGGCCTACAAAGGCACCACGGCGACGCTGGGCCGCGCGCGCGGCCTCGTGGTGGCCACGGGCATGCACACCGAGCTCGGCAAGATCGCGCAGCTGCTAGACACCGAAGACCGCAGCACGCCGTTGCAGCGCCGCCTTGCCGCTTTTGGCCGCCGGCTGGCCTTGGTGGTGCTCGGCATCTGCCTGGTGATCTTCATCGCCGGGGTGCTGCGCGGCGAAGACCCGCTGCGCATGGCGCTCACCGCCATCAGCCTGGCCGTGGCCGCGATCCCCGAGGCGCTGCCCGCCGTGGTCACGGTGCTGCTGGCGCTGGGCGCGCGGCGCATGGTGGCCTTCCATGCGCTCGTGCGCCGGCTGCCGGCGGTGGAGACGCTGGGCTCGGTCACCGTGATCTGCTCCGACAAAACCGGCACGCTCACGCAAAACCGCATGCACGCCGAGCTGCTGCTGGCCTGCGGCGAGCGCTGGACCCCTGGCGAGCCCGCAAGCCCCGTGCACGCCGAGGCGCTGCGTGCCGCCGCGCTGTGCAACGACGCCGTGCGGCAAAAAAGCGGCGAAAACGGCGAAAACGGCAACGCGGAAAGCGACGCGGACGACGCCTGGCTGGGCGACCCGACCGAAACCGCACTGGTGCTCGCGGCGCTGTCCGCGGGGCTCGACAAAGCGGCGCTCGACGCCGCCCTGCCGCGCGTGCAGGAGCAGCCCTTCGACTCCAGCCGCAAGCGCATGACCACTTTCCATCGCCTGCCCGAAGGTGATGGTGAAAGCGCAGGCTACGTCGCCTACACCAAGGGCGCGCCCGAATCCGTGCTGCCGCGCTGCCGCAGCCAATGGACGCCCGCGAGCGACGCGCCGCTTGACGCCTCGGCCATGCTCGCCACCGCGAACGCGCTGGCCGAGCAAGGCTTGCGCGTGCTCGCCCTCGCGCGACGCGCGCACGCGCGCCTGCCCGACACCAACGACCTCGAGGGCGTGGAAAACGAGCTGCAGTTCCTCGGCCTCGTGGCGCTGATCGACCCGCCGCGCCCCGAAGCTACCGCCGCCGTGCGCGACTGCCAGAGCGCCGGCATCGTGCCCGTGATGATCACGGGCGACCACCCGGCAACGGCGCGCGCCATCGCCCAGCGCCTGGGCATCGTGGCCAGCGCCGACGCGCCCGTGCTCACGGGCAAGGAGCTCACAGAACTCGACGCCGACGCGCTGCGCGCGCGTGTCGAGCAGGTGCGCGTCTATGCGCGCGTCGATCCGGCACAAAAAATCCGCATCGTCGAAGCCCTGCAGGCGCTGGGCCACTTCGTGGCCATGACGGGCGACGGCGTCAACGATGCGCCTGCGCTCAAGCGCGCCGACATCGGCGTGGCCATGGGCCGCGGCGGCACCGACGTGGCGCGCGAAGCCAGCAGCCTGGTGCTGCTCGACGACAACTTTGCCACCATCGTCGCGGCCGTGCGCGAAGGCCGGCGCATCTACGACAACATCCGCAAGTTCGTGCGCTACGCCATGACGGGCAACTCGGGCGAAATCTGGACCATCTTCCTCGCCCCCTTCCTGCTGCTGCCCATCCCGCTGCAGCCCATCCACATCCTGTGGGTCAACCTCGTGACCGACGGGCTGCCCGGCTTGGCGCTGGCCGCCGAACCCGCCGAGGAGGGCATCATGCGCCGCCCTCCCCGCCCGCCGCGCGAGAGCCTGTTTGCGCACGGCATGTGGCAACACATCCTGGCCGTGGGCCTGCTGATCGGCGGCCTGTGCCTGGCCGTGCAGGCCTGGGCCTTGCACACCGGCCACGCGCACTGGCAGACCATGGTGTTCACGGTGCTCACGCTCACGCAGATGGCGCACATCCTCGCGATCCGCTCCGAAACCCAAGCCCTGTGGCGCCTGGGCCTGCGCAGCAACCGGCCACTGCTCGGCGCCGTGCTGCTCACCCTGGCCCTGCAGCTGGCCACCATTTACGTGCCCGTGCTCAACCCCATCTTCAAGACCCAGCCCCTGAGCTGGGATGAGCTGGCCCTGTGCTTTGGCGCCGCCCTGCTCGTCTATGCCGTGGTGGAAGCGGAGAAAGCCTGGCGCAGACGCGCCGCGCGCGCCAAAGCCGCAGAGCCACGCCGGAGCGCCCGTGATATGCCGTGATCCTCCCACAGAGCCCCCCTGGGAGCGCGGCACACGCACCCCACGCCGCCCTGCAGCTGTCTGCGCTCACCTGATGACCGCGAGCGGCTACCATTCGCGGCATCCTCTCGCAGTTTTTGCCTTTTGCCCCATGAACACCACCGTGAACGCCGACCCGGCCGAATTGGCCAAGTTTTCCGAGCTGGCCCACCGCTGGTGGGACCCCGCGAGCGAGTTTCGCCCGCTGCACCAGATCAACCCCCTGCGCCTCGGGTGGATAGACAGCCTGGCCCGCTTGCCAGACCAGCACGTGCTCGACGTCGGCTGCGGCGGCGGCATCCTTACGGACGCCATGGCGCGCAAGGGCGCGCAGGTCACGGGCATAGACCTGTCCACCAAGGCCCTGCGCGTGGCGCAGCTGCACGCACTCGAAGCCAGCACGCCCCACATCCGCTACCGCGAAGTCAGCGCCGAGGCGCTCGCGCAAGAGCAGCCCGAGAGCTTCGACATCGTGACCTGCATGGAAATGCTCGAGCACGTGCCCGACCCAGCCTCGGTCGTGCGCGCCTGCGCCACGCTCGTGCGCCCGGGCGGCTGGGTGTTCTTTTCCACCATCCACCGCAATCCCAAGGCATTCTTGTTCGCCATCGTGGGTGCCGAATACCTGCTCAAGCTGCTGCCGCGCGGCACCCACGAATACACACGCTTCATCCGCCCGAGCGAGCTCGCCGCCTTCGCCCGCGCGGCCGGCCTCGAAGTCGTGCAGGAGCGCGGGCTCGAATACAACCCGCTCACGCGCCGCTACCGTCTGAGCCACGACACCAGCGTGAATTACCTCATGGCCACGCGGCGCAGCCTCGGTGCTTGACGCGCTCTCGCTCGCGCCTCCACGCACGCCCATGTTCTGCAACGTCCGCGCCGTCCTGTTCGACCTCGACGGCACCCTGATCGACAGCGCCCCGGACCTCGGCGCCGCCGCCAACCAGATGCGCACCCGGCGCGGCCTGCCCGCGCTGGCGCTCGCACGCTACCGCTCCATGGCGGGTGCAGGCGCGCGCGGCATGCTCGGCGAGGCCTTCGGCATAGGCCCAGAACACCCGGACTTCGACAAGCTGCGAGAAGAATTTTTCTGCGCCTACGAAGGCTGCCTGAACCACCACACCGAGGTCTTTGCCGGCGTACCCGAATTGATCGACCAACTGCAGCAACGCGGCCTCGCCTGGGGTGTGGTCACGAACAAGATCGCGCGCTTCACGGAGCCGCTGACCCGCGCCTTGCCCTTGTTCGCAAGCGCCGGTGCCATCGTCAGCGGCGACACCACCCCTCACGCCAAGCCACACCCGGCGCCGTTGCTCGAAGCCGCCACCAGGTTGCAGATCGCGCCAGCGCAATGCATCTACGTGGGCGACGACGCACGCGACATTGCCGCCGGCCGCGCCGCCGGCATGGGCACCGTCGCAGCCTGTTACGGCTACCTCGGCACCCAGACAAACCTGCAACAATGGGGCGCGCAGGCGCAGATAAATTTGCCCACCGAGCTCTTGCAATTGCTGGCACCAGCCTAAAATAGCGTGCCTAGGGGCTGTCCTGGTTTCGACGCGGGTTCGGAATCGGTGCGGTGCATGTCGAGCTTGGGTCACGCTCGTAAATCTCGATTCAACAAAGTAACTGCAAACGACGAACGTTTCGCACTCGCTGCTTAATTGCTAGCGAGCCTTGCAACAGTTGGCCTATGGGCTGGGCAAGGGGGCGCTGAACACTCAGCGCCTCCAGGCTGCAAGGGCATTCACGCAGGCGATCGTGGGCACGCTGGGCGTCTTCTTCGGCATGTTGGTGGTCTACAAGACCGGCGCCATCCGCGTCACCCCGAAGTTCACCCGGATGATCGTTGCCGGCCTCTTCGGTGTGGTTGCGTTGATGCTGATGAACTTGGTGCTCGGCATGTTCGGTGTCGGCGGCGGTGCGGGCATGGGCCTGCGCGACGGTGGCGCCATCGCGATCGGCTTCTCGCTGCTGTGCATCGCACTGGCGGCGTTCAGCTTCCTGATCGACTTCGACGCCGCGGATCAGATGATCCGTGCCGGCGCTCCGGAGAAGGCGGCATGGGCGTCGCCCTGGGTCTGATGGTCACCCTGGTGTGGCTGTACCTGGAGATCCTGCGCCTGCTGAGTTACTTCAACAACGACTAGCAGTACTGGCCAGAGAAAGGGCGTCCACAGCGTGGGCGCCCTTTTTCATGCCCGCCTGAGGCGGGCTGGGTTTGACTCTGCGCCGACGGCGCGTGCCACTCGCGCTTTTGCGCCGTCAGTGCAGAGTCAACTTTGGTGGCGCGCGGTGATGGTGGCGTCCCAGAGTGGTCAACTCAGGAGAGCCGCTCCACGACCATCGCCATGCCCTGCCCGCCGCCGATGCACATCGACTCGATGCCGAACGTCTTGTCGTAGGTGGCCAGGTT
>CAVPUD010000006.1:0-10353 GCA_963708545.1 uncultured beta proteobacterium | reverse complement strand
ACAACATCGATGCCCGCCAGGCTTTGGCATTCGGCATGATCAACCGTATCGTGCCGGCCGATGAGCTGCTCGCTACCGCCAGCGCCATGGCCGAGCAGCTCGCGGGCTTCAATCACGACGCTCTGCGTCTGACCAAGCAGCTGATCCGTCGCGCCGCCGACCTGCCGTTCGCCCAGGCGCTGGAGGCCGGTCGCGACATCGGCCTCGCCATGCATCTGTTCAAGTAATGCGCGCTGATTCTTCGTCAATTTCGCACCGAGGCCACACCATGAACTTCGATATCCCCCAGAACCTTGCCGACTATCTGCTCGAACTCGATGATTTTATCGAGCGCGTGATCAAACCCCTGGAAAACCAGGATGACAACATCCGCTTCTTCGATCATCGCCGCGAGGACGCGCGCACCGACTGGGAGCGCGGCGGCCTCCCCAACGCCGAGTGGGAGGAGCTGCTCGAAAAGGCCAAGCGCCTCGCCGATGCCGCCGGGCACTACCGCTATCCCGTGGGCAAGGAATACGGCGGCCGCGACGGCACCAATCTGGGCATGGCCATCATTCGCGAGCATCTGGCCAGGAAGGGCCTCGGGCTGCACAACGACCTCCAGAACGAGCACTCCATCGTCGGCAACAACGTCGGCGTGCTGCTGATGCTCGCCTACGGCACCGCGGCGCAGAAAGCCGAGTGGGTCGAGCGACCACCTCGGCGACGGCACCGCGGTGAAGGGCGAGAACGAGGCTAAGGGCGGCCTGCTCGACGCGGAGTTCAAGCCGAAGGCCGCCTACCGCGCGCTCGACCAGTTCATCAACAAGCAATGGAAGACGCGCGCCGACGTGCGGACCGACGCGCAGGGCCGCGCTCAATTCCGTGGCTTCCACGGCACCTATCGCTACGTCGCCCGCGTCGGCGGCAAGAAGGTCGAGGGCACGTTGCGCGTTCAGTCCTGCGGCGACAACAAGCACGTCATCCGGCTGCCGGCCGGCCGCTGAGGTTCGCTTATGAAGATCGTTGACATGAAGGTGCGCACGGTGGCGATACCGACCACGTGCCAGTTGCGGCACAACACGGGCGTGCATCCCGGCTATTTCATCCGCAACGTCCTCGAACTGATCACCGACGAGGGCATTGTCGGCCTCGGCGAGGTCGGCGGCGGCGCCCCCACAGATTCCACACCGTCTTCCTCTCCGGATCCACAGCATGCGGCGCGTGCCCTCTTCTCCCCCCTCCCGACGCCCCCCTTCTCCGCACCCTCCACCGGCCCCTCCGCCCCAAGTGCAGAGGATTTGCCTCTGCCAGCACCCCCACGCCCCCCATAACAACCGAGACAGCAACAGCAAAGCGAAGACAACGCATATCCCCAGTGCACCCTTCATATTTATACCTTCCCACACCCACCAACGTGTTTGGAATGTTCCACCTCTCCTCCAACCCATTGGACAGCGCAGACACGTCGATAAGAGCACATCATTTGGTTTCCCCTCCGTCCCGCCCATTGGTCAGTAGTGGTAGCAATTGCCAAGCAGAACCGTTAGCATTCTAAGGACAGAGGAGAGAAGAGAAAGAGACCACCACCTGTTGGTGAAGGAGACAAGGTCATGCCTTGCAAATATTGCTGGTAGGCCGTGACGAGCGCATTGCTCATGCCTCCCGTGACGGCGATCAGGCAGCCCACGACGCCATAAGCCAGCCGCAGATGCGGCGGATGCGCCGGCGTAGAGGGCGAGCCGGGCATCATCGGCCGTTCTTCGGGCCGCCATTCGTGCGGAGCGTAAGGGATCATGGGCGGGGAACCGAGGCGCGGCAATCGGGTTCTGTGTGCGGGTCTGTGCGCCTGTCGGACGACAGGCTCCTTGCCACCGCGCCGGTGCAATAGCAACGCAAAAATTCTAGCCCCTTCGGGTGAATGCTGCCCGTGCGCTGTGCTTTTGCCCTGTCTTGCGCCTTGCCTTGCTGGTGCGGGCCGCCGCTGTCCTGCACGGCGGCAGCGGGTCAGAACTCGAGGTTGTCGATCAGCCGCGTGCTGCCCAGGCGTGCGGCACCGAGCGCCACGAGCGTGCCCGGCGCATCCTCGGCTGTGGCGGTTTGCAGGTCGGAGCGGCGGCGCACCGTGAGGTAGTCGGGCTGCCAGCCGCGCGCACGCAGTGCGTCCATAGCCTGCTGCTCGAGCGCCTCGGCCTCTGGGGCGCCGGCCGTGCGTGCCGCGCACCAGCGCTCGGCGAGCTGCCGCAGCGCCTGCGTGAGGGCCTTGGCCTCTTCGCGCTCGGCGGGGCTCAGGTAGTGGTTGCGCGAACTCAGCGCGAGGCCGTCTTCGGCGCGGCAGGTCTGGCCTGCGTGCACCTGAATCGGTAGCGCGAACTGCCGCACCATCTGGCGGATCACCATGAGCTGCTGGTAGTCCTTCTGGCCAAACGCGGCCACCCCTTCGCGCTGGCCGAAGAACACGGCGAGAAACAGCTTCATCACCACGGTGCACACGCCCGTGAAAAACCCCGGGCGAAACTGGCCTTCGAGGATGTCGGCCAGGCGCGGGTCGGGCTGCACCTTGAAGGTCTGCGGCTCGGGGTACATGTCGCTCTCGCGCGGCGCAAAGACGATGTCGCAGCCCGTGGCGCGCAGCTTGTCGCAGTCGGCCTCCCAGGTGCGCGGATAGCTGTCGAAGTCTTCGTGCGGCAAAAACTGCAGGCGGTTCACGAAGATGCTCGCCACCGTCACGTCGCCCAGCGGCTTGGCCTGGCGCACGAGCGAAAGATGCCCTTCGTGCAGGTTGCCCATGGTGGGCACGAAGGCCGGGCGGCGGTAGGCGGACAGGGCTTGGCGCAGTTCGGGGATGGTGCGGGTGATCAGCATACGAAATATCAAAGGAAACGCAGCAAGTTGCGCGCGAATGCGCGCGTAGGAGCAGGTGGCAGTAGGTGGCGGTAGAGAGCGGGCGAGAAAAGGGAGCAGCCTTACCATGCGTGCAAGGCATCGTCGGGAAAGCGCCCTTCCTTCACGGCGTGCACGTAGGCCTCGATCGCGCCGCGCACGCTGCCCGCGTCCTGCATGAAGTTGTGCACGAATTTGGGCATCTTGCCCAGGTTCATGCCCAGCATGTCGTGCAGCACCAGCACCTGGCCGGCCGTGCCTTTGCCCGCGCCTATGCCTATGGTGTGGCAGTGCTGCAGTTCGGTGGTGATTTCGGCCGCCAGTGCGGCGGGCACCATCTCGAGCACGAGCATGGCCGCGCCGGCTTCCTGGAGCTCGTGCGCGTGCTGGCGCAGTGTGCGCGCGGCGTTGTCGGACTTGCCTTGCACGCGGTAGCCGCCGAGCGCATGCACGGTTTGCGGCGTCAGGCCCAGGTGGCCGCAGACGGGGATGCCGCGCTGCACGAGGAATTCCACCGTCGGCGTGATCCAGCCGCCGCCCTCGATCTTCACCATGTGCGCGCCCGCCTGCATCAGCGCGCAGGCGCTGCGCAGCGCCTGTTCGCGGCTTTCGGTGTAGGTGCCGTAGGGCAGGTCGGCCACCAGCCATGAGGTGCCCTGCACGCGGTGCAGCCCGCGCGCCACGCTTTCGGTGTGGTAGACCATGGTGGCGAGCGTCACGCCCACGGTGCTCGGCAGCCCCTGGCAGACCATGCCGAGCGAGTCGCCCACGAGGATGCACTCCACGCCCGCGACGTCGGCCACGGCGGCGAAGGTGGCGTCGTAGGCCGTGAGCATGGTGATTTTTTCGCCCGCGGCGCGCATCTGCGCCAGGCGCGGCAGGCTCACGGGGCGGCGCTGCGGCAGCGGCGAGGCGGGCGGAATGGTGCCGTAGGGCGTGGCGCCGGAAGCGCTGGAGGTCGATTCGGTAGCGGACATGGCAGCTCCAGTCTGGGGTTGGAAAATTGGGCGAGAGTCTATGCCAAGCCAAAGCGGCTATGCTTGCCCCCATGACCGGTTCCAACATTTATCCCGACATCGACCTTTCCTCTGCCGCCGCCGTGCAGGCACTCGCGCAGGCCGACGTGGCGCGCGCGCTGGCCGAGGACGTGGGGCCTGGCGACTTGACCGCGGCCTTGATTCCCGCCGCACGCCGGGCGCACGCGCGCATCCTCGCACGCGAGGCCGCGGTGGTCTGCGGTGCGCCCTGGGCCGAGGCGGCGCTGCGCGCGCTCGACCCCGGCGTACAGATCACCTGGCACGTGGCCGAGGGCCAGCGCTGCGCGCCCGAGCAGGTCGTGCTCGAGGTGCAAGGCCAGGCGCGCGCGCTGCTCAGCGCCGAGCGCACGGCGCTCAACTTTTTGCAGCTGCTCTCGGCCGTGGCGACCAAGACCGCGCGGTACGTGGAGGCGGTGCAGGGCACGCGCGCGTGCATCGTCGATACGCGCAAGACCTTGCCGGGCCTGCGCCTGGCGCAGAAGTACGCCGTGCGCACGGGTGGCGGCACCAACCACCGCATCGGTTTGTACGACGCCGTGCTCATCAAAGAAAACCACATCGCCGCGGCAGGTGGCGTGCGTGCCGTGCTACAAACAGCGCAGCAGGTTGCGGCGCGCGCGAAGTTCATCCAGATCGAAGTCGAGACGCTCGCGCAGCTGCACGAGGCGCTGGACGCCGGCGCCACCATGGTGCTGCTCGACAACATGGACTTGCCCACGCTGCGCGAGGCCGTACGCATCAACGCGGGCCGCGCCGTGCTCGAAATCTCGGGTGGCGTGACGCTTGCAAACCTGCGCGCGCTGGCCGAAACCGGCGTGGACCGCATCTCCATAGGCACTTTGACCAAGGACATCGAGGCCATCGACTATTCGATGCGCCTGCAGGAGCTCTCATGACCACCGCATCATCCGTGATTCCCGTTTCGGCCCCGCTCAAGGACGTCGAGTACGAGCAACCCGTCGATCGCCTCGAAGGCGGGCCGGTGTGTTCGACCCAACACGCCTGGGCGCGCGTGCCGCCCGAGCCTGGCCCTGCCGAGCGCGCTGCGCTCAAAGACACAATCCGCCGCCTGCTGCAGGAGCGCAATGCTGTCATGGTGTCGCACTACTACGTGCACCCCGACTTGCAAGACCTGGCCGAGGAGACCGGCGGCATCGTGAGCGACTCGCTCGAAATGGCGCGCTTCGGGCGCGACCATCCGGCGCAGACGCTGGTGGTCTCAGGCGTGCGCTTCATGGGCGAGACGGCCAAAATCCTCTCGCCCGAAAAGACCGTGCTCATGCCCGACCTCGACGCGACCTGCTCGCTCGACCTCGGCTGCCCGATCGAAGCGTTCAACGCCTTTTGCGATGCGCACCCCGACCGCACCGTGGTCGTCTATGCCAACACCAGCGCCGCCGTGAAGGCGCGCGCCGACTGGCTGGTCACGTCGAGCTGCGCGCTCGACATCGTGCGCGCGCTCAAAGACCAGGGCCACAAGATCCTCTGGGCGCCCGACCGGCATCTGGGCGACTACATCCGCGCCGAAACTGGCGCCGACATGGTGTGCTGGAACGGCGCCTGCATCGTGCACGACGAGTTCAAAGCCTTCGAGCTCGCCGCGCTCAAAAAAGAACACCCCGGCGCCATGGTGCTCGTGCACCCCGAAAGCCCGGCCGAGGTCATCGCGCTCGCGGACTTCGTGGGCTCGACCTCGGGCATCCTGCGCGCGGCGCGCGAATCCGAAGCGCGCGAATTCATCGTCGCCACCGACAACGGCATGCTGCACAAGCTGCGCACGCTCAACCCCGGCAAGGTGTTCTACGAGGCGCCCACGGCCGGCCGCAGCGCCACCTGCAAAAGCTGCGCACATTGCCCCTGGATGGCGATGAACAGCCTCGCCGGCGTCGCGCGGGTGTTGGAGACGGGCGCAAACGCGGTGCACGTCGATCCGGCGCTGATCCCGCGCGCGCGCCTGCCCATAGACCGCATGCTGGCCTTCACCGCGGCGCTGCGCCAGGGCCAGCCCGTGATGCGCCTCGTGCCGAGCATAGGCGCAGCCTGAAATTGCTAAGTATTTTATAGCTGCTTGTGCTTGATGGTATTTCCTCCATGGCCGATTCGGCATTGATTTCAGCGGCCGCGCGCATCAGGGTAATCCTTCGGTGGTGCAGGGCATGGGCTCCCTAAAATCGGCTGCAAAGCGAGAATCCGAGAATCCAAGGAGGACCTTCGTGCCTGACGCCAAAGATGCCCGCGCCGCCAAACCGGCAGCGCGGGTGATCAAAAAATACCCCAACCGCCGTTTGTACGACACCGGCACCTCGACCTACATCACGCTCGACCAGGTGCGCCAGCTCGTCATGGCGCACGAGGACTTCGTCGTGCGCGACGCCAAAACGGGTGAAGACCTCACGCGCAGCATCCTGCTGCAGATCATCCTCGAAGAAGAAGCCGCGGGCGCGCCCATCCTCACCGAAGCCGTGCTCGCGAACATCATCCGCTTCTACGGCCACGCGATGCAGGGCTTCATGGGTGCCTACCTCGAAAAGAACATCCAGGCCTTCACCGAAATGCAGACCAAGCTCACCGAGCAGGCAAAAAACCTCACGCCCGAGATGTGGACGCAGTTCATGAGCCTGCAGTCGCCCATGCTCTCCGGCATGATGGGCAATTACGTCGAGCAGTCGCAAAAAGCGCTCGCACAAATGCAAAAGCAAACCGAGCAGATGCTCGGCGCCTTCGGTCTCAAACGTTGAACCCCCTGAAAGATCGCCGTCATTGCGAGCCCCGCAGGGGCGCGGCAATCCAGTCCGCACTTTGGATGGGGCACAGGCGCTGAACCCAAGGCTGCATGGATTGCCGCGGGCCTGCCGGCCCTCGCAATGACGCCCGAAGGGGCGCCCCATCGGGGACAATACCCGGATGAATGCTGCCTCCCCGACTTCTTCTCTTTCCTCTTCCAGTACGTCTTCCGGTAGCTCTACGGCGCCGCGCATCGGTTTCGTGAGCCTCGGGTGCCCCAAGGCGCTCACGGATTCGGAGCTGATCCTCACGCAGTTGAGCGCCGAGGGCTACCAAACCTCCAAGACTTTCGCGGGCGCAGACCTCGTGATCGTCAACACCTGCGGCTTCATCGACGCGGCCGTGCAGGAAAGCCTGGACACCATTGGCGAGGCGCTGGCCGAAAACGGCAAGGTCATCGTCACGGGCTGCCTGGGTGCGCGCACGGACAGCAGCGGGCGGTAGCCTGGTGCGCGCGCTGCACCCGCGCGTGCTCGCCGTCACGGGCCCGCACGCCACGCAGGAGGTCATGGACGCCGTGCACCAGCACCTGCCCAAACCGCATGACCCGTTCACCGACCTCGTGCCCGGCGGCTTCGGCGTCGCGGGGCTCAAGCTCACGCCGCGCCACTACGCCTACCTCAAAATCAGCGAGGGCTGCAACCACCGCTGCACCTTTTGCATCATTCCCTCGATGCGCGGCGACTTGGTCTCGCGCCCCGTGGGCGAGGTGCTGAACGAGGCGCGCGCGCTGTTCGAGGGCGGCGTCAAAGAGCTGCTCGTGATCAGCCAGGACACCTCGGCCTACGGCGTCGATGTGCACTACCGCACGGGCTTTTGGGACGGCAAGCCGATCAAGACGCGCACGCTCGAACTCGTGCAGGCGCTCGGCGAACTGGCTGCGGCGCACGGCGCCTGGGTGCGGCTGCATTACGTCTATCCGTACCCGAGCGTCGATGCCTTGATCCCGCTCATGGCCGAAGGGCTGGTGCTGCCCTACCTCGACGTGCCCTTCCAGCACAGCCACCCCGCGGTGCTGCAGCGCATGAAGCGCCCCGCAAGCGGCGAGAAAAACCTCGAGCGCATCGAGCGCTGGCGTGCGATTTGCCCTGAGCTCGTGATCCGCAGCACCTTCATCGCGGGTTTCCCTGGCGAGACCGAGGAGGAATTCGCGCACCTGCTCGACTTCGTGCGCGCCGCGCAGATCGACCGCGCGGGCTGCTTCGCCTACAGCGACGTCGCCGGCGCCGCGGCCAATGCATTACCGGGCATGCTGCCGCCCGAGCTGCGCGAGGAGCGGCGCGCGCGCTTCATGGCCGTGGCCGAGCAGGTTTCCGTGGCCAAGCTGCAGCGCCGCGTGGGCACGACCCTGCAGGTGCTCGTCGATGCGGCACCCAACCAGGGCAAAAAAGGCGGCACGGGCCGCAGCTGGGCCGACGCGCCCGAGATCGACGGCGTGGTGCACCTGCTGCCGCCAGAAAAAATCAGCAAGACGCTCAAAGTGGGCGAATTCACGCGCGCACGCGTCGTGGGCGCACAGGGGCACGACCTCGTGGCGCAGCCGGTGTGAGGGTGTGCGGCGAGGCGTTTGAGCCGCCGACCACCCAATAAAAAAGGCTTCCCGAAGGAAGCCTTTTTTCTGCGCATTGGCGTTTGCTCACACACGCTTGCGGTATTCGGCCGTGCGCGTGTCGATTTCGATCTTGTCGCCTTGTTCGACGAAGATCGGCACTGGCACGTCGAAGCCCGTGGCGATCTTTGCGGGCTTGAGCACCTTGCCCGAAGTGTCGCCCTTGACGGCGGGCTCGGTCCAGGTCACTTCGCGCACCACCGAAGTCGGCAATTCGACCGAAATGGCCTTGCCTTCATAAAACACCACCTCGGCGGGCATGCCTTCTTCGAGGTAGTTGAGCGCGTCGCCCATGTTTTCGGCCTCGACCTCATACTGGTTGTAGTCGGTGTCCATCCACACGTACATCGGATCGGCAAAGTAGGAATAGGTGCACTCCTTTTTTTCCAGCACGATGTTGTCGATTTTGTCGTCGGCCTTGAACACGACTTCGGTGTTGAAGTTGGCGATCAGGCTCTTGAGCTTCATGCGCACGGTGGCCGAGTTGCGGCCGCCGCGCGAGTATTCGGTCTTGAGCACGACCATGGGGTCTTTGCCGTGCATGATGACATTGCCGGCACGGATTTCTTGAGCGATTTTCATGGCTGCTAGCTTGGGGATGTGCTGCTCGGTTCAAGAGCAGTGGTGCATGGCCAGCGCTTTGGGGGGTGCGATATGGCAACGCGCCATGCGTTGCCTTTGTGCACGCGCGCGTCTGGCAACGCGATTCGGGATTGCGGAATGTGGTAGGCGCGATTGGACTCGAACCAACGACCCCCACCATGTCAAGGTGGTGCTCTAACCAGCTGAGCTACGCGCCTGGGTCTTTTCGGAAAGACCGCAATTGTAGCAGCAAAAACACGGTGCTCGCCTTTTTCCGCCCCGTCAGCCCTGCTGCTCCAGAAAGCGCTGCGCATCGAGCGCCGCCATGCAGCCAGTGCCGGCACTCGTGATGGCCTGGCGATAGACGTGGTCCTGTACGTCGCCGGCGGCAAAAATGCCGGGCACGCTGGTTTGCGTGGCAAAGCCCTTGTGCCCGCCTTGCGTGAGGATGTAGCCGTTTTCCATGGCGAGCTGGCCCTCGAAAATGCCGGTGTTGGGCGCGTGGCCGATCGCGATGAAGCAGCCTTGTAGTGCGATCTCCTCGGTGCTGCCGTCCTGCACGTTCTTGATGCGAATGCCCGTCACGCCGCTGTCGTCGCCCAGCACTTCATCCAGGGTGTGAAAGAGTTTGAGCTCGATCTTGCCCGCGGCGACTTTTTCCATCAGCTTGTCCACCATGATGGGCTCGGCGCGGAACTTGTCGCGCCGGTGCACCACGGTGACCTTGCGCGCGATGTTCGAGAGGTACAGGGCCTCCTCCACGGCGGTGTTGCCGCCGCCCACCACGCACACGTCCTGGTCGCGGTAAAAAAAGCCGTCGCAGGTCGCGCAGCCTGACACGCCCTTGCCCATGAATGCCTGCTCCGAAGGCAGCCCCAGGTATTTGGCCGAGGCACCCGTGGCGATGACCAGTGTGTCGCAGGTGTAGGTGCCGCTGTCGCCCGTGAGCGTGAACGGGCGCCGGCTGAAATCGACCTTGTGGATATGGTCGAACACGATCTGCGTGCCAAAGCGCTCGGCGTGCGCCTGAAAGCGCTGCATCAGCTCGGGCCCTTGCACGCCGTTGACGTCGGCGGGCCAGTTGTCCACCTCGGTGGTGGTCATGAGCTGGCCGCCCTGGGCGATGCCCGTGATCAGCATGGGGCGCAGATTGGCGCGCGCGGCGTAGATTGCCGCCGTGTAGCCCGCCGGGCCCGAGCCGAGGATCAGAACTTGTGCGTGTGGGGTGCTGGACATGGTGTATGCGCTGGAGTGAAGAGGAATGCTGTGCGCGCCAGTATCGGCCAAAAAGCGGGCACGAGGCGCGTCGTGGGGGCAAGATTTGCCTATCGCAGTGATTGTAAAAACCGGCGGGCGGGCTTTGCGCAGCAGCGCGCGGCGATGCCGTCCGCATCGTTACCAGACGCTACCGGCGGCGCCAGCGTATCGGGTAAGCTCATCGCTTGCTTATTTCCTGCCTATGACGTACTCGCTCAACAC
>CAVPUD010000005.1:0-14861 GCA_963708545.1 uncultured beta proteobacterium | reverse complement strand
CAGGCTGCATAAGCACTAGAGCCCTATTTTGTTCATAAAACCTTGCAAAGGAAAAGCCCCATGAGTGCCATCGTTGACATCGTCGGCCGCGAAATCCTCGACAGCCGCGGCAACCCCACCGTCGAGTGCGACGTCCTGCTCGAGTCGGGCGTGATGGGCCGCGCCGCCGTGCCCTCGGGCGCCTCCACGGGCAGCCGCGAAGCCATCGAACTGCGCGACGGCGACAAGAGCCGCTACGCTGGCAAGGGCGTGCTCAAGGCGGTCGAGCACGTCAACACCGAAATCTCCGAAGCCGTGCTGGGCCTGGACGCGAGCGAGCAGGCTTTTCTCGACCGCACGCTGATCGACCTCGACGGCACCGACAACAAGGCCCGCCTGGGCGCGAACGCGCTGCTCGCCGTGAGCATGGCCGTGGCGCGCGCAGCCGCTGAAGAATCGGGCCTGCCGCTGTACCGCTACTTCGGCGGCATGGGCAGCATGCAGCTGCCCGTGCCCATGATGAACGTGATCAACGGCGGCGCGCACGCGAACAACAGCCTCGACCTGCAGGAGTTCATGCTCATCCCCGTGGGCGCACCGAACTTTCGCGAAGCCCTGCGCTGGGGCGCCGAGGTGTTCCACGCGCTCAAGAAAATCATCAACGACAAGGGCATGAGCACGGCCGTGGGCGACGAGGGCGGCTTTGCCCCGAACGTGGCCAACCACGAGGCCGCAATCCAGCTCATCCTGCAGGCGATCGACACCGCGGGCTACAGCGCGGGCGAGCAGATCGCGCTGGGCCTGGACTGCGCGGCGAGCGAGTTTTACCGCGACGGCAAGTACGTGCTCGCGGGCGAAGGCGGCCTACAGCTCGCGGCCGCGCAGTGGACCGACATGCTCGCAAGCTGGTGCGACAAGTACCCCATCATCAGCATCGAAGACGGCATGGCCGAGGGCGACTGGGACGGCTGGAAGCACCTGACCGAGCGCTTGGGCAAGAACGTGCAGCTCGTGGGCGACGACCTGTTCGTCACCAACACCAAGATCCTCAAGGAAGGCATAGACAAAGGCATCGCCAACTCCATCCTCATCAAGATCAACCAGATCGGCACGCTGACCGAAACCTTCCAGGCCATCGAAATGGCCAAGCGTGCGGGCTACACCGCCGTCATCAGCCACCGCTCGGGCGAGACCGAAGACGCCACCATCGCCGACATCGCCGTGGGCACCAACGCGGGCCAGATCAAGACCGGCTCGCTGAGCCGCAGCGACCGCATGGCCAAATACAACCAGTTGCTGCGCATCGAGGAAGACCTGGGCGACATCGCCCACTACCCGGGCCGCGCGGCGTTCTACAACCTGCGCTGACAGCGCGCCGCGCCGCCATCCACCGCCACCGAGCCATCATGGGCGGGCGCTTCGTTCCCTTCGTGCTGCTGGCCTTGCTGGTGGCTTTGCACGCCCAGCTCTGGCTCGGGCGCGGCAGCGTCGCGCACGTGCGCAGCCTGCAGCAGCAGCTCGCCGCACAAAAAGCCGCAAACGCCCAGGCCCAGCAGGCCAACGAGCGGCTCGCGGCCGAGGTCAACGACCTCAAGGAGGGGCTGGAAATGGTTGAAGACAAGGCGCGCAGCGAGCTGGGCATGGTCAAGCCCAACGAAATCTACGTGCAGATCGCGCCGCGCTGAAAACACCTCGGCAAAACGGTACGGGGCGCCGGTTCGGACAAACCGGCGCCCCGTTTTCCGTTTGCCAGCTCACACCGGCGTGAACATCGGCACCATGGTGCCGTTTTCGCTCGGCTTCATCACCACCTTGACGCGGTCGCCGATGCGCAGGGCCTCGAAGTCGCAATCGACGATGTTGGTCAGCATGCTCACGCCCTCGTCGAGCGTGACGTAGGCGATCACGTAGGGCACGGGGCCGACGCGGCGGTTGATGCTGAAGGTGTAGATCGTGCCGGTGCCGGCAGCCTCTCGCCACTCGGTCTGCTCGCTCATGCAAAACGGGCACAAGGGGCGCGGATACCAGTGTGGCTGGTTGCAGGCACGGCAGTGTTTGACGAGCAATTTGCCCGATTGCGCCGCAGCCCAGAATTCCTTGTTGTCGGGCCAGATCTCAGGCGAAGCGATGGTGCGCGCGGGGGTGGATGTCGTCATGGTCTCAAGCCCTTTCGAGAATCAAAGTGGCGCTACCGTGCAAAGCGCCGAGTCTGCCGCCGGTGCCTTGGGCAAGCGCCAGCGTGCAGTTTTTCACTTGCACCGCGGGGTGCGCCTCGCCGCGCAACTGGCGCACAGCCTCTATCACCTTGGTGATGCCGCCGCGGTTGGCCGGGTGGTTGTTGCACAGGCCGCCGCCGTCGGTATTGAAGGGCAGCTTGCCTACGCCGGAGATCAGATTGCCGTCGGCGACGAACTTGCCGCCCTCGCCCTTCTTGCAAAAACCCAGGTCTTCGAGCTGCATCAGCACGGTGATCGTAAAGCTGTCGTAGATCGAGGCGTATTGGATGTCCGCTGGCGTCACGCCCGCCTCGGCAAACGCGCGCGGGCCCGACCAGGCCGCGCCCGAGTACGAAAGATCGACCTTGCCGCCGTTGAGCCCCTTGGGTGCCTCGCCCGCACCGAGCACGTTGACGATGGGGCGCTTGAGCGAACGCGCGATCTCGGGCCGCGCGACGATCAGCGCGCCGCCGCCATCGCTGACCACGCAGCAATCGAGCTTGTGCAGCGGGTCGGCGATCATGGGCGAATTCACCACGTCCTCGACGGTGACCACGTCGCGCAGCATGGCGTTGGGGTTGTGCTGCGCATGGTGCGAGGCCGCGACCTTGATCCAGGCAAGTTGCTCTGCGGTGGTGCCGAATTCGTACATATGCCGCTGAGCCACGATGGCATACATGTTCACCGTGACCGGGCCGTAGGGCGTCTCGAACGGCGACTCGGGCACGTTGGGGCCGAAATTGCGCGGTATCGTCCCGCTCGAAGCCTCGGAGCGCGGGCGCCCGGCCAAGGTGATGAGTGCGACGTTGCACTTGCCCGCCATGATGGCCTGCGTGGCGTGCGCCACGTGCGCGATGTACGAGGAGCCGCCGGTTTCGGTCGAATCGACGTGGCGCGGGCGCAGGCCCATGTAATCGGCCATGCTCAGCATGCCCAGGCCCGGCGCGTCGCCGGCGCAAAAATAACCGTCGACGTCACTCGGCGAAAGCCCCGCGTCTTCGAGGGCGCCGCGTGCGGATTCGGCGTGCAGTTGGGCGACGGTCTTGTCCGGCGCTTTGCGTGTGGGGTGCTCGTAGGCACCCACAATACAGGCTTGTCTTTTGATGCTCATGGGGAACCGATCAAAATGAAAGAGGAAGGAACGACATCACAGCGATGAACCTGCTATCCTAACAAACGTTCGGATGACTCGCGTATTGCACCCATCGTACGCTCGTAAAGCCGGTGCCAAAGCGGCGCAAAACCTGGCAAAACCGGACAAAACACCCGATACGGATTTCATTGACCTGCAATGACACTAAGGAGACACCCATGAGCATTCGTTTCGACAACCGCGTCGCCATCGTCACCGGCGCGGGCTCGGGCTTGGGCCGCAGCCATGCTTTGCTGCTGGCCTCGCGCGGCGCCAAAGTCGTGGTCAACGACCTCGGCGGCGCCGTCGATGGCAGCGGTAGCTCGCTCACGCCGGCGCAGCAGGTAGTGGCCGAAATCCAGGCTGCGGGCGGCACGGCCATTGCCAATGCGGATTCGGTCGCGAGCCCCGAAGGCGCCCAACGCATGGTGCAAGCCGCCATCGACCAATGGGGGCGCGTGGACATTCTGGTGAACAACGCCGGCATCCTGCGCGACCGCACCATCCTGAAAATGACACCGCAGGACTTCGACGCCGTCGTGGCCGTGCACCTGGCGGGCTCGGCCTACTGCACCATGGCCGCCTGGCCGCACATGAAAGAGGCCAACTTCGGGCGCATCGTGATGACCACTTCGGCCGCCGGCTTGTTTGGCAACTTCGGCCAGGCCAACTACGCGGCGGCCAAGCTGGGCATCGTGGGCCTCATGAACGCGCTCAAGCACGAAGGCGCCAAGTACGACATCCGCGTCAACACCGTGGCGCCGATCGCGCTCACGCGCATGACGGAAGACCTGATCGCCGCGGACGTCAAGCCACGGCTCAAACCCGAATACGTTTCGTCCATGGTGGCCTGGTTCTGCGCCGCCGAAAACCAGGCCACGGGGGATATCGTCGAGGTCGGCGCCGGCTACTACGCGCGCGTGCAAATCATGGAAGGCGAAGGCGTGCTGCTGGGCGACGGCCAGGTGCCCGCCCCCGAAGAAGTGCGCGACAACTACACGCGCATCTGCGACATGCGCAGCGCCAAGCCCTTCGCGTCGGCCAACGAGGTCATGGGCCGCGTGTTCGGCGAAATCCAGCGCCCGAGCAAATAAAACAGGGGCGGCACGGCGCCGCCCCTGCCATTCCCAGACCTCGCGGCAAAGCCGCCGCGAGGTCTGCTCCGGCCTCAGGCTGGCTCGAACTGCGGAATCTTGAAGCCGCCCGCGCGCGTCTCGAAGCACAGCTTCACGGGCATGCCGATATAGACCGACTGCGGGTCGCAGTGCAGGATGTTGCTCATGAGGCGCGGCCCCTCTTCAAGCTCGATGATGGCCATCACGAACGGGCAATCGTCGCGGAACGCCTCATAGGGCGGCTGATAGACGATGGTGTAGCTGAACACCGTGCCGCGGCCGCTGGCCTTTTCCCACACCGGGTCGGGCGAAAAGTCGAACGGGCTCCAGGGCCGGGGATACAAAAAAGGCTTGCCCGTGCCCCGGCAGCGCTGGAACACGAGCTCGCCACGCTGCGCTGCATCCCAGTAGGGCTTGCTGTGCGGGCTGACTTCGGGGATGGGTTTGGGATTTGTGTGGTTCGTGTTCATGACTGCCTCCCGAGTACGAGGGTCGCGTGCTCGGCCATCATGCCGCCGTAGCAGTGCACGACGCCGAGGCCGGCCTTGGCCAGCTGGCGCTGCGGCCCGGCGATGCCCATGATCTGGCGCGCGGCTTCGACGATCATGGTCTGGCCTGAGGCGTCGCCCACGTGGCCGAAGGACATCAGTCCACCATAGGTGTTGACCGGGAATTCTCCGCCCGGCGCCGTGCGCCCGCCGGCAAAAAAGGCCCCGCCCTGCCCTTTGGCGCACAGGCCCAGGTCTTCGGCGTAGATGATGGGGTTGATGCTGAACGAGTCGTAGAGCTGCGCAAAGTCCATGTCCGCCGGACCCACGCCGGCCATGCGGTAGGCCTTGGCACCGGTTTCCTTGGAGCCCAGCGTGGTCAGGTCGTGCGCCTGGCTGATGCTCGAATGCGTGTGCTTTTCGCCATAGCCGAGCAGGTAGCAGGGCTGTTTGGCGTAGCGCGTGGCAAGCCGCGCGGAGACGAGCAGCACGGCCGAGCCGCCCTCGCAGGGCACCGAGCAGTCGAGCAGGTTGAAGGGGTAGGCGATCGGACGCGAGGACAGCACCTTGTCCACAGTCAGCGGGCCTTGCGGCGCCATCAGCGCGTCCGGGTGCAGCAGCGACCAGGCGCGCTGCGACACGGCCACCTGCGCGAGCTGCTCGCGCGTGGTGCCGAACTCGTGCATGTGGCGCGTGGCGTTGAGCGCAAAAATCGGCGGGATGTAGGTGCCATACGGATATTCGAATTCCGGGTGGCTGATGAGCTTGCTCATGGTCTCGGCCATGCCACTGCCCACGTTGGGAAAGCGCCCCGCGCCCAGGCACAGCACCGAATCACACAGGCCGCGCTCTATGGCCAGGCTCGCGCGGATCAGCATGAGCGCGTAGGTTGCGCCGCCCGCGTTGATGGTTTCGCTGAAAGTTGGCTCTATGCCCAGCTCCTCAGCGATTTTTTCGTGCGCGAACACATCGACGCCCTCGGCCGAGGCCATGCCCGCCGGCGCCGACATCAGGCCCTGGATGTCGGACGGGCGCAGCTGCGGCCAATCGAGCAGAAATTGCGCGAGCACCTGCCGATACATCTCCATGCCGTTGTAGTGCGGGTATCGCCCGGGTTTCATCTCGGACACCGCCACGATGGCTGTTTGGGGTTTCATCCAGTCTCCTTGTCGTAGTGATCACCAATCCATTGTCACTGCAGCCCCTGCGGCCCTGGTGGCGCAAAAGGTGCGTTCGGCACATCGGGCGGGGCCGCAAAAATCTGCGCCACATCGACGGCGTCGAAGCGGTACTGCTGGCCGCAGAACTCGCAGCCCACCTCGACCTCGCCGCGCTCGGCCAGAATACTTTCGGCCTCTGGCTCGCCCAGGCTGCGCAGCATGGCGCTCACGCGCGCGCGGCTGCAGCTGCAGGCAAAGCGCGGCCCGCGCGCGCCTTGCAAGGGCTCGAAGCGCAGCAGGTTTTCCTCCCAGAACAGGCGGTGCAAGATGGTGTCTGCATCGAGCGAGAGCAGCTCCTCGCGCGTGAGGCTCGCAGCCAGGTGCGCGATGCGGTTGTAGTCTTCGTTCACACCGATCTGGTCTTCATGCTCCGCGCAACCCCGACGTTGCGCCAGGTTGCCCTCGCCCGCAGCCGGCATGCGCTGAATCAACAGACCGGCCGCGAGTTCATCATTGGCAGCCAGCACCAGCACGGTGTCGAGCTGCTCGGACTGCAGCATGTAGTGCTGCAGCACGTCCGAGATGCCCGCAAAGCTGCGGTAGCGCGCATCTTCGAGCGGCACCACGCCCTGGTAAGGCTGCTGCCCTGCCGACTTGTCCTTGGGGTCCAGCGTGATCGCGCAGCGCCCGCCGCCTTCGACGTTGAGCATCTGGCCCAGCGTAGCGTCCTCGGCCACGGGGCCGCGCACCGTGGCCGTGGCGCGCAGGCTCAGGTCGGGCTGCACCTCGACCACGGCGAGCTTGACCGGGCCGTCGCCAAACACCTGCAGCACCAGCGCGCCATTGAATTTGATGTTGGACTCCATCAGCACCGCCGCTGCCGCCATTTCACCGAGCAAGGCGCGCACCGGCGCCGGATAGGGGCCAGTGGCGGAATTGGCCGCGCGACGCTGCAGGATGTCGCGCCAGGCGTCAGTCAGCCGCACCAGCATGCCGCGCACGGGCAAGCCTTCGAACAGAAATTTGTGTAATTCAGACACGCGCGACTTTCGTTGTCGAAGGTTCTTCGGTAGGGCAAAAAAGAAAAAGACCCAAAGGAACTCACGCCAGCTTGTGCAGACTGCGCTGGAAACGGCGCGCGTTTTCGATGTAATGCTGCGCGCTCTGGCGTAGCCCTTCGATTTGCTCGGGCGTGAGCTGGCGCACCACCTTGGCGGGGCTGCCGAGGATCATCGAGCCGTCGGGGAATTCTTTGCCCTCGGTCACGAGCGCGCCTGCGCCCACGAGACAGTTCTTGCCGATTTTTGCCCCGTTCAGCACCACGGCGCCTATGCCTATGAGCGACTCGTCGCCTATGGTGCAGCCGTGCAGCATGACCATGTGGCCCACGGTCACGCGCTCGCCCACGACGAGCGGCTGGCCGGTGTCGGCATGCAGCACGCTCGCGTCCTGGATGTTGCTGCCCGCACCTACGGTGATGCTGTCGGCGTCGCCGCGCAGCACCGCGCCGCACCACACGCTCGCCTGCGCGCCCAGCGTCACGCGGCCGATCACCTGCGCGCTCTCGGCCACCCAGGCCGAATCTGCCAGCTGCGGCACCATGCCGTCGAGTTCAAACACTGCCATGTTCATGTCTCCCAATCATCAACGATCCCCGCCGTAGTACGGCTCCAAGGTGCGGCCAATTGTAGGGAGCCAGGGCGGACCTGCGCATGGGCCTGCGCGAGATGGGCATTACCACTGTGGGCTCGCACTTTCAGCCATACATTCGGCCACGACACCAGCGCACCCTAAAATGAATAGCTGACAGTGCCCATTCGACCAATGCTGCCGGCTTTTTTCCTTTGTTTTGCCATGAACCAGCTCGAAGCCCTCAAACAGTACACGACCGTGGTTGCCGACACCGGCGACTTCCAGCAGCTGGCGCAATACCAGCCGCGGGATGCCACGACCAATCCCTCGCTGATCCTCAAGGCGGTGCAAAAACCCGAATACGCGCCGCTGCTGCAAACCACGGTGGCGCGCTGGCGCGGGCAGCCCATGGACGCGCTGATAGACCGCCTGCTCGTGCGCTTTGGCTGCGAGATTCTGGCCGTCATCCCGGGGCGCGTCTCCACCGAGGTCGATGCGCGCCTGAGCTTCGACACCAGCGCCACGGTGGCGCGCGCGGAGCGCCTCATCGAGCTCTACCAGGCCGAAGGCATACACATAGACCGCGTGCTCATCAAGATCGCCTCGACCTGGGAGGGCATTCGCGCAGCCGAGCAGCTCGAGCGCCGCGGCATCCACACCAACCTCACGCTGCTGTTCTCGTTCTGCCAGGCCGTGGCCTGCGCGCAGGCCAGGGTGCAGCTGATCTCGCCCTTCGTCGGGCGCATCTACGACTGGTACAAAAAGCAGGCCGGCGCACAGTGGGACGAGGCCGCGATGGCCGGCGCGAACGACCCCGGCGTGCGCTCGGTGCGCCAGATTTACCACTACTACAAGCACTTCGGCATCGCCACCGAGGTGATGGGCGCGAGCTTTCGCAACGTGGGGCAGATCATTGCGCTCGCGGGCTGCGATTTGCTCACGATTGCGCCCGAGCTGCTCGCGCAGCTCGCCGCGAGCGAGGCGCCGCTGCAGCGTGCGCTAGGAGCCGAGGCCGCACGCGCGATGGACATCGCGCCCGTGCACTACGACGAGCCGGGCTTTCGCTTCGCGCTCAATGAGGACGCAATGGCCACGGAAAAGCTCGCCGAAGGCATCCGCAGCTTCTGCGCCGATACGCGGAAACTCGAGCAGCTGGTTCTGGCGGCGCAATAAGCTACTAAAAAAGTAGCTGCTTGCGCTTTCTGTATAAGGGCTAGAGGCCAAAAAGACTATAAAAATCGCTCAAAGCCCCAGCGCCTCCAAGCTGCCGCGGCCCTCGCGCAGCACCACGGGCTCGCCGCCTGTGGCCATGGGCACGAGGTCTAGCACTGTGGTGGGCTCGGCGGGACAAGGGCCGGCATCGACCACGGCGTCGATCGCATGCTCGTAGCGCGCGCGGATTTCCTGCGCGTCGTTGAGCGGTGCGCTCTCGCCGGGCGGGATCAGGGTGGTGGCGAGCAGCGGCGCGCCATGCAACTCGAGCAGCATCTGCAGCCCTTTGCGCGCAGGCACGCGCAGGCCTATGGTCTTGCGCTGCGGGTGGCTCACGCGGCGCGGCACTTCCTTGGACGCTTCGAGAATGAAGGTGTAGGGCCCGGGCGTGCCGAGCTTGAGCAAGCGGTATTGCCGGTTGTCGACGCGCGCGTAGTTCGCAAGCTGCGACAAGTCGCGAGCACAACAGGGTGAGCAGGTGCTTGTCATCGACCTGGCGCACGCGGCGCAGGCGCTCCACGGCCTGCTTGTCGTCGAGCTGGCACACGAGCGCGTAGCTCGAATCGGTGGGCACGGCGAGCACGCCGCCTTGCTGCAGCAGCGCCGCAGCCTGGCGCAGCAGGCGCGGCTGCGGGTTGTCGGGGTGGATTTCAAAGAACTGGGCCATGCGGGCTCCTCACCCGGGTATTTCATCGGATCGCGGGATGCTGGATGCGCGCTTGAAGCAATTCCCACACCGAGGCGAGCCCCGCCGGCAAGTGCGGCAGGCTGCCGAGGTCGTAAGAGGATTCCTCGGGGCTGTGAAAATCGCTGCCGCGCGACGCCGCAAGGCCAAACTCCTGCGCCATGCGCGCATAGGTTTGGTATTCGGCCGACGTGTGGCTGCCGGTGACCACTTCCACGGCCTGGCCGCCGTGCGCCGAAATTCGGAAAACAGCGCGTACTCCTCGTTCGCCGTGAGGCGGTAGCGGGCCGGGTGCGCGATCACGGCCACGCCGCCCGCGCCGACGATCCAGCGCACCGCGTCACCGAGCGCCGCCCAGCGGTGCGGCACGTAGCCGGGTTTGCCTTCGATCAGGTATTTGCGAAACACCTCCGACGTGTCGCGGCACACGCTTGCTGTCCACCAGAAAGCGTGCAAAGTGCGTGCGCGAGACCAGTTCGGGGTTGCCCACATAACGCAGCGCGCCTTCGAACGCGCCTGCGATGCCGCCTGCGCGGCAAGCTGCTCGGCCATCTCGCGTGCGCGCTCGCTCACGGCCGCCGCGCGTGGCGGCCAGGCCCTGCACCAGCGCCGCGTCGTCGGGGTCGAACCCCAGGCCGACGATGTGCACGGTCTCGCCCGCAAAGCTCACGGAAATTTCGGTGCCGCAAAGATAGGCCATGCCCTGCGCGCGCGCTGCGGCGGCAGCGCGGTGCTGGCCGCCGACCTCGTCGTGGTCGGTCAAAGCCCACAGATCGACGCCATTGGCACGCGCACGCGCCGCCAGTTCTTCGGGCGTCAGGGTGCCGTCGGAGACGACGGAATGCGAATGCAGATCGGGGTTCAGGTAAGGCGATGTCACGCAGGCATCTTACGCGAGCGCACGCAGGCGGAAGGCAGTGGGGTTACCTGGAGAAGAGTTGCTACCACAAATATAGCTGCTTGCGCTTGCTACACCTTGATAAAATGCCAAAATCATGCTAAACGATGGCGCCGCCTAGATTCCCAAGCGGTGACTGGTGACTCCCAGCCTCTCAGCGCTGCGGTCTGTCGCCCGCCAAGGTGATGCGGTGCAACACGCGGCGAAAGCCATGGTAGTCATTGACCGGGAAGTGGTGCGTGCAGCGGTTGTCCCACAGCGCGAGCGAGCCCACGCGCCAGCGAAAGCGGCAGGTGAATTCCTCCTTCTTCTGGTGCGCGAAAAGCCATTGCAGCAGCGGCGCGCTTTCTTCCTCGGTCATGCCGGCAAAGCGCGCCGTGTGCGCGTAGTTCACGTACAAAGCCTTGCGCCCGGTCTCGGGGTGCGTGCGCACCACGGGGTGCGTGGCCTCGTACTGGCTCGCGGTGTCGCTGCGCCCGACTTCAGCCAGTCGGTCTTCGCGCGTGCGCGTGACGTCGGCCTTGGCCGAGGTGTTCACGGCGTCCAGCCCTTCGAGCAGCTTTTTCATGCCCTCGGACAGGGTTTCGTAAGCCAGGTACTGGTTCGCGAACATGGTGTCGCCGCCATAGGGCGGCACCTCGCGCGCGAGCAGCAGCGTGGCCATGGGCGGACGCTCGAGGTAGGCCGTGTCGCTGTGCCACACGCCGCCGAAGTTGACCTTTTCGTGTTCGAGCTTCTTGATCTCGATGATCACGGGGTAGTCCGCGAGGCCTTTGACGAACGGGTATTCGACGGGCGTGCCCCAACTCTGGGCAAAGGCGAGGAACTGCGCGCTCGACAGCGGCTGGTCGCGGAAAAAGAGCACGCCGTGCTCGAGCCACAGCGCGCGCAGCGCGGCGCGTTCGGCGGCATCGAGCGGGCGCGACAGATCGACGCCCCAAATCTCGGCCCCGATGGCGCCAGCGCAGCGTTCAATCTTCCAGTTTGCATTACTCATGGTTTCACCTCCTGGTTTTTTGCATGGCACGCGAGCTGGCCCGGATCGAAGCCGCATTCGCGCAGCACCTCTTCGGTGTGCTCGCCCAGGCGCGGCGCTGGCGCGAGCGCGCCGACCTCGTAGCCGACCCAACGCGCCGCCGTCCCGAAGATGCGCATGGGCCCTTCGCTCGGGTGCTCGATCTGCTGGAAAAAGCCGACGGCCGCGAGGTGTGGGTCGTCGAACAGCTCTTCGATGGTGTTGACCGGCCCTGCGGGCAGGTCTATGCGCGCAAAAAACTCGAGCCAATGCGCGGTGCTTTGCGTGCGCAGCGTCTGCGCGAGAAAGCCATAGACCTCGTCGATGTGGCGCGTGCGGCTCGCCAGGCTCGCAAAGCGCGCGTCGGCCAGCAGGTCTTCGCGCCCGATCGCGTGCAGAAAGCGCTGCCACTGGCCGTCGTTGTAAACCATGGCGCACAGGTAGCCGTCGCTGGTTTCATAGGGGCGACGGCTCGGCGAGAGCAGGCGGCTGTAGCCGGCCTCGCCCGTGGGCGGTACGAAGGTGCGGCCATAAATGTGGTCGGACAGCACCACACCCACCATGGTTTCGAACATGGGGATGTCGATGCGGCAGCCGCGCCCGCTGCGCTCGCGCGCAAAGAGCGCCATGGCCACGCTGTGCGCGGCGTGCAGGCCGGTCATGCGGTCGGCGATGTTGAGCGGCGTGTAGCGCGGCACCTCGGCGCCCGCGCGCTTTTGCAGGGCCGCCACGCCCACGGCGCCCTGGATCAGGTCGTCGTAGGCCGGCCGCCCCGCGTAGGGGCCTTCTTCGCCGTAGCCATAGACGCCGCACCAGATGATGCGCGGATTGATCGCCGCGACGCTGTCGTAGTCGAACCCCAGCCGCGCCACCGAGGCCGGGCGCAGGTTGTGCACGAACACGTCGGCGCTCTCGAGCAACCTGCGCATCGCGGCCTTGCCGGCAGGGGTCTTCAAGTCCAGCACCACGCTGCGCTTGTTGCGATTCAGATGCAGGAACATCGGCCCCATGCCCGCATGGCGCGCCGGCCCGATCGCGCGCGTGGAGTCACCCTCGGGCGACTCGATCTTCACCACGTCGGCACCGTGGTCGCCCAGGATCTGCGTCGCATAAGGCCCCATGAGCACCGCGCTCAGGTCGATCACGCGCACCCCCGCGAGCGGGCCAGCGCCGCCTCGGGTTTTTGCCGCATTGGCCGTGGATGCTTCTTTTTTATGAGCCTCTGACGCGCTTTCAGACTGCGTTTGCGCCGTTTTCGCCATTGTTTTCGGTCTCCTGGTTGCACACTTGCTTGCGTATTGGCAGAGCGAAGGTTCTTGCCCTGCCCCTATACTTCAAAAGTGGGTCAGAATACCAAACAATCGTTTGATAGTCTGCTCTTTTCTTCCCAACCACCGTCCCCGGAGACATAACCCATGAGCAGCAACGAACTTCTGTACGAAGTCAAGGATGGCATCGCCTTCATCACCATCAACCGGCCCGAGCGCCGCAACGCACTGAGCAACGCGGTACGCAAGGGCTTTTTCGACATCTGGCGCCGCTTCGAGACCGACGAAACGGCGCAGATCGCCATTCTTTCAGGCGCTGGCGAAAACTTCTGCGCCGGCATGGACCTGGTCGAAGCCGCCGACACGCAGCTGCGCATCCCGCCGCCGGGCTTCATGCCGGTGCTCGGCGACAACATCGAAGTCACCAAACCCGTGATCGCCGCCGTACACGGCTACGCCTACGCGGGCGGCTGGCTGCTCGCGCAGATGTGCGACCTGTGCGTGGCCGACGAGACCGCCAAGTTCGCCATCACCGAAGCCAAGGTCGGCCGCGGCATGCCCTGGGCCGCGCCCGTGATCCACATGCTGCCGCAGCGCATCCTCATGGAAGTCGCGATGACGGGCGACCCTTTGAGCGCGCAGCGCGCCTACGAGCTTGGCTACATCAACCGCCTGATGCCCAAAGGCCAGGCGCTGCAGGGTGCGATCGAGCTCGCGCAAAAGCTCATGGCAAACGCGCCGCTCACGGTGCGCGCGGCCAAAGAAATGGTGCGCCTTTCGACCGAAATGGGTCGCACCGCGGCGCTGCGCGCCTCGAACCACGCCTTTGCCACGGTGTATCTGAGCGAAGACGCACTCGAAGGCCCGCGCTCCTTCCGCGAAAAACGCAAACCCGTCTGGAAAGGACGCTGACATGACCACGCCCGCCGCCACCGCCACTGACGTTGCCACAGCGCCTGCGGCCACGACGCCCGGGCTCACACGCACGCTCGCCGCGCGCAGCGCGGCACTGCGCTACACCGATCTGCCGCCCGCCGTGCGCCTGCTAGCGCGCCAATGCCTGCTCGACTGGATAGGCGTGGCGCTCGCGGGCGCTTGCGAGCCGCTGGTGCATATGCTCGCCGAAGAAGCGCGCGAGCAGGGCGGCCACGCCCAGGCCACGGTGATAGGCCACGCGCTCGCCACCTCGAGCCGGCAGGCCGCGCTGATCAACGGTGCGGCCTCGCACGCGCTCGACTACGACGACGTCAACATGGCCTGCACGGGCCACCCCTCGGTCGCGCTGGTGCCGGCCCTGCTGGCATTGGCCGAGACGCGCGGCGCGAGCGGGCGTGACTTTCTGACCGCCTTCGTCGCAGGCTACGAAACCATGTGCCGCATCGGGCGCACGAGCGGCGACGCGCAATACGCGCGCGGCTTTCACACCACGGCCACGCTGGGCACGCTGGGCTCTGCCGCGGCCTGCGCGCACCTGCTGCGCCTGGACGCCGAAGACACGGCCACGGCCCTGGGCATCGCAAGCACCATGGCCGCGGGCCTCAAGTCCATGTTCGGCACCATGTGCAAGCCCTTGCACGCGGGCCGCGCGAGCGCCGACGGCCTGCACGCGGCCTTGCTCGCCGCGCGCGGCTTCACGAGTCGCCCCGACGCGCTCGAATGCCCGCAGGGCCTGCTCGCCACGCACGGCGGCACACCCAGCCTGGACATTGCGCTGGCCGAGCCCGCAGGCGGCTGGCACCTGCACCACAACCTGTTCAAGTTCCACGCGGCCTGCTACGGCACGCACGCCGCGATCGAGGCCGCGCGCCAGCTGCGCACACGGCACCAGCTCGCACCCGCCGACGTCGCGCACGTGCAGGTGCGCGTGGGTGCGAGCAGCGAGGGCGTGTGCAACATCCCCGAGCCGCGCACGGGCCTCGAAGCCAAGTTCAGCCTGCGGCATACCGTCGCCATGGCGCTGGCCGGCGTGGACACGGCCGGCCTCGATGCCTATACCGACGAGGCCGTGGGCCAGCCCGCGGTCGCCGCGCTGCGCCAACGCATCACGGTGGAGCTCGTGCC
>CAVPUD010000004.1:0-5398 GCA_963708545.1 uncultured beta proteobacterium | reverse complement strand
GCCGCGAAAGCGAGGTCGAAGCGCCCCAAAAGTCTGTGCCACCGCTGACCGTGCAGCTCGCGCTGCCCGCCGTGAGGTGCGCCACGAGATAGCGCGCGCCGTTTCGGCGCGCAAACAGGCCGCCGCCACTCCTGCCGGGCGCCGTGGCGCCGCTGCTCCACTGCACACCGAGGTAGTTGCCGCTGGCCGACGCCGCACCACTGCAACTGAAGCTGCCGCCATCGCGGAGAGTGAACAACTGCTAAACTGTTGCAGGCTGCCCAGGCTCAGTTTTTGCCAATCACCATATGGGTGGTGCAGCAGTGCCGCGGCTTGGCCGAGCAGGGGCGTGTACGCGTCCCAGCCTGCAAAGACGGCGCCGCTTGGCGGAGCGTCGTTGAGGCGCAGCAGGGCCGTGTCGGCGCCATCGGTGACAAGCAGCGTGGCCCCGCCCGTGAGCGTGCTTGCGCGCGCGTCGAGACGGGCGCCGTTGCAGGCCGCGGCGCGGTAAAACCAGTAAGTGGTGAGCGTCGAAGCCACGGTCTGCGACGGGATGCAGTGCTCCGCGCTGAGGAAGTACGGCGTGCCGCTCGAAGCCGTGTCGTTGAGAGGCCTCCCCGTGCAAAGGTAACTCGTGCCTTGATCGATGAACAGCATGCGCGCCACCGCGTTGCTCTCATTGGCCGAGAGTTGGCGTTGCAGGCGGTATTGACCTCGCAAAAGTCGGCCGTGCCGGCCTTGGGCACCAGCGCTGGTGCGCCGGTCGCTGCGGCCGTCGATGATGCCGAGACCTCGCCGGCCTGCACTTGCGCGCCGACTTGCACGGGCACCTGCGTGACCATGCCGGGCATGGGCGCGCGCAAGTGGTTGCCGCTGTGCTCGTGCTGCCCCACAGCGCCGCGCAGCGCGCGCTGCCAGCGATCGACGCAATGCCAGGCGCGCGTCACGCCCGCCCCAGTAAGCCAGAGCTGCTCGCCCTGCTCGCCCTTTTGCTGCGTTACCACATAGCGCACGAAGGCGTCGTCGCTGCGCAGCTCGAGCGCATCGGGCGTCCAGCGCGCCTGCACGCGCCAGGTGCTGCTGCCCTCTTTTTCTGCGCCTTCGCCTTCCTTGGACGATTTTTCAGTCGCGTCAACCGGATCGAGCCGCACGCACCAATGCGCATCCTCGGGCCACACCTGGGCCTGCACCATCTGGCCTGCGGCGTCTTGCAGCAGCACGCGGGTTCCCGTGGGCTTGGCGGCCGTGGGCAGGCGCCAGGCCCCCAGCGTCTGCCACGGCGATGGGCTTGCCGCCGCCTGGCGCGCGAGCACGCCGTGCAGCGCCGCGGCGACGCGCGTCAAGTCACTTTCGGGCCGCGGCGCCCAGCCCTGCGGGAAAGCGTTTGCGATGTAGTTGGTCGAGAGCACCTGCGCAAAGTGCGGGTGGCGCACCAGGTCGGCGAGAAACTCCAGATTGCTGTGCACGCCTTGCACCACGGTGCGCTCGAGTGCATGCAGCAATCTGCGTGTAGCGCCCTCCCTGTCTGCGGAGTGTGCTATCACTTTCGCTAGCATGGAGTCGTAAAACAGCGAAACCTCGCTGCCCGTGCGCACGCCGCTGTCCACGCGGATGCCGGGGCCGCTGGGCTCCTCGTAGCGGATCAGGCGGCCGATTTCGGGCGCAAAACCAGCGGCGGGGTTTTCGGCACACACGCGCGCCTCGATCGCGCAGCCGCTTTGTGCAATGTCCGCTTGCGTGAACGCGAGCGCCTCGCCTGCGGCCACGCGCAGCTGCCATTCGACCAGGTCCAGCCCCACCGTGAGCTCGGTTACGGGGTGCTCGACCTGCAGCCGCGTGTTCATTTCGAGGAAGAAGCTTTCGCCGCTGTGGCTGTCGTGGATGAACTCGATCGTGCCCGCGTTGTCGTAGCCAATCGCGCGGCCCATGGTCAGCGCGTGCTGCAGCAGCGCGTCGCGCACTTCGGGCGCGAGGTGCGGCGCGGGGGCTTCTTCGATGACCTTCTGGTGGTTGCGCTGGATCGAGCATTCGCGCTCAAACAAATGCACCAAATGCCCGTGCTTGTCGCCGAGCAGCTGCACCTCAAGGTGGCGCGGCAGCGTGAGGTAGCGTTCGAGCAGTACGCGGTCGTCGCCGAACGCGGCCTGGGCCTCGCGCCGCACGGTGGCGAGCGCCAGCGCGAACTCGGCCGGGCTGCGCACCACGCGCATGCCCTTGCCGCCGCCGCCCGCCGACGCCTTGATGAGCACGGGGTAGCCTATGGCCGCAGCCGCTTCGACGAGCGTGGCCTCGTCCTGCGCGTCGCCGTGGTAGCCCGGCACCACGGGCACGCCGGCTTCGAGCGCGAGGCGCTTGGACTCGATCTTGGAGCCCATGCGCCGGATCGCTTCGCGCGAGGGCCCGACGAAGGTGATGCCAGCGGCTTCGCAGGCCTCGATCAACGCGCGGCTTTCGGACAAAAAGCCGTAGCCGGGATGGATGGCCTGCGCCCCGCTCGCGCGCGCCGCCGCGACGATGGCCGCGGCGTCGAGGTAGCTGCGCGCGGCCTCTGAGGGACCGATACGCACCGCCGTGTCGCAAGCGCTCACGTGCAGCGCGTCGCGGTCGGCGTCGGAATACACCGCCACCGTGCGCAACCCCATGCGCCGCGCAGTGCGCGCGATGCGGCAGGCGATTTCACCGCGGTTGGCGATCAGCAAGGTATCAAACAAGGTGACCTCCCGCGGTGAAATCGCCTGCCCCGCGCGCCATGCGCGCCATGCAATTTGGCTGCGCCGCTGCGCCGGCCAAGGCCGGCTGGTCACCGCGGTTGGCGATCAGCAAGGTGTCGAACATGCTCAGCCCCTGCGCCAGAACGGCGCGCGTTTGGCAAAGAATGCGGTGATACCTTCGCGGCCCTCGTCGGTTTCCCAGGCGTCGGCGAGCTTGTCGGCGGTGTAGATCATGTTGGTGTCGAGGTCGTGCGTGTGCACATAGGCGATGAGCTTTTTGGTCGCGGCGACGGCGCCGGGCGCGCATTGCAGCAGGTCGGCGATTTCGCGCTCGACGGCGGCGTCGAGCTCGTCGGCGCTCACCACGCCGGAGAGCAGGCCCAGGCTGCGCGCCTCGGCCCCGCCCATGCGCCGCGCCGTGAGGAAGGTGCGGCGCGCGTTTGCCTCGCCCATGCGCGCGACCACGTAGGGCGCGATGTTCGCGGGCAGCAGGCCCAGGCGCGTTTCGCTCAAGGAATAAATCCCCGTATCGACGCCTATGGCAATGTCGCACACCGAGATCATGCCCACGCCCCCGCCATACGCGGGGCCGTTGATGCGCCCGATCAGCGGCAGCGGCAGCTCGTTCAGGGCGCGCAGCATGCGCGCGAGGTCACCGCTTTCGCTCACGCGCTGGGCGCGCGTTTTCTTCGTGTTTTCCTGCATCCAGCCGAGGTCGCCGCCGGCGCAGAAGGTCTTGCCCGCGCCCGTGAGCACCACGGCGCGCACGCCCTCGGCGCGGCCCAGCCATTCGGCGGCGCTGCGCAATTCGTGGATCAGCGTGGCGTTGAGCGCGTTGTGCGTGTCGGGGCGGTTCAGCGTGAGACGGGCGATGCCGCGCGCGTCGATGTCGAGCAGCAGGGTTTCGAAATGCGGAGTAGTCATGGATCGTTTTTCTTCTTTGGATTGCTTACATGCGGTACACGGGTGTGGCCGTCTGCGGCACGCTGCGGCGCACGGCGAGCGCGAGCGCCAGGCCCAGCACGTCGCGCGAGGCCGAGGGCTGGATGAGCCCGTCGTCCCACAGGCGGGAGGTGGCGTAGTACGGGTCGCTCTGGCGCGCGTATTGCTCACGCACCTGGCGTTCGACCTCGGCCACGCGCGCTTCGTCGGCCGGGCCGCGCAGGTTGGAGCGCGCGAGCTCGGTCATGACGTTGCTCGCGATGTCCGCGCTCATGGTGGCCACGCGCGCACTCGGCCAGGCAAACAAGAATTCAGGCTCGAAGCCGCGCCCGCACATGCCGTAGTTGCCCGCGCCGTACGAGCCGCCCACCACCAGCGAGAGCTTGGGCACGCGCGCGCACGATTGCGCATAGACCATGTTCGCGCTGTGCTTGGCGATGCCGGCGCGCTCGGCCTCGCTGCCGACCATGAAGCCCGCGATGTTGTGCAAAAACAGCAGCGGCACGCCGCGCTGGTTGGCGAGCTCGATGAAGTGCGCGCCTTTGAGCGCGGCCTCGGCCACGAGCGCGCCGTTGTTCGCAAGCACCGCCACAGGCTGGCCGTGCAGCGCGCCGAAACCCGCCACCAGCGTCTCGCCCCACAGCGGCTTGAATTCGTGAAACTCGCTGCCGTCGAGCAGGCGCGCGATGATCTCGCGCGCATCGTAGGGCTGCTTGGAGTCGGCAGGCACGATGCCGTCGAGCTCGGCGGGGTCGTAGCGCGGTGGGCGCGGCGCAAGCGGCGGCATGAGCGACAGTGCGCCCGGCTCGGGCGGCAGTTTGGCCACCACCTGGCGCAGCAGCGCGAGCGCCTGCGCCTCGTCGTCGGCGAGGTAGTCACTCACGCCCGAGACGCGCGTGTGCATCTCGGCCCCGCCCAGGGTTTCGCCATCGACCGTCTCGTTGATCGCGATCTTGACGATGGAGGGGCCGCCCAGGTGGATGCGCGCGTTGCCGCGCACCATGATCACTTCGTCGGAGAGCGCCGGAATGTACGCGCCGCCCGCAGTGCAGCCGCCGAACACGGCGGAAAGCTGCGGGATGCCGTCCTGCGACATGCGGCACTGCTGGAAGAAGTTGTTGCCGAAGTGGTCGCGGTCGGGAAAGACGCGGTCCTGCTCGGGCAGGTAAGCGCCGCCGCAATCGACGAGGTACAGACAGGGCAGGCGCAGACGCCAAGCGACTTCCTGCGCACGCCGGTGTTTTTTCACGGTTTCATGGAAGAACGAGCCGCCCTTCACGGTCGCGTCGTTGGCGATGAACATGCAGGGCCGTCCGGCCACGATGCCGACGCCGGTGACGATGCCCGCGCCCGGCACCTCATTGCCGTACTGCCCCCAGGCCGCGAGCGGCGAAAGCTCCAGAAAAGGCGTGCCATCGTCCACGATGAAGTCGATGCGCTCGCGCACCAGCCACTTGCCGCGCGCACGGTGGCGCCGGATGTGCGCGTCGCGCCCGCCCGTCGCGGCTGCGCGCAAGCGCTCTTGCAAAAGGGCAATTTCTGCGCGGTGAAAGCGCAGATTCTCGGCAAAGTCTGCGCCGCGCACGTCGATGTGCGATTCAAGCACGGCCATGGTCACCACCTTTCGGGCTGCATGCCCGGTGCTGCGATGCACGCTGCCGGGCGCAGACATTTGCTATATTTTTCATTGCGAAAATTTATGTATGAAACTGCCATTTCACGCTTTATACAAAAGCGCAAGCAGCTTCTCTTTTGATAGTAAAAAC
>CAVPUD010000003.1:0-31016 GCA_963708545.1 uncultured beta proteobacterium | reverse complement strand
TTTCGTTCATGTCGATCACCATTGCTTGATGATCGACCCGTTGCACCGAAGCTGCTGCTATCAGCCGCTTGTGTCGCTTCTCCCAGGCCCGCCTTCGGGCTCATTCTTCCTTGGAATCACGGGGTGGGCTTCAGGCTCATACCTCGTTGGATAAGACTGGCATTTGCAGCCATACCAAACGCATGGTAGGCTGCACCGGTCTACGGATTGCTTGCCACGCCGATTTCGACGGTGCGGCATATCCCAAAAGCCCTGCATCCGCTTTTCCCCCCTTCGATCCCATGCAAGCCTCCACCACCCCACCCCTTGCCGAAACACCCCGCCCCGCTGCCTCCATGGTGCTGCTGCGCCAGGCACCCACGGGTCTCGAAGTGCTGCTGCTGCGCCGCACGGCGCAGGCCGCCAACATGCCTGGCCTGTACGTTTTCCCCGGCGGAAAACTCGATGAAGCCGATCAGACGCTGGCGGAATCGCTCCTCGACCAGCCACCGGAAACCCTGCACGCAAGCCTCAACGAGCCCAACCTAGACGCCGCTACGGCTACGGGTCTGTACGTCGCCGCCGTGCGCGAGGCGCTCGAAGAATGCGGCCTGTTGCTCGCCGAGGCCGCGGGCGCCCTGGCGCGCCTCGATGCACCGCAGGCGCGGGAGCTGCTGCGCACAGGCCAGTCTTTTGCCGACGTGCTGAGCACGCTGCAATTGCGCGTGCCCACACGCCAGCTGGTGCCCTGGTCGCGCTGGATCACGCCGCGCGCGCCCACGATCAACACGACGCGCCGCTTCGACACGCGTTTTTTCGTCGCCGAAGCGCCGAAGGGCCAAACGGCCGCGCATGACGACGAAGAAACCACCGACAGCGTCTGGATCGCCCCACGCACCGCGCTCGAGCAGTACCGCGACCGGCTCATCGACCTGGCGCCGCCGCAGATCATGGGCCTGGCGCATCTGGCCCGCCACAATGATGTGCAAAGCGTGCTCGAGGAGGCGCGCAGCAAGCGTCCACCGCTCATCGAACCAGAACATCACCAGCGCGACGGAACGCGCGTGCTGTGCTACCCGGGTGATGCAAAACACTCTGTCTCCGCACGGGCCCTGCCCGGCCCCACGCGGCTGCTGCACGTGCAAGGGCGCTTTACGCCCGAAGAAGGTTTCGAGGCGCTTTTTGCCTGATGTGCGACTGCCGTCCGCATGGCTGGGCGGACGGCCCGCCTGACACCGTGCGGGTAAAATTGCGCCCGTACCGGACGCCCTGCGCGGCGTGCCTTGCGCCTGCCACACCCGGCCACACGGCCCCGCACCCAAGCCAAGGCGGCTTTGCATACACGACGTGCAGCACACTATTGATCCGGCCCTGTGAAGTTTGAACCGTTCGGGCTGAGCCTGTCGAAGGGCTTCGACAGGCTCAGGGCGAACGGCACTTGAGATTTCATCGGGCCGGATCAATAGCTATCACCCACCTCTGCACGCAGCCGCCCCAGCCGCCCCCTTCTTCCGAGCTTCATGAACACCCCCCTCACCCCCGCCCCCATTTCTCCCGTGGAAGACATCGTGGCCGAGCTGCGCGCTCGCCGCATGGTCATCCTCGTCGATGAAGAAGACCGCGAAAACGAAGGCGACCTCGTGCTCGCCGCGGACCATGTCACGCCCGATGCCATCAATTTCATGGCCAAGTACGGGCGCGGTCTGATCTGCCTCACGCTCACGCGCGAGCGTTGCGAGCGCCTACGGCTGCCACCCATGGTCATGCGCAACGGCACCAAGCACGCCACGGCCTTCACCGTATCCATAGAGGCTGCCGAAGGCGTGACCACGGGGATTTCCGCCGCCGACCGCGCGCGCACCGTGCAGGCTGCCGTAGCGCCGCACGCCGTGCCCGAGGATTTGGTGCAGCCTGGCCACATCTTTCCGCTGCAGGCGGTCGATGGCGGGGTGCTTATACGCGCGGGCCACACCGAGGCTGGCTGCGACCTGGCCGCCATGGCGGGGTGCAGCCCCGCCGCGGTGATCTGTGAGGTCATGAAAGACGACGGTACGATGGCGCGCCTGCCTGATCTGCAGCTGTTCGCGGCCGAGCACGGCCTGAAAATCGGCACCATCGCCGACCTGATCGAGCACCGCAGCCGTCACGAGTCATTGATCGAAAAAATCGGCAGCCGCCCGCTGCAGACTGTGTCCGGCGAATTCATCGCGCACGCCTACCGCGACAAACCCAGCCAGGGCCTACACCTCGCGCTGGTCAAAGGCCAGTGGCGCAGCGACGAGAGCGTACCGGTGCGCGTGCACGAGCCGCTTTCGGTGCTCGACTTGCTCGAAGTGCAGCGCACCATGCACTCCTGGGGCATGGACGAGAGCCTGCGACACATCGCGCAGCAGGGCCGCGGCGTGGCCGTGCTGCTCAACTGCGGCGAAAGCGCGGCCGAGCTGCTGGCCCAGTTCGAAGGCACGGCGCGCGCCACCCAGGCTCCCGAACGTGGTCGCATGGACTTGCGCACTTACGGCATAGGCGCGCAGATCCTGCGCGAATGTGGCGTACACAAAATGCAACTCATGGGTCATCCGCGCCGCATGCCTAGCATGGTAGGTTACGGTCTCGAAATCACCGGCTACATTGCCAAAGCGAAGGAGTAAAACATGCAAGACGCGGAACAAGGCAGCGCCCCCATACTCGACGGTCAGGGCCTGCGCATCGCCATGGTGCAGGCGCGCTTCAACGAAGGCATCACCGACGCGCTGGCGGCCGCCTGCCGCGATGAACTGCTGGCGCTGGGTGTGGACGCTGAAGACATAGACCTCGTGCGCGTGCCTGGCGCGCTCGAAGTGCCACTCGCTCTGCAGGCGCTGGCCGAGAGCGAAAGTTACGACGCCCTGATCGCGCTGGGCTGCGTGATCCGCGGCGAGACCTACCACTTCGAACTCGTCGCGAACGAGTCGGCGGCGGGCGTGGCGCGCGTGGCGCTCGACTACCAGATTCCCGTCGTCAACGCCATCCTGACCACCGAAAACGCGGCCCAGGCTGAGGCGCGCCAGACCGGCAAAGGCCGCGACGCCGCGCGTGTGGCCGTGGAAATGGCGCGCCTGCTGGAGGACTTGTGATGAGCGACAGCGGCGCCTTCGTTCGTCCGCCCAAACCCCCGAAGCAGCCGCGCACCGGCCTCAAGAGCAACGGTGCACGCAAGGCGGCCTCGAAGTCGCAGCGCAGCCGTGCGCGCGAGTTTGCCCTGCAGGCGCTGTACCAGCACCTCGTCGGGCACAACGAGGCCGCGGCCATAGACGCCTTCACGCGCGACCTGGCAGGCTTTCACAAGGCTGACGCGGCCCACTACGACGCGCTGCTGCACGGCTGCATCCAGACGGCGCAGGAGCTGGACGCGCTCATCGCGCCGCAGCTCGACCGGCCGCTCACCGAGCTCTCGCCGATCGAGCACGCCGTGATGTGGATAGGCGCGTATGAGTTCCAGCATTGCCTCGACGTGCCCTGGCGCGTGGTGCTCGACGAGTGCATCGAACTGGCCAAGGAGTTTGGCGGCACCGACGGCTATAAATACGTCAATGCCGTGCTCAACGGTCTGGCGCCGCGCCTGCGCGCGGGCGAGGTGGCTGCGGACAAGGCCACGTCCAAGCCACGGCCGCAAAGCCAAGAGCCACGCCCCTTGTCCGCTTCTGTGCAGCCCGACGAGACCCACGACTGAGCCTCCCATCGGCTCCGAACCGACCCGCATGAAGTTTTCCACCCGCGCTGCACGCATAGAACCGTTTTACGTGATGGAGGTGGCCAAGGCCGCCCAGGCGCAGGCGCGCGCACTCGCGGGCACGCGCTCGCCCATGATTTTTCTCAACATCGGCGAGCCTGACTTCACGGCCCCACCGCTGGTGCAAGAAGCCGCCGTGCGCGCCATCCACGCGGGCAGTACGCAATACACGCCCGCGCTCGGCCTCGATGCGCTGCGCGAGCGCATCAGCGGCTGGTACCAGGAGCGCTTTGGCGTCAGCGTACCGGCACGGCGCATCGTGGTCACGGCGGGGGCCTCGGCGGCGCTGCAGCTTGCCTGCTTGGCGCTGATCGACGCGGGCGACGAAATCCTCATGCCCGACCCGAGCTACCCTTGCAACCGGCATTTCGTGAGCGCCGCCGAAGGCCGTGCCGTGCTGCTGCCCGCCACGGCGCAGGAGCGCTTTCAGCTCAGCGCCGCACAGGTACAGGCCGCCTGGGGTGAAAGAACGCGCGGCGTGCTGCTCGCCTCGCCCTCCAACCCCACGGGCACCTCGATCGCGCCCGAGGAATTGCGCCGCATCCACGCCGTGGTACAGGCGCATAGCGGCATCACGCTGATCGACGAGATTTACCTGGGCCTGTCTTACGACGCCACTTACGGCCAAACGGCGCTCGCGCTGGGCGACGACATCATCAGCATCAACAGCTTCAGCAAATACTTCAACATGACGGGCTGGCGCCTGGGCTGGATGGTGGTGCCCGAAGCCATGGTGCCCGTGGTGGAGCGCCTCGCGCAAAACCTGTTCATCTGCGCGAGCACCGTGGCGCAGCACGCGGCGCTGGCCTGCTTCGAGCCCGAGAGCATCGCCGAATACGAGCGCCGGCGCGCCGAATTCAAGGCGCGGCGCGACTACTTCATCCCCGCACTGCAGGCGCTGGGCCTTGCCGTGCCCGTGATGCCAGATGGCGCATTTTATGCTTGGGCCGACTGCAGCGCGGCTGCCGAACGCCTGGGCGTGCAAGGCAGCTGGGACTTCGCCTTGGAGCTCCTGCGCCGCGCCCACCTGGCAGTGACGCCGGGGCGCGACTTCGGCAGCTTCGAGACGCAGCGCTTCGTGCGCTTTTCCACGGCCAACGCGCTGCCCCAATTGCAGGAAGCCGTGGCGCGGCTGCAAACCTTGCTGGGCTGAGAGGATGAGCGCAATCGACGAACAGGAGGTGCGTCCATGGCATTCGAATGGCCGGTCCGTGTGTACTGGGAGGACACTGATGCCGGCGGCATCGTCTTCCACGCCAACTACCTCAAATACTTCGAACGCGCCCGCACCGAATGGCTGCGCGCGCGCGGCGTCGAGCAGGGTGCGCTGCGGGAACAAACCGGGGGCGTTTTTGTCGTCACCGACTCCCACCTGCGTTACCTGCGTCCGGCGCGCCTCGACGATGCGCTAATCATCACCACCAAAGTGCAGGAAACAGGGCGCGCATCGCTTTCCATGCTACAACAGGTACTCCTCAAAACAGAGCAACCCGCGCAGCAGACGGTCTCTTTATTGGTCGAAGCCGTCATTCGTGTCGGCTGGGTCGATGCCTCCACCCTGCGTCCTGCGCGCATGCCCCCTTGGCTTCTGGAACGACTTGTATGAATTCGCAAAATATGTCCATCCTCACCCTGGTGCTGCATGCCAGCTGGGTGGTGCAACTCGTCATGCTGCTGCTGCTGGGCGTATCGATCGTCAGCTGGGGCACGATTGTTCGCAAGCTCATCACGGTGCGTCGCGTGAAGGCGCTCAACGAGGACTTCGAGCGCGAATTCTGGTCTGGCACCAGCCTGAACGACTTGTACGCGAGTGCGGCGCAGAACGCCCGCCAGGGCGGGCCCATGGAGCGCATCTTCGCGAGCGGCATGCGCGAATACCAAAAGCTGCGCGAGCGCCGCATCAGCGACCCGGGCACGCTGCTCGACGGCGCCCGCCGCGCCATGCGCGCGAGTCTGCAGCGCGAGATGGACGTCATCGAATCCGGCCTCTCGCTGCTGGCCTCGGTTGGCTCGGTCTCGCCCTACGTCGGGCTGTTCGGCACGGTGTGGGGCATCATGCATGCCTTCACCGGCTTTGCGGGCATGGAGCAGGTTACGCTCGCCACGGTGGCGCCGGGCATCGCCGAAGCCCTCGTGGCCACGGCCATAGGGCTTTTCGCCGCCATCCCTGCCGTGCTGGCCTACAACCGCTTTGCGCACGACATCGACCGCGTGACCATCCAGCAAGAGACCTTCATCGAAGAGTTTTCCAACATCCTGCAGCGCAACCTGGGCGCGCCCGGACCCAGCGCGGGCACCTCGGCGTCGGACCGCTGAAACCAACGAAACGCCAAGGAACCACCGATGCCCGCTTTGGCTTCGCGCGGCCGCGGCCGCCGCACCATCAATGAAATCAACATGGTGCCCTTCATCGACGTGATGCTGGTGCTGCTCATCATTTTCATGGTGACGGCGCCCATGCTCACGCCTGGCACCATCGACGTGCCCAAGGTCGGCAAGGCCAACCGTCAGCCGGTCAAATACGCCACCGTGCTCATAGGCAAAGATGGCCGTCTGCAGTTCAAGGCCGACGGCAGCAGCCGCAGCGTGAGCGAAAAGGAAGCCGCCGAGGCCGCGTTGCGCTGGCAACAAAGCCAGTCCGGCGAACAGGCCGCGGTCATCATCGCGGCCGACAAAAGCGTGACCTACGAAACCGTGGTCAAGGCCATGAGCGCACTGCAAAAAGCCGGCGTACAGCGCGTGGGCCTGTCGGTCACCCAGGCAGGCGGCTGAAGTCCCCTGCCTCGCGCTATGCCATGACCGAATCCCTGCATCGCGAGCCCCTTGCGCCGCCGCCCCCGCCCGGACGGGGGCCGGCCATTGTGCTGTCGCTGCTCGCGCATGGCATGTTGCTCGCCGCACTGGCCTGGGGCGTGCGCTGGAAGGCGAGCAGCGAGCAGGCCGTCGTGCAAGCCGAGCTCTGGGCCGCGCTGCCGCAGCAGGCAGCACCGCGCATGGCGCCGCCCCCGCCCGCGCCGCGTCCGCCACCACCTGCACCAGAACCGACACCACGCACACCCACGCCACAGCCGCCCATACACACGGCCGCGCCCGACACGCGCGACGCCGACCTTGCCCTGGAGCGGCAGAAAAAGCGCGAGGAACGGGCCCGCCAGCAGGCGCTGGAGCGGGCCCGCGAGGAAAAGCGTGCGCAAGAACAAAGGGAACGCGAGCAAAGAGCAAAAGCCAAAGCCGCCCAAGAAAAAGCGGCGCAGGAAAAAGCCGCGCGCGCCAAGGCAGAGCGCGAGAAAGCCGAACGCGAAAAAGCCGAGCAGGACAGGCTCGCACAACAGAAAAAACAGGCCGAAGACAAGCGCAAGGCCGAAGCCCAGGCGCGCCAGCTCGAAGCGCAGCGCCAAGAGAACCTGCGCCGCATGCAAAGCCTGGCCGGCGCAACCGGCGACGCCAATGCCACGGGCAAAGACCTGCGCAGCGCCGGGCCGTCAGGGCCGTCTGGCAGCTACGCCGGCAAGGTGGTGGCCAAGGTCAGGCCCAACATCGTCTATCCCGACGAGGTCGTCGGTAACCCGCGCGCCGAAGTCGAGGTGCGCACCGCGCCCGACGGCACCATCGTCGGCACGCGCCTGCTGCAGCCCAGCGGAAACAAGGCCTGGGACGATGCCGTGCTGCGCGCCCTGCAAAAAACCGAGACGCTGCCGCGCGACATCGACGGCCGCGTGCCCTCGTCGCTCGTGATCGTGTTCCGGCCTAAAGATTGAGTCCACGGCTTGGCCCGGCCCCTGCGGGCGCATGGGTTTTCGCTCGTTTCCCGATGTTTGGGACAATCGCTCCATGACCCTGCCAAACCCCGAACTGCTGCTGCCCGCCGGCTCGCTCGACAAAATGCGTGCGGCCTACGACTTTGGCGCCGACGCCGTCTATGCCGGCCAGCCGCGCTACAGCCTGCGCGCGCGCAACAATGAATTCCGCCTCGAGCAGATCGCACAAGGCATCGCAGAGGCGCATGCACGCGGCAAAAAATTCTTCGTCACGAGCAACCTGCTGCCGCACAACGACAAGGTGCGCACCTACCTGCGCGACATAGCGCCCGTGATCGCGCTGCGCCCCGACGCGCTCATCATGGCTGACCCGGGGCTGATCATGCTCGTGCTCGAAAAAATGGAGCGCGGTGGCTGGCCCGAGGTGCCCATCCACCTCTCGGTACAGGCCAACACCATGAACTACGCGGCCGTGAAGTTCTGGCAGAAGGTGGGCATCGCGCGCATCATCCTTTCGCGCGAGCTGAGCCTCGACGAAGTCGCCAAAATCCGCGAGGAATGCCCCGACATCGAGCTCGAAGTGTTCGTGCACGGCGCGCTGTGCATCGCCTATTCGGGCCGCTGCCTGCTCTCGGGCTACTTCAACCGGCGCGACCCGAACCAGGGCACCTGCACCAACGCCTGCCGCTGGAACTACCAGACGCGCCCCGCCGCGCTCGACCCCAACACCGGCGAGCCCATCGCCCAGCCCATGGAGGGCGACTTCAGCTTCAGCCAGGCGCAGGAGGACGCGCACGCCGCGTTTGCAGCCTGTGGCGGCAGCGCGCGCCATCCGCTCGCCGACCAGGTCTATCTGCTCGAAGAAAAAGAACGCCCCGGCCAGCTCATGCCCATTATGGAAGACGAGCACGGCACCTACATCATGAACAGCAAGGACTTGCGCGCCGTCGAGCATGTGCAGCGGCTGGTGGAAATCGGCGTGGACTCGCTCAAGGTCGAGGGCCGCACCAAGAGCCTGTACTACGTTGCACGCACGGCGCAGGTCTATCGCCGCGCGATCGACGATGCCGTGGCCGGACGGCCATTCGACCCGACGCTGATCACCGAGCTCGAGGGCCTGGCCAACCGCGGCTACACGAGCGGCTTTCTGGAGCGCCGCCCCATGCACGACTACCAGAACTACGAAACCGGCCACTCCACGGCGCGGCGCAGCCAGTTCGTGGCCGAAGTGCGCGCCGTGGGCGAAGGCTGGGCCGAGGTGGAAACGAAAAACCGCTTCGACGTGGGCGACCTGCTCGAAGTCATCCACCCGAGCGGCAACCGCCTGCTGCGGCTCACGCAGATGTTTGACCTCGAAGGCCAGCCCGTGCAATGCGCCCAGGGCAGCCCGGTGCGCGTGCGCATTCCGCTCGAAGGGCCCGCCGAGGGCGCCTTGCTCGCGCGCGTGCTCGAATCCGCATGAAACCCACTCGTGAAAAGCGCCAGGTGCCGGCGCTTTTCACGAGCAAAGCAGATTCAGTCTGTCACCGCGCCGCGCGAAAACGCGGCAGCACCACGCCCGTGTCACCCACGGGCTCGCACACCAGTTCGACCGGCATGTCAAAAGTCACGACCAGCGGATCGTCACCGACGAAGGAACTGATCATGCGCGGCCCTTCAGCGAGCTCGACCAGCAGCACGGCGTAAGGCGTGTCGTGCTTGAAGGCCGGGCCGGGTGCGCGGTACACCACGCTGAACGAATGCACGGTGCCGCGCCCGCTCGCGGGGCGATGCTCCAAGTGTTCGCTGCCGCACTCGCGGCAGATCGCCTGCTGGTAAAACTGCACGTGACCGCATTGCTTGCAGTGCTGCAGCAGCAGCTTGCCTTCACGAATGCCGCGCCAATATGCCTCGGAGTCGGCATCGGGCATGGGCAAGGGCTTGATGTGGGCTTCTTTGGGATTGATCACAGTGTGGCCTCCGTGCCGAAGATGGTCGTGGCTTGCGTGGCAAACCCCGCGCCCAGGCTGTGCACCAGGCCGAGCTCCGCGCCCTGCACCTGGCGCTCGCCGCATTGCCCGCGCAACTGGTGGATCACCTCGTAGAAGTGGAACAAGGCACCGGGCATGCCCGAGTGCGCGAAGGACAGGAGTCCGCCGTGCGTGTTGCACGGAATCGCGCCGCCGTAGGTCATCTGCCGGTCTTCGACGAAGCGCCCGCCCTCGCCCTTGGGGCAAAAGCCCAGGTCTTCGAGCATCATGATCACCGTGCCCGTGAAGCAGTCATAGACACCCGCCACGTCCATGTCCTTGGGGCCGTAGCCCGCCATCGCGTAAGCCTTGGCGCTCGATTGCACGGCGCCGGTGGTCGTGAGCGTGGGCATGAGGAAGATGTGCTCGTGGGTGTAGCACTCGCCGCCGCCGAGGAGGTAGATCGGCTTCGGGATGCCCAGCGCCTTCGCGCGCTCGGCCGAAGTCACGATGAAGGCCGCGCCGCCGTCGGAGATGAGCGAGCAGTCGAGCTTGTGGTAGGGCGTGGTGACCATGCCCGAGTTAAGCACGTCCGCCACCGTGAGCGGCTCGGTCATCTGCGCGCCGGGCGTGCGGCGCGCGTGCTCGCGCTGGATCACCGCCACCTGGGCGAACTGCTCGGCCGTGGTGCCGAAGTCGCGCATGTGGCGGTGCGCCGTCATGGCAAAGGTGTTGGCCACGGGAATGCCGAAGGGCATTTCGTACTGCTGGTCGCGGCTCTCGGTCATGGAGCGCAGCGCAAGGTCGGGCGAGAGGCCCGTGAGCAGGCTGTCGCCGCCGACGATGAGCACCGTCTCGGCCAGACCGCCGTGGATGGCCGCCGCGGCGACGTTGAACATGGTCGCCGCCGTGGCACCCGAAACCTGCAGGGTGTTCGAAAACGTGGGCTGTATGCCCAGGTATTCGCTGATGGCGACGCTGAAGCGGTGGAACGGCGAGGCAAAGGCGTGGCTCGAAAGCACACCATCGATGTCGGTTTTTTTGAGGCCCGCATCGGCCAGGGCTTTGTAGGCGGCGTCGGCAGCCAGCGCCAAGGCACTCTTGCCGGGAACGCGGCCCACGGCCGAGATACCGCAGCCGATGACCGCCGTCTTGCCGCGCAGACTTCGGCTCGCAGAGGGGGAAGATGTCATGGATTCCTTTCGGTGGTGGGGTTCATGCTTTGGTGATGCGCTGGCGCAGCTGCGCCTTCAGAATCTTGCCCACGGGGTTGCGTGGGATCGCGTCGATGTATTCGATGCGCTCGGGTAATTTGTAGGCGGCCACGCCGATCTGCTTGAGGTGCGCGACGATGTCTTCCAGCGTGGGCGGGTGCGCCTTGTCTTTGGGCACGACGTAGATACAGGTCTTTTCACCCATGATCTCGTCGGGCACGGCCACCGCGGCAGCCTCTTGCACGCCGGGGTGCGTGAGCACGAGGTTTTCGACCTCGGCGGCGCTGATGTTGAAGCCGCCGCGGATGATGATGTCCTTCTTGCGGTCGAAAAAGCCCACGTGGCGCTCGTCGCGCACGATGAAGTAGTCGCCTGTGCGGAAGAAGCCATCGGCCGTGAACGAGTTCTGCGCGAGGTCGGGGCGGCGGTAGTAGCCCGCGAACACGTTGGGCCCACGATAGACGAGCTCTCCCACCTGGCCCGGCTGCGTGCATTCGACGTCGGCGTCGTCGAGCAGCTTGACTTGTATCCCTTGCACATTGGACGGCCATTCAAGGCCGGACTTGCCCCACCAGGGAAAATGGTCGCTGCGCTTGGCAAAGTCGGGCACGTCAAGCGGCCCGGCGATCAGGCCCGTGCCCTCGGTCTGCCCCCAGAGGTTGCAGATTTCGATGTTCCAGCGGCGTTTGAACTCCTCCATGCTCCAGCGCGATGGCGGCGCCGAGCCCGTCGCGATCGAGCGGATCGACGACAGATCGAGGCTGTCCACATTCGGCAGCTTGAGGATCATGTTCAGAATCGCAGGCACCAGGATGGTGAACTGCACGTTCTCCGTGAGCATCTGGCGGATCAGCAGTTCGACGTTGATCGGGTGGTGCAAGAGCAGCGTACCGCGCCCCGCAAGCCAGCTCATCCAGGCCACAGCCCCCGTCATATTGACCATGGGCGCGGGGGCGAGCACGCGGTCGCCCTCCTGTATGCCCACCACCTCGGGGATCAGCCGCATCTGAGACAACCAGTTGTTGTGCGACATGGGGCAGCCTTTGGCGTGCGATTCGGTGCCCGATGACCAGCACAGACTGAAGATGTCATTGGCCCCGACCTGCACCCCTGCGAGCAAGGCCGGGTCAGGCGCTTGCGCGGCCATGGCGGTGATCTCTTCGAGCGTCAGCGTCTCGTAGCCCACGCGCTGCGCCATCGCGATGTGATCGAACCCCTTGAAGTCCTTGACCCCGATGTAGCGCCTGGCCTGGCTGACCTCGGCCACATTGCGCAGCTCGGTGTCGCGCCACTGCATCGCGATGGGCGAAAGAATGCCGCCAGCGCGCGCCACGGCGAAATACAGCGCCATCAGCTCCCACACGTTGGGCAGCTGCGCGACCACGACCTCATCCTTTTGCAAACCACGGCGCAGCAGCCCCGTCGCGATCGCATCCACGGCGGCACCGAACTGCTGCCAGGTCACTGAAGTGGCGGGCGTACCCACCAGTTCGGCGCGGTCGGGCGTATCGACGACGCAGGGGCGCTGCGGTACGTCGGCGACATGCTGCGCGAGCAGGTCGAGCAAGGTCCTGTGGCCCCAAAAGCCTTGAGAAACGTAGTGCTCTATGGTCGAGGCCGAATGCAAAATCATGAGAGAGGCTTCCTTTCAAAAAATGCCCCAGATGCAGAGCATCCAAGGCGTACCAGCAAACAATCAAACGCTCGCTAACAACTGTTTGCGCAGCTGTGCCTTCAGAATCTTGCCCACGGGGTTGCGGGGGATTGCCTCCAGGTACTCGAGGCGCTCAGGCAGCTTGTACGCGGCGACACCGATGCCTTTGAGGTGCGTCACGATGTCTTCGAGCGTGGGTGGCTTGGTTTTGTCCTTGGGAACGACGAAGACGCAGGTCTTCTCGCCCATGATTTCGTCGGGCACGGCGATCGCCGCGGCCTCTTGCACGCCGGGGTGCGTGAGCACCAGGTTTTCGACCTCGGCCGCGCTGACGTTGAAGCCGCCGCGGATGATGATGTCCTTTTTGCGATCAAAAAAGCCGATGTGGTGCGCGTCGCGCACGATGAAAAAGTCGCCAGTACGGTAAAAACCGTCGGGCGTAAACGTACTCTGGGCAAGGTCGGGGCGCCGGTAATACCCCGCAAACACATTCGGGCCACGATATGCCAGCTCGCCCACCTGCCCGGGCTGCGTGCACTCGGCGCCGAGTTCATCGAGGAGCTTCAACTCCACCCCACGTATGCCCGAGGGCCACTCGACGCCAGGGCAGCCCCACCACGGGAAGTGATCGGCGCGCTTGGAAAACTCGGGCACGTCCTTGGCACCCGCAAAAATCGCCGTGCCTTCGGTCTGCCCCCAAGCGTGCAAGATTTCGATGTTCCAGCGGCGCTTGAACTCTTCCATGCTCCAGCGTGAAGGCTGCGAAGAGCCTGCGGCGATGCAGCGCACATTCGAAAAATCGAGCTGATCGACCTGCGGCAGTTTGAGGATCAAGTTGAGCACGGCCGGCACGAGCAGGGTGAAGTGCACGTCCTCGTGCATCATCTGCTGCAAAAGCAAGGGCATATTGAGCGGATGGTGCAGCAAGGTGGTGCCGCCCACCGCCACCGAAGCCAGCCAGGTGCCCACGCCCGTCATATTCACCACGGGCGCCGTCGCGAGCACCCTGTCCCCTGGGCGCAAGTCGGCCGTCTTGCGAATCAGATTCATCTGGAAAATCCAGTTGTTGTGCGACATCGGGCAGCCTTTGGACAGGGCTTCTGTGCCCGAAGACCAGCACAGGGTAAAAATGTCGTTGGCATCGATGCGGATGGCGTCGAGCCGGGCCTTGTCGGCCGCACCGCGCGCCATCTCGTCGATACGCGCCATGGGGAAGGCCGTGAAACCAAGTTTTTGCGCAATCGCCATCGGCTCGGCGCCCTTGAACTCGGGCAAGCCGAAGAAAAAACGCGCCTGCGTGATGTTCTTGACGTTTTGAAATTCGTTGTCGCGCCACTGGATAGGCATGGGTGAGATCACACCGCCGGCGCGGCTCACGGCCAGATACATGGCGATCAGTTCCCAGACGTTGGGCAGTTGTACCACGACGATCTCATCTTTTTGCAACCCCAAGTCGAGCAAGCCCGTGGCAATGGCATCGACCATGGCCGCAAACTCGCGGTAGCTGAATTTTTGCGCCGCGGTGCCGACGAGATCGGGCCGGTCGGCAGGGTCGACTACGGCAAGGCGTTCGGGCTCCTGCCTTGCCGTGTCGTAGAAGTGATCGAGCAAGGTACGTTGCCCCCAGTGTCCGCTCTGGGTATAGCGCTGCAATGCCTCGGCACTGTGCAGGATCATGGTTTAGTCTCCTCTTTTGTTGGGTGGATGGGTTGTTGCCGCCGCGCATACCGCCCTATCGTCTGCAGCACAGGACACTCAGCACGCAGTCTGCGGCGCTGGCCTCGACGGCGTCCAGACTGTGCTTGGCTCAGCCGCCCATTTCCACTCGGGTTATCCCTGACCCTATGCCGCAATAAGCTCAAAAACCGTGCAGGCTGGCAAATTCCTCGAGCGGCGCACGTTCGGTGATGAAGGCGTTTTCGGGTGCCGAGAGGTCTTCATACCCGAGCGCGATGCCGCAGGTGAGGATTTCGTGCTCGCTGATGGGCAGTTGCTCACGCGCGATCTTGTGGTACCAGGCAAAAGCGGCCTGCGCGCAGGTATGCAAGCCCTGCCCGCGTGCGGCGAGCATGATGCTCTGGATGAACATGCCCAAGTCCATGAAGCTGCCCGTGTTCAGCCGCCGGTCCATGGTCACGAGCAGGCCCACGGGTGCGTCGAAGAAGAGGTAGTTGCGCAGCATTTGCTGCTCGCGCGCGAGTTTGTCGTCGCGGCCTATCCCTAAGCTCGCATACAAACCGAGCCCGCAGCGGCGGCGGCGCTCGAGGTAAGGCTCGACCCAGGTCGTGGGGTAGTAGGCGTACTCGGGGTGGTGGCGATCGGGCTCGTGCTGCGCGGCGTGGTAGATGGCCTGGCACAGCCGCGCGCGCGCATCGCCGGCCACGGCATAGACCTTCCACGGCTGCACGTTGTTGCCGCTGGGCGCGCGCGCGGCAACGCGCAAGATGTGTTCGAGCACCGGCAAATCAACGGGCTTGGGCAGAAAACGCCGCACCGACTTGCGGCTCGTGATGGCTTCATCGACATGCATGGGCTGAAACGTCCTTTGGCATAGAAACCACCCTCAGTCTTTTCTGCTGCTGCAGCTAGACTTTGCAAAAAACTTACGCTAGGATGGCGCCATGAATTCTAACAAACAACCGTTTGCTTGGGTGCCGACGCCGGAGGACATCGCTTCCGCTCGGTTGACCGCTTTCATTCGCAAGACCGGCATGCCGGACTTCGACACGCTGGCCGCGCGCGCCGACGCCGATCCGGCCTGGCTGATGCAGCAGGTTTTCGAGTTTTGCGACTTCCGCTTTTACAAGCCCTACACGCAAATGCTCGACATGTCGCGCGGCTTGGAGTGGTCGCGCTGGTGTGTGGGCGGCACGACCAACGTGGTGCTCAACTGCCTCGACCGCCACCGCGGCACCCCCGTGTGGAATCAGGTCTATCTCGAATGGGAGGGCGAAGACCCGCAGCAGCGCCGCACGCTGACCTATGCCCAGTTCGACGCCGAGGTCTGCCGCCTCGCCGCCGCACTGCAATCGCTGGGCGTGCAGCGCGGCGACCGCGTGGGCCTTTACATGCCCAACCTGCCCGAGACCTTCATCGCGTTCTTTGCCGTGTTGAAGATCGGCGCGATCCTGATGCCGCTGTTTTCGGGCTTCGGGCCGCAGCCCATCGTCTCGCGCCTCAACGACGGTCAGGCCAAGGTGGTGTTGACCGTCGATGGCACTTGGCGCCGCGGCACACCAGGCCAGATGAAGTCCGTGCTCGACGAGGCGCTGGTCGATGTACCCAGCGTGCAGCACGTGCTGGTGCTGCGCCACTTGGGCGACGCCATTCCCTGCCCCATGACGCCAGGGCGCGACCATGATTGGGCCAGCCTCGTCGCCCAGCAGCCGAGTGATTTGCCCACCGCCGAGATGGCCGCCGACGATGCCGCCATCTTGCTCTACACCTCGGGCACCACGGGCAAACCCAAGGGCTGCGTGTGGACGCACGTGAGCTTTTTGGGCTCCATGGCCACGCGCGACATGCACATTTGTGCAGACTTCAAGTCCACCGACCGCTTCTTTTTCATGAGCGACATGGGCTGGATGGTCGGCGCCATGTGCGCTTGCGTGCCGAGCTATTTCGGCGGCAGCCTGCTGGTCGCCGAGGGTACGCCCGACTTCCCCGATACGGGCCGCTTTTGGCGCTTGGTGCAAGACCACAAGGTCACTTACCTCGGTGTCGCACCCACGCTGATCCGCAGCCTCATGCGCTATGGCGATGAAGAGGTCGAGCGTTACGACCTGTCCTCACTGCGCGTGACCTGCTCGGGCGGTGAAGCCTGGACGGAAGCGCCCTGGCGCTGGTTCTTCGACCACGTCTGCAAAAAGCGCCTGCCCATCATGAACATCGTGGGCGGCACCGAAGTGGGCGGCTGCAACTTCACCGGCACCATGATCCACCCGATGCGCCCCGGCTCCTTCGCCGCGCGCGGCCTCGGTGCGGGCGTGGACATCGTCGATGAAAGCGGCAAGCCCGTGCCGCGCGGCCAGGTGGGCGAGCTCATCTTGCGCAACCCCAACATCGGCTTCACCAAGAGTCTGTGGAACGACGACGAGCGCTACCTCGACAGCTACTGGCGCATCATCCCCGGCGTTTGGGTGCACGGCGACTTTGCCATGCAGGATGAAGACGGGCTTTACTACATCCTCGGGCGCAGCGACGACACCATCAAAATCTCTGGCAAGCGCACCGGCCCGTCCGAAATCGAAACCCTGCTGACCCAGACTGGCAAGGTGTCCGAGGTTGCCGTCGTGGGCGTGCCCGACGAGGTCAAGGGCTCGGCCATCGTCTGCGTGTGCGTGCCCATGCCGGACGTGCAGCCCGACGCAGCGCTCGAAGCCGAACTCTCGCAGGCGGTGGTGCACGGCATGGGCGCCTCGTACCGGCCCAAGCAAATCGTCTTCGTGCACGATCTACCCAAGACGCGCAACATGAAAATCATGCGCCGCGTGGTGCGCGCCGTCTACAAAGGCGACAGCCCCGGCGACCTGTCCTCGCTCGTCAACCCCGAAAGCGTGGCGGAACTGCAGAGCAAAGTCGCCCAATAAGCGCCCTCACCCGCAAAAAAGCCTGCGTTTCACCGCAGGCTTTTGTTTTCACGACTTACGCAAATCGGGGTTAGGCAAGGCGTTCGCCCCATGGGAAAACACCTCGCTGCATCCTTGTTTGCGTAAGTCCAGGTTTTGTATCTGCCTCTTGACGACTCTGGCCCGCCATCCGGCGCCCTCGCCATGGCGGACCAGCACGTTTTCATCGCCGGCCTGAACTGCGCCCCGCGCTGTCACCGAGGCCGAGATGCTCTGTGGCGATCTTGCGCAGCATGAATTTCTGGATCTTGCCCGAGGCCGTCATGGGGAATTCTTCGACGAACATCCAGTATTTGGGCACCTTGAAGCGCGCCACGCGCTCTTGCACGAAGGCCGTGAGCTCTTCTTCGCTGCTGGTTTTTCCGCTCTTGAACTGGATGAAGGCCGCGCCGACCTCGCCCATGCGCTCGTCGGGCACGCCGCAGATATAGACCTGGTTGATGGCTTCATGCTGGCCGATGATTTCTTCGACCTCTTTGGGTGCGACCTGCTCGCCGCCGATTTTGTACAAATCCTTGGCCCGGCCCGTGATTTCGAAATAACCATCGTCGCGCCGGCGGAAGATGTCGCCGGTGCGCAGCCAGCCGTCTTTGTCGATGGCGTCGCCGGTTTCCATGGGTTTTTTGTAGTAGCCGCGCGTGACGATGTTGCCGCGCACGGCGAGCTCGCCCTCGTGCACGTCGGGTGGCAGGTCTTCCTTGGTCGAGGGGTCTATGAGCTTGAACTGCGCCTGCAGGCCACCAAACTCTTCCACGCCCGAGGCGCCACCGGGCTTTTCTTTGCCCACTGCCGTGCTGATGAGTTCGAGCGGCGCGCCAAACGGCGTGTACATGGCGGCGGCGGAAACCTCTGTCATGCCCCAGGCGGTGAACAGCTCCTTGATGCCCAGTTCACGCTGCAGCGCCTCCCAGACCCACAGCGGCGTGGCGGCCGCGGCGTTGATCATGGCACGCAGACTGCTGAGGTCGTACTTTTTGAGGTCGGGATGGTTGAGCAGCGCGACGGCGATGGTCGGCACGCTGGCGATGCGCGTCGCCCTGCTGCGGGCGAGCAGTTCCAGAAACTTGCCCGGGTCGAACAAAGTCTGCGGAATGTAGGTACCACCGACGAACAGCACCGAAAGAAAGCAGGCGACGTAGGCGAAGATATGGTGCAAAGGCAGGGCGCTTGCGAGTCGATCGCCATCGACATAGCATTCGTTCCACACGGTGCCGTACGCGCTGCGCATGAGCATGTCGTGCGTCAGCATCACGCCTTTGGGGCTGCCCGTGGTGCCCGAGGTGTAGCAAATCAGCGTTACCTCGTCGGGGTAGCGCGAGGCCTTTTGGCGCTCGGCCAGCGCTTCGTCCGAAATCCCATCGCCCAGGCGCAAAAACGCTTCCCAATCGAGCGCGCCGCCATAGCGCGCACCAGACGGCGACTGCACGACCACGTGGCGCAGGCGCGGAAAGGATTCGGCACGCCATGTGCCCGGCGCGCCCTGCATCTCGGGCAGCATGTGCTGGATTTTGTCGATGTAGTGCCGGTCTTCGCAATGGTCCATCGCAAGCAGGCACACGCTGTCGGATTGCTTGACCTGGTAGGCCAGATCGACAGCGCCCATGCGCTCGTTGAGCGGGACGCTCACGCAGCCTATCTTGGCCACCGCAAGCTGCAAAAAAGCGAGTTCGGGCACCGTCGGAAAAAGCATGGCCACGTGCTCGCGCCGCTGCACGCCCAGCGCCATCAGGCTTTTCGCGAGCCGATCGACAATCTGGCGCGACTCGGCGTAGCTGTAGCTTTTCTCCGGCGTATAGATGTGCTCGCGCTCGGCAAATTCTGTCGCCAGGCGATCGAACCAGTCGCCCATGGTCAGGCGCTGCCAGACTGGGACGCGCTGCGCCAGTGCGGCGCGTCTTTGCGCAGCAATGGCTGAAGCGGTGGATGCTTGCATGGAGTGGCTCCTTTGCCAAAAAACGGCGAGCGGCTCTTTGCAGCGCGCTCGCCCTCTGAATACTTCTCTTTTGATAGCTGCTAGCGCTTGATACATAAGCGCTAGAGGCCAATTTTGCTTATAACAATCGGGGCAGCGGCGCCGCCTAACGGTTGAAATACCCCGCGAAGTCCTTGCGTACCTGGTTCTTTTGGATCTTGCCCGTGGCCGTCTTGGGCATGGCATCGACGACGACGACCGCCTTGGGGCATTTGAAGGGGCTGAGCTTTTGCTTGACCTTGGTCAGCAATTCGTCGGGGTCTATGGTTTCGCCCGGGCGCACGGTGACCACGGCGGTCACGGCCTCGCCCCAGCGCTCGTGCGGCAGGCCCACGACCACGACCTCGGCGAGCTTGGGCTCGACGGCGTAGAGCGCTTTTTCGACCTCGATCGAGGCGACGTTTTCACCGCCGGACTTGATCACGTCCTTGTGGCGGTCTTCGAACCAGAGCATGCCGTCCGCGCCGAAGTGCCCCACGTCACCCGAATGGAACCAGCCATGGCGAAAAGCCTCGCGCGTGGCCTTTTCGTCGTGCAGGTATTCGGTCAAGAGGTGCGGGCTGCGATAGACGATCTCACCCGACTGCTCGCGCGGCAGCAGGTTGCCGGCATCGTCCATGATGCCGATCTGCACATTGATGCCGGCCGTGCCGATGGCACCCGGATGCGAGAGCTGGTGCTCGGGCCGAAAACAGGTCGAGGCCGGGCTCATCTCGGTCTGGCCGAACATCAGCGAGAGTTCGCAGCCGAACACGTCGATGAGGCGGCGCAGGTCGTCATCGGGCATGGGCGCCATCGCATACACGGTGCGCCGCAGGCTGGAGACCTTGCGCGGCTTGCGCTCCTGCTCTTCGAGCAGCGCGCGGAACATCATCGGCAGGCCGAAGAACATGCTGATCTGCTCGGCCTCTATCAGGTCGAGCAGCACCACGGGGTCGAAGGCTTCGAGGATGTAGAGCGTGGCGTTCGAGGCGATCGTGGGCGTGCAAAAAGCGTTGAGCTGCGCCGTGTGGAACATGGGCATCATGGCCACGACCTTGTCCTTGGCCTTGAGCTCGGTGTCGATGATCACGCCCAGCGTTTCCAAGTAAATGGCCAGGTGGCTGCCTACCACGCCCTTGGGCGCGGAGGTCGTGCCGCTGGTGTAGAGGTAGGACAGCGGCGCCCGGTCTTGCACCAGCACTTCGGGATCGCTCTGCGCGCGCTCCGCGCCGAGTTGCGCCAGAGACTGCGCCTGCACACGCTGCGGCAATGCGATGTCGGCGGGCACGGGGCCTTCGATCACGATCAGGTCGCGGATCGCCGGCAAGTCGCCAAGCACCTGCGCCAATTCACCGAGCCAGCGCTGCTGCGCCACCACGCCGCGCACCTGCGCGTGGCCGAGCACGTAGCTGAGCTCGCCCTGGCGCCAGAACAGGTTCAGCGGCGTGCAGACCACGCCGATCTTGGCGCAGGCGTAGTAGGTGACGAGGAACTCCATGCAGTTGCCCGACATCAGCGCAAGCGCATCGCCCTGGCGGTAGCCGAGCGCGAGCAGGCCGTGTGCCGTGCGGTTGACCCATTGGTTGAATTCTTCATAGCTGATGCGCCGCGCGCCTTCGACCAGTGCGGTCTTGTGCGGCTCGCGCGCGGCGCTGCGCGTGAGCATGTCGCCGACGTTGACGCGCTGGGCGAGGTTGAGTTGCAGGGCAAAGTCTGCGGCGGGAGGATTCATGGTGGGTTGTCTCCAGAATGGTTTTTGAACAAGATCAAGGCCGCGTCATGGCGAGGTCGTGTGGTTGCGGATTTCATGCAGGCCGAACTTTTCCGAGGCGAGCTGGCGCAGCATGAATTTTTGGATCTTGCCCGAGGCCGTCATGGGGAAGTCCTCGACGAACACCCAATACTTCGGGATCTTGAAGCGCGCCACGCGCGTCTGCACGAAGGTGGTGAGCTCTTCTTCGGTGCAGCTGCGCCCGGCCTTGAACTGCACGAAGGCCGCGCCGACCTCGCCCATGCGCTCGTCGGGCACGCCGCAGATATAGACCTGGTTGATGGCCTCGTGCTGGCAGATCATCTCCTCGATCTCTTTGGGCGCGACCAATTCGCCGCCGATTTTGTATAAATCCTTGGCCCGGCCGGTGATGAGGTAGTAGCCGTCGCTGCGGCGCGCAAACACGTCGCCCGTGCGCAGCCAGCCGTCCTTGTCTATGGCCTCGCCGGTTTCTATGGGCTTCTTGTAGTAGCCGCGCGTGACGATGTTGCCGCGCACGGCAAGCTCTCCCTCGTGCACGTCGGGCGGCAGGTCTTCCTTGGTCGAGGGGTCTATGAGCTTGCACTCGACCAGGTTGCCACCGAACTCCTCCAACCCCGCGACGCCGCCTGGCTTTTCGAGGCCCACGGTGTTGGTGATGACTTCAAGCGAGGCGCCAAACGGCGTGTACATGGCAGCGGCCGAGGTCTCGGTCATGCCCCAGCCGGTCACCATTTCGGTGATGCCCATGTCGCGCTGCAAAGCCTCCCAGACCCACAGCGGCGTGGCCGCGGCGGCGTTTTTCATGGCGCGCAGGCAGAGCTTGCGCTGGGGCAGGTCGGGGTGGTTGAGCAGCGCGACGGCGATCGTCGGCACGCTCTCGATGCGCGTGGCGCGGCTTTGTTCCAAGAGCTGCAAAAACGCCCCGGCATCGAACAAGGCCTGCGGAATGTAGGTGCCGCCGACGAACAGCAAGGCCAGAAAGCCCTCCACGTAAATGAACATGTGGTGCAGCGGCAGCGGACTCGCGATGCGCTCGCCCTCGATGAGGCCTTGGCTGTAGGCCGCGCTGTAGGCGCTGCGCATGAGCATGTCATGCGTGACCATCACGCCCTTGGGACTGCCCGTGGTGCCCGAGGTGTAGCAGATCAGCACCACCTCGTCGGGATAGCGTGAGGCTTCTTGGCGCGCGCGCAGCGCCTCGTCCGAAATCCCGTCGCCCAGGCGCAAAAACGCTTCCCAATCGAGCGCGCCGCCGTAGCGCGCGCCAGACGGCGACTGCACGACCACGCTGTGCAGCCGCGGGAACGATTCGGCGCGCCAGCCGTCCGCAGCCCCCTGCATCTCGGGCAGCATCTGCTGGATTTTGTCGATGTAGTGCCGGTCTTCGCAGTGGTCCGTCGCGAGCAGGCACACGCTGTCGGACTGGCGCACCTGGTAGGCCAGATCGACCGCGCCCATGCGCTCGTTGAGCGGCACGCACACGCAGCCTATCTTGGCCACGGCAAGCTGCAAAAAAGCGAGTTCGGGCACCGTGGGAAAGAGCATGGCCACGTGATCGCGCCGCTGCACGCCCAGCGCCATCAGGCTCTTGGCGAGCCGATCGACGATCTGGCGCGACTCGGCGTAGCTGTAGCTTCTCTCGGGCGTGTAGATATGCTCGCGTTCGGCAAACTCTGCCGCGAGAAGGTCGAACCAGTCGCCTATGGTCAGGCGCGTCCATTGCGGAATGCGCCGCGCGAGCGCGGCGCGGCGTTGTTCGAGGCTGGGCGCGGTCTGCGCTGCGTTCATGCTTGTCTCCAATCGTATGTTCATGCTGCTCGGGGCTTGGCCTTCAGCGGCCTTTCCACACGGGCTTGCGTTTTTCCGCGAAAGCGCGCGGGCCTTCCTGCGCGTCTTCGCTCGCGTACGCCGCGCGGTAGATGTTGTGCGCGAGCGCCATGCCGGCATCGCAGCCCGCGCTCATGGCCGTCATGATCGATTCCTTGCCCGCCATGACCGACAGCGGCGCGTTGTCGCGGATGCGCTCGGCGAGTTTTTGCGCCCGCGCGCGCACGGCGTCGGGCGTGTCTTCGAGGTAGTTGATGAAGCGCAGTTCATGGAAGGGTTCGATCGGGTAAAGCTCGCCCGTCAGCACCATTTCCATGAGCAGCGGCTGCGGCAGCATCCACAGCAGCGGAATGGCCCACGGGCTGCCGCGCCCCGCGATGCGCGTTTCGGTGATGCCGACCTGCGTGCCCTTGAGGCCCACGCGCAGGTCGGAGTTCAGGCTCAGCATCATGCCGCCCGCGATCAAATGCCCCGTCATCGCTGCGATGATGGGCTTGGCGACGCGGCGCTGGCGGCTGTGGAACGGGTCTTTCATCTTGGTGAGGATGTCCACGCCCTCCTCTTTCTTCACGCGCGCGGCTTCGCGCAGGTCCAGCCCCGCGCAAAAGGTGCCGCAGTCGGCCGAGGTGAGTATGGCCACGCGAACGTCCTTGTCGGCATCGACGGCATCCCAGCACTCGTAGAGCCGGTTCGCCGCGGCGGGCGAGAGTGCATTGCGCATCTCGGGGCGGTTGATCTTCACGGTGGCAATGCCATCGCGCACTTCGTACAACACGGAATCTGCGTCGCTCATGGGGTTCTTTCTTGCAAGGGAATGGGAAGTCGTTGAATGGGAAGAGAAGTGGCCGGAAAAGGGGCCGGAAAAGGGCCAAGTGCCGGCCCGCGCTGGGTGGGCTCAGGCGCGCGAGACTTTCCACGCCGGGGCGCGCTTTTCGAGGAAGGCCGCGATGCCTTCGCGCGCTTCGGGCGTCTCCCAGGCGTCGGCGAGGCAGTTCGCGGTGTAGTCCATGCATTCGCCGGGTGGGCGTCCGACCACGTCGTTGAACAGGCGCTTGGTGCGCGCGATCGCGCTTGCGGGCAGGCTCAGCACGAGCGCGAGCTCTTCTTCGATGGCGCGGTCGAGCTCCTCGGGCGGCACCACGCGGTCGAGCAGGCCCACGCGCTCGGCCTGCACCGCGTCGATGAACTGCGTCGTGAGGCCGTAGCGGCGCGCCTTCGCCAGGCCCAGGCGGCGCACGACGTAAGGCCCGATGTTCGCAGGCGCCAAGCCCAGCCGCGCCTCGGTGAGCGAAAAGCGCGCCGTGGTTGCGCCCACGGCGACGTCGCAAATGCAGGTCAGGCCAAAGCCGCCGCCCGTGGCGGGGCCGTTGATGCGCCCGATCACGACCTTGGGCAGGTTGTCGAACTCGTAAAACAGCTCGGCCAGCGGGCGCGAGTCGGCGATGCGCTGCTCGCGGCTCTGGCTCAGCACGGTCTTCATCCAGTTGAGGTCGCCGCCCGCGCAAAAAGTCTTGCCTTCGCCCGTGAGCACCAGCGCGCGCACCGGCTCTTTTTGCGCCACCACCTGCAAGGCGTGGCGCAGCTCGGCCACCACGTCCAGGCTCAGGGCGTTTTGCATGTCGGGGCGCGCGAGCGTCAGGCGCGCGACGACGTCGCCCTCGAAAGTGAGTTTGATCGATTGGTAGTGCATGGTTTGTCTCCTGTGTGGTTCTGTGCTATCGGCGGGGCTTCGCGGTGCAAGCACGCCGGTTCATGCGGCGGCACCCTCGGCTTTTTCTGCGGCCCCTGGTTCGCCGCTTTCTTCGGCCTCGATCACGGCGACGACGAGGCCGCGCTCGACCATCTGGCCCGGCTGCACGCTGAGCGCGCGCACCACGCCGTCGTGCTCGGCCGTGATGCGCAATTCCATCTTCATGGACTCCATGGTCGCGACCACGTCGCCCGCGTGCACGCGCTCGCCCACGGCGACGTGGGTCTGCAAGATCATGCCCATCATGGGCGTGCGCAGCTGGCCGCTGGACTTGCGCGCCGCGGCCACCTGATTGACGTACGAAGCCGTACCCAGCGTGAAAGCGCCCGCGCCGCCCTGCACGAACAGCGCCTCGCCCTTGCGCGCGATCTGCAGCAGTTCGTGGCAGTCGCCGCGGCGCACGCGCCAGTGGCCGTCGGCCATGGGTGCGAGCGCCAGGCGCACGGGCTCGGCACCAACCTGCACCGTGACTTCGCCATCGGGCGCGAGCGCGCCCACGCGCACTTCGTGCGTCTGCCCGCCCGAATGCACGAGCAGCGCCGGCAGCGGCGTGATCGAATCGCTGCCCGCGTGCATCTGCCAGCCCGTCACGTCGAGCGCCGTCCAGGCGCCGTAGGCCGGAGCACCGGTGCGCGCGTCGCGCAGCCACCACGCGGCAGCGGCAGCGATGTAGTACAGCGGCGCGCTGGGCGTGGCGATGCGCCACTCGGCCAGCACCTCATCGACCAGGCGCGTGTGAAAAGTGGCCGCGCGCGTGTCGGGCAGGCTCAAGAGGCGCCGCAAAAAGGCGATGTTGGTCTCCACCCCCAGCACCTGCGTCTCAGCCAAGGCCCAGTCGAGCTTGTCGAGCGCCGCCTGGCGCGTGGGCGCGTGCACGATGAGCTTGGCCAGCATGGGGTCGTAAAACGGCGTGACCACCATGCCCGCGCGCACGCCCGACTCGACGCGCACGCCGCTGGCCGCAAAGCGCACCTCGACGAGCTCGCCCGTGGAGGGCATGAAGTTCTGCGCCGCGTCCTCGGCGCACACGCGCGCTTCGACGGCGTGGCCCTGCACCTGCACGTCCTGCTGGCGCACGGGCAGGCCCTCGCCCGCGGCGATGCGCAGCATGAGCTCGACGATGTCCAGGCCCGTGACCTCCTCGGTCACGGGATGCTCGACCTGCAGGCGCGGATTCACTTCGAGGAAGTGGTGCTGCCCGTCGTGCACGATGAACTCCACCGTGCCCACGCCGCGGTAGCGCAGGCGCTCGCCCAGACGCACGGCGTCGCTCAGCAGGGCGGTGCGCAGGGCCGCGTCGAGGTTGCTCGCGGGCGCCTCTTCGATCAGCTTTTGGTAGCGCCTTTGCAGCGTGCATTCGCGCTCGAACAGGTGAATGACCTGGCCCTTGCCGTCGCCCGCGATCTGCACCTCGATATGCCGGCCGTGCTCGATGAAGGGCTCCACGATCAGCGCCGGGTCGCCAAAGGCGCTCGCGCCTTCGCGCATGGCCGATGCGATGTCGGCTTCGAGCGTATCGAGCGTGCGCACCACGCGCATGCCCTTGCCACCGCCGCCCGCTGCGGCCTTGAGCACCACGGGCAGCGCCATGCCGCGCACGGTGGCGGCGATGGCGGCTGCGTCGCGGCTGGGCTGCGCGCTGCCGCCGAGCACGGGCACGCCAGCGGCGCGCGCCTCGTGCTTGGCCGCGGCCTTGTCGCCCAGGCGCTCTATGGATTCGGGCGTGGGGCCGATGAAGACCAGCCCCGCCGCCTCGACGGCGCGCGCGAACGCGGGGTTTTCGGCCAGAAAGCCGTAGCCCGGATGGATGGCTTGCGCGCCCGTGCGCCGCGCAGCCGCGATCACGGCGTCTATGCGCAGGTAGCTCTCGGTCGCGGGGGCGCCGCCGATCTCGATCGACTCGCCGACGCAATCGACGTGCAGCGCGTCGCGGTCGGCGCTCGAATGCACGCCCGCGACGGCAATGCCCAGGCGCGCGCAGGTGCGCGCGATGCGGCAGGCGATCTCACCGCGGTTCGCAATCAGGATTTTCTTGAACATAAAACTTCCAAATCAATAGCTGCTAGCGCTTGATACATAAGCGCTAGAGGCCAATTTGATACATATTTTTGGACTGCCGCCCAAGCCCGCGCTCACATGCGGAACACGCCGAAATGCGTTTCCTTGGCCGGTTGGCGCCCGGCGAGTTCGAGCAGCAGTGCCATGGTGTCGCGCGTCTCGGTCGGCTCTATGACCATGTCGCACCACAGGTGCGCGGCGTAGTTGTAGGGGCTCGCAAAGCGCTCGAACTGCTCGCGGATCGGCTGCTTGAAGCGTTCTTTTTCTTCCTCGCTCCAGCTCGTGCCCTCGCGCTCGTGGATGTTGTCGCGCACCATGGTCAGGGTGGTGGCGGCCTGCTCGGGGCCCATGAGCGCGGCGCGGCCCGTGGGCCACATCATCATGACGTTGGGCTTGAATGGGCGCCCGCACATCGCAAGGTAGGCCGCGGCGTAGGAGCCGCCCGTGATCAGGGTGTAGCGCGGCACGTTGGCCGAAGCCATGGCCGTCATGAATTTGGCGCCGTGCTTGGCAATGCCCTGCTGCTCCACGGCCTGGCCCACCATGAAGCCCGACACGTCGGCCATGAACAGCAAAGGGATGTCGCGCTGGCAGCACAGCTCGATGAAATGCGCTCCCTTGATCGCGCTTTCGGAAAAGATCACGCCATTGTTCGCGAGGATGCCGACCTGGAAGCCCTTGATGCGCGCAAAACCGCAGATCATGGTGTCGCCATAGAGCGGTTTGAACTCCTGCAAGTCGCTGTCATCGATCAGGCGCAGCAGCACTTCGCGGTTGTCGGTCGGGTGGCGGTTGTCGGCGCTCACGATGCCGTAAATCTCGCGCGGGTCGTGGCGCGGCGGCAGCGGCGGGGCCATGTCCCAACGCTGCCTGGGGCCCGTGCCGAGGTTGGCGACGATGCCGCGCACGATGGCGATCGCGTGCGCGTCGTTTTCGGCCAGGTGGTCGGTCACGCCGCTGATGCGGCTGTGCATCTCGCCGCCGCCCAGGGTTTCCACATCGACCACTTCCTTGGTCGCGGCATAGACGAGCTGCGGGCCGCCGAGGAACATGGCGCCCTGGTTGCGCACGATCACGGCCTCGTCGCACAGCGCGGGCAGATAGGCGCCGCCTGCGGTCGAGGGCCCGTGCACGGTGGCGATCTGCGTGATGCCCTCGGCGGACATGCGGATCTGGTTGTAGAAGATGGAGCCGAACTGCCCGTCGTCGGGGAAGATGAACTCCTGCTCGGGCAGGTTGGCACCGCCCGACTGCACCATGGTGATGCAGGGCAGGCGGTGCTGCCAGGCGAACATCTGCGCGCGCACGTGTTTTTTCGCGGTGATGCCGTAGTAGGTGCCGCCTTTGACGGTGGCGTCGTGGATCATGATCATGCAGGGCCGGCCGCTCACCAGGCCCACGCCCGTGATGATGCTGCCGCCCGGCGGCACGCCCTCGTACAGCCCATCGCCCGCGAGCTGGCCGAATTCCAGGAACGGCGAGCCGGGGTCGAGCACGGCCGCGAGGCGCTCGCGCGGCAGCAGCTGCTTGCGCTGCTTGTGCAGGCGCCGCGCTTTTTCGGGGCCGCCCGCCAAGGCGCGCGCACGGCGCTCGTGCAGGTCGGCCACGCGCGCCTCGTAGGCTTCGCGGTTGCGGCGGAACTCGTCGGTGTGCACCGACACGGTGGAAACCATTTCTGTCATTCGATTCCTCTTTCGTCTCTGTGCCTGCGTGATCCGTCTAGCCCAAGTCCGCGAAACGCTGCAGGTGGTGGTCGGTGCTGCCGAACAGGTTGCAAAACAGCGTCAGGCGCCGGAAGTAGTGGCCTATGTCTAACTCTTCGGTCATGCCCACGCCGCCATGCAGTTGCACCGCCTGCTGCGCGACATAGCGCGCGCGTTCGCCGATGGCCGACTTGGCCGCTGACACCATGCGTGCGCGCGTGCGCGCATCGGCATGGCCGGCGTGCAGCGCCGCCAGGAGCAGCATGGAGCGACTCGCCTCCACCGCGGCAAACATGTCGACGATGCGGTGCTGGATGACCTGAAAGCTCGCGATGGGCACGTCGAACTGCTTGCGCGTCTGCACGTATTCGCCCGTCTTGCGCAAGAGCGCCGCCATGCCGCCCAGCGCGTCGGCGCAGGCCACCACGGTGCCCAGGTCTATGACTTGCTCGAGCAGCGCCAGACCCGCGCCCTCGGCGCCCACCAGGGCGTCACGCCTCACGGCCACGCCATCCAGCACCAGGTCGCCCGCCTTGCTGCCGTGGTAGCTGCGGTAGCCTGCGACCTTGAGGCCGGGCGTGTCGGCGCCGAGCAGAAACAGGCTGATACCCTGTGCGTCGTCCGCCGCGCCCGAGGTTCTGGCCGCGACCACGAAGCCGTGCGCCCACGGCGCACCCAGCACGCCCGTCTTGCGCCCGCTGAGCACCCAGCCCTCACCCTGCGCGCGCGCCTGCGCCGTGACGTAGCGCAGCGCGTGGCGCGCGTCGGTTTCGCCATGAGCGAGCGCGAGAATGCGCTCGCCCGCGGCCACGGCGGGCAGCCAGGCTTGCTGCTGTGCAGACGTGCCAGCCTGCGCGAGCGCCTGCGCACCGAGCACCGTGCTCGCCAAGTAGGGCTCGACCACGAGCGCCGCGCCCATGGCTTCGGCCACCTGCGTGAGTTCGACCACGCCGCCAAAGCCGCCGTGCGCCTCGGGCAGCCCCAGGCCCAGCCAGCCCATGTCGGCAAACTGCTTCCAGTGCCTGGTGCTCATGCCGACGTCAGACGCAATGATCTTGTTGCGTGCGTCGAAGGCGTATTCGGATTGCAGGTACTTCTGCGCGGCGTCGCGCAGCATTTTTTGCTCTGCAGAAAGTTCGAAATTCATGGAGTCCTCCTGCCGGCCCGTCAATGCGCGCCGCCTGCGAGCAGCATCTTGGCGAGCACGTTTTTCTGCACCTCGTCGCTGCCGCCGTAAATCGTCGCCGCGCGTGAAAAACAATAGTGCGGCATGGCGTGGGAAAAGCGCCCCTGGCCGAATTCACCCTTGTCGTGCCATGGCCAGGCGAGCTCAGCCGCCACTTCCACGTCGAGCTCCGAGAGGGTTTGCTGCACCGCCGTGCCCATGCTCTTGAGCAGCGAGGATTCGGGCCCAGGCGCCTTGCCCGCCGCCGTGGCCGCGAGCACGCGGAAGTTGGTGTATTCGAGCGCCATCAGCTCGATCTCGGCGCGCGCGATCTTGAGGCGCAGCGCCGGGTCTTCGATCGCCGGACGTCCGCCCGAGCGGCGCTCGCTGGCGGCGGCGCGCAGGTTCGCAAGGTGCGCCTTGGAGTCGGCCACGCCCGCGATGCTCGTGCGCTCGTGCGTGAGCAGGTATTTGGCAATGTCCCAGCCCTGCCCTTCACGCCCCACGAGGTTGCGCTTGGGCACGCGCACGTCGGTGAAGAACACCTGGTTCAGGTGGTGCTCGCCATCGATCGAGACGATGGGGCGGACTTCTATGCCCGGGCGATCCATCTCGATCAGCAAAAACGAGATGCCCTCCTGCTTTTTGCCCGTGTTGGCCGTGCGCACCAGGCAGAACATGTGCGTGGCCCAGTGCGCGTAGGTGGTCCAGATTTTGGAGCCGTTGATGACGTAGTCATCGCCATCCGAGACGGCCGCGGTCTTGAGGCTGGCCAGGTCCGAGCCCGCGCCCGGCTCCGAATAGCCCTGGCACCACCAGTCTTCGCAGCGCCGGATGCGCGGCAGGTATTGGGCTTTTTGCTCGGGCGTGCCGAAGGCGATCAGCACCGGCCCGAGCATGATGACCCCCATGGACAGCCCGACAGGGGCGTTGGCCGCAGCGCGCTCGAGGTCGAAGATATAGCGCTGCGTCGGCGTCCAGCCCGGTCCGCCGTACTCCTTGGGCCAGCCCGTGACGAGCCAGCCGCGGTCGTCGAGCTTGCGCTGCCAATTGACGATGTCGTCTTTTTGCAGCATCTGCCCTGTAACCACCTTGCGCTTGAGCGCTTCGGGCGTGTTCGCCTGGAACCAGGCGCGCACCTCGTGCTGGAACTCCAGGTCTTGCGGGCTGAAGTCTATGTCCATGGTGTCCCTCCGTCTCGTGAACTAGGCTCAGATCGTGATGCCGCCGCCGCACACCAGCGTCTGGCCGCTGACATAGTTGGATTCGGGCGTGCACAACAGATAGACCGAACCGGCGGCCTCTTCGGGCGTGCCTGCGCGGCCCAGCGGAATGCTGCGTTCCATCATGGCGAGCAGATCCGGGTTCACGCCGACCTTGATCTTGCGGCCCTCGATGTCAATCGCAGCATCGCCCTTGGCCGGCGCCTCGGTCAGGCGCGTCTTGATCATGCCGAAGGCCACGCAGTTGACGTTGACCTTGTAGCGCCCCCACTCCTTGGCCATGGCCAGCGTCAGACCCACGATGCCCGCCTTGGCCGCTGAATAATTGGCCTGGCCCGCGTTGCCGCCCAGGCCCGCAATCGACGAGATGTTGACCACCTTGCGGAACACTTCCTGGCCCGCGTCGGCCTCCTTCTTGGCGGCAAAGCGGATGTAGTCGGCGGCGGCGCGCAGGATCTTGAACGGCGCCGTCAGGTGCACGTCGATGATGGCGTTCCACTGCTCGTCGGTCATCTTCTGGATCACGTTGTCCCAGGTGTAGCCGGCGTTGTTGATGATGATGTCCAGGCCGCCAAAACCCTCGGTGGCAGTCTTGACGAACTGCTCGGCAAAGCCGTCGGCCGTGACGCTGC
>CAVPUD010000002.1:0-7574 GCA_963708545.1 uncultured beta proteobacterium | reverse complement strand
CCGCACCACCCGCAGCAGGCACAGCACAATAGCAGCATGACTGCCCTGCCCTCCTCCCGGCTTTCTCCGCCTGGTGCTTCCACCTCCCGCAGCGATGAGCCCGCAGCCTTGCCCCCCACGCTGCAGGTGTGCCTGATCTACGCGCGCGCCGCCAACGGCGTGATCGGCCACCAAGGGCGCATGCCCTGGCAGCTGCCCGAAGATTTGGCGCACTTCAAGCAGCTCACGCTGGGCGCACCCGTCATCATGGGGCGCAAGACCTGGGATTCGCTGCCGCCGCGCTTTCGCCCCTTGCCGGGCCGCCGCAACATCGTGCTCACGCGCCAGCAAAATTGGCACGAAAATGGCGCCGAGTGCGCATCAGACCTTCGCGAGGCGCTACAGCGATGCGAGCAAGCCGGCACCGTCTGGGTGATAGGCGGCGCGCAGGTCTATGCCCAGGCCCTGCCGCTGGCCACGCGCGTCGAGGCCACCGAAATCGCGCAGGACTTCCCCGGCGACGCCTTTGCCCCCACGCTCGGCCCCGAATGGGTAGAAACGGCGCGCAGCACGCACCAGAGTGCGAACGGCCTGCCGTTCAGCTTCGTGCGCTACGAGCGCGAGGGCACGGGGAAAACTCCTTTATCAATAGCACGTAGCGCTTGATACACCTGCACAAAAGGCCAAAATCCCATGCAACTCGCCACCTGGAACGTCAACTCCCTCACGGTGCGCCTGCCGCAGGTGCTCGATTGGCTCGCGCGCAACCCTGTCGATGTGCTGTGCCTGCAGGAGCTCAAGCTCACCGAGGACAAATTCCCCGCCGAGGCCTTCCGCGCGGCCGGCTATGAGGCCGCGGTGTTCGGCCAGCGCAGCTACAACGGCGTCGCCACGCTGAGCCGCACGCCCTTGCGCGACGTGGTCAAGAACATCCCCGGCTTTGCCGACGAGCAGGCGCGCGTCATCACCGCCACGGTGGACTCGCCCGCGGGGCCGCTGCGCGTGGTCAATGTCTACGTGGTCAACGGCCAGGAGCCGGGCTCGGAGAAGTTCGCCTACAAAATGCGCTGGCTCGAAGCGCTGCGCGACTGGCTGCGCGGCGAGCTCGCGGCCTACCCGCGGCTGGTGCTCATGGGCGACTTCAACATCGCGCCCGAAGACCGCGACTCCTACGACCCCGAGGGGCTGCGCGAGACCATCCACCACACGACGCAGGAGCGCGAACATTTCCGCGCGCTGCTGCAGCCGACGATTCCAAAGTCCGACAGGCTCCCAGGCCTGGTCGATGCCTTCCGCCTGTTCGAGCAACCCGAAAAAAGCTACTCGTGGTGGGACTACCGCATGCTCGCGTTCCCAAAGAACCGCGGCCTGCGCATAGACCACATCCTCGTAAGCGAAGCCCTGCGCCCCGCCGTGCGCGCCTGCACCATAGACCGCGCGCAGCGCAAGGTGCGCCCGCCGAGCGACCACGCGCCGGTGCTCGTGACGCTTTCATTTTGAGAGCTGCTCGCGCTTATTACACCTAGAGAAATGGCCAATTTCATCCAAATTTTTTGGCCGAGGTGCAAGCGATGCTGCGCTGGCTGCTGATCGCGCTCGCGCTGCTGGCCCTGCTCTCGGCGCTCGCGCTGTGGTCCTGGGGGCAGCTCGCGCGGCGCGCGCAGGGGCCGGCAGCGCACGCGCTGGCGCCGCAGCCCGACGCCACGGCGCTCGACCGCCTCGTCGCGCCGCTGCTCGCCGCGCACCCGCAGGCGAGCGCGGCGGCGCTCGTCACGCGCAACGTGCAGGCCTTCACGCTGCGCGCGCAGACCGCACGCGCCGCGCAGCGCAGCCTGGACGTGCAGTACTACATTCTGGCGTGACGACCTCACGGGCCGACTGCTCAAAAATGAGCTGCTCGCCGCCGCCGAGCGCGGCGTGCGCGTGCGCCTGCTGATCGACGACATGAACGCCGCCGGGCGCGACGACCTTCTGCTCGCGATGGACGCGCACCCGCAGCTCGAAGTGCGCCTGTTCAACCCCGCGCGCAACCGCAGCACCGCGCTGCGGCGCGCGATCGAGATGGGGCTGCGCTTCGTGAGCGTGAACCGGCGCATGCACAACAAGGCCTGGATCGCCGACGGCCGCGTGGCACTGGTCGGCGGGCGCAACGTGGGTGACGAGTATTTCGACGCCGCGCAGCAGGTCAACTTCCACGACGCCGACCTGCTGCTGCTCGGCCCCGCCGTAGCACAGACGAGCGCGATCTTCGACGCGTTCTGGAACAGCGCCGAGGTGATCCCGCTGCGCGCGCTACACCCCGACGTGCCGCCCGTGGACGCCTTGGAGCTGCAGCGGCGCCGCAACGCCTGGCTGCAGCAGGTGCGCGCGTCCGACTACCTGCAAGCGGTCCGCCAGGCGCCGCCGCTCGAGGACAGTCTGCACGGCGCGCTGCGCCTGCACTGGACGCCACACCTGCACGTGCTCTCCGACCCACCGCAAAAAGCCGCCGCCATCGCCAGCCGCCGTGCGCCCGCGCACTGGCTGATGTACGACCTGCAAGCGCTGCTCTACAGCGCGCGGCAGGAAAATTGGCTGGTCTCGCCCTACTTCGTGCCCGGCGATGCCGGCACACTGCTGTTCGCGGGCCAGGCGGCGCGCGGCATGGACGTGCGCGTGCTGACCAATTCACTCGCCGCCACCGACGTGGCCGTGGTGCACGCGGGCTACCTGCGCTACCGCCCGGCGCTGCTCGCCGCGGGCGTGCATCTGTACGAGCTGCGCCGCGGCAGTCCGCAGACCCCCAGCCTGGTGGGCAGCAGCGGCGCGAGCCTGCACACCAAGGCCGTGGTGGTCGATGGCCAGCGCGGCTTCATTGGCTCGTTCAACTTCGATCCGCGCTCGGCGCAGCTCAACACCGAAATGGGCGTGATGTTCGACGACGCGCCGCTCGCCGCCGAAGTGCGCGCGATGGTGGAACAAGCCATGCAGCCCGCCGCGAGCTACGAGTTGCAGCGCGACGCGCAAGGCGGGCTGCGTTGGCTCGGCGAAGCAGACGCGCAGGGCACGCGCCAGGCGCTGGCCACCGAACCCGAAACCCGCTTTTGGACGCGCGCGCTCGTGCGTGTGCTCAGCTGGCTGCCGATAGAGTCGCAGCTATAGCTATCAAAAAAGTAGCTATTAGCGCTCGTCCAATCTGCGCAAAATGCCAATTTTTATTAAAACCCTGCAGGCTCAATCGAGCGGCGCGTCCAGCCCCAGTTCCTGGATCTTGCGCGTGATGGTGTTGCGCCCTATGCCCAGGCGTTGCGCCGCCTCCATGCGCCGGCCGTGCGTCGCGGCGAGCGCGGTGCGGATCAGGCGCGACTCGAAGCGGCGCGTGAGCGCGTCCCAGACCTCGGTGTGGCCGCTCGCAAGGAGCTTTTGCGCCTCGGCTTCGAGTGAGTGCTCCCAATCGGCCCCGCCTGCCCCTTGCGTGCCCACTGCGCCCTTGCCGTGGACCGATGCTGCCGGTGCCGACGCAGGCGACGACGGCGGCGCCGAAGCCGCCGCCACGCTCGAGGCGCCCGCCGGCTGGGCTGCAACCAGAGGTGCGAAGAGGTTTTGCGACGCAGCGAACGGCTCGGCAAATGGTGCCGCCAAAGGCGCTGCAGCCGCTGGGGCCGCAGCCAGCGCAGGCTCAGACGCGCCACCGGAAGCAGCAGATGCCGGTGCTTCGAGCACGGGCGCTTCGAGCACTTCGGGCGGCAAGTCCTGCACCGAAATGACCTGCGCAGGTGCCATCACCGTGAGCCAGTGGCAGATGTTTTCGAGCTGGCGCACGTTGCCCGGAAAGGCAAACTGCTGCAGCCGCGCGAGTGCCGCGTCCGAGATGCGCTTGGGCTCCACGCCGAGCTGGCGCGCGCTGTGCTGCAGAAAATGGCGCGTGAGCATGGGGATGTCCTCGCGCCGCTCGCGCAGCGCCGGCAGGCGCAGGCGGATCACGTTGAGACGGTGGAACAAGTCCTCGCGGAACGCCCCTTCCTTCACGCGCCGCTCCAGGTCCTGGTGCGTCGCGGCGATCACGCGCACGTGCGCCTTCACGGCCGCATGCCCGCCAACGCGGTAGAACTGCCCGTCGGAGAGCACGCGCAGCAGGCGCGTTTGCAAATCGAACGGCATGTCGCCGATCTCGTCGAGGAACAGCGTGCCGCCCTCGGCCTGCTCGAAGCGTCCGCGCCGCTGCGTCTGCGCGCCCGTGAAGGCGCCGCGCTCGTGGCCGAACAGCTCCGATTCGAGCAAGTCCTTGGGGATCGCGGCCGTGTTGATGGCCACGAAAGGCCCGCCCGCCACGGGCGAGTGCTTGTGCAGCGCGTGTGCCACGAGTTCCTTGCCGGTGCCCGACTCACCCGTGATCAGCACCGTGACCTGGCTCTGGCTCAGGCGCCCGATGGCGCGAAACACGTCCTGCATGGCCGGCGCCTGGCCGAGCATCTCGGGCGCTGCGCTCTGGCCGTCCTCGACCACCTCTTCGCGCTGGCGCTCCTCGACCGCGCGGCGGATCAGTTCCACGGCCTTGGTGAGGTCGAAAGGTTTGGCCAAATACTCGAACGCGCCGCGCTGGAACGCCGCCACCGCGCTATCGAGATCGGAGTATGCCGTCATGATGATGACGGGCAGCCCCGGCTGGCGCTCGCGCACCTTCTCGAGCAGCTGCAAGCCCGAGCCGCCCGGCATGCGAATGTCGCTCACAAGCACCTGCGGCCCCTGCTGCGCGTCGTCACCGGAGGCCACGTCGGCGAGCGCCTCGAGCACCTCGCGCGGATGCGAAAAGCTGCGCGTGGGCAGGTCTTCGCGCGCCAGCGCCTTTTCCAGGACGAAGCGGATCGAAGGGTCGTCATCTACTATCCAGATCGGCTTCATGCATCTCTCCGCATTCCGTTGTTTGTTGGGCGCCAGACAATCCTGGCCGGCGCTCGGCACGCCCCAGTGCACCGCTGGCACTGCAGGCGCATCAAGGCAGCGGCAGCAGAATGCGAAAGTCGGTGCGCCCGGGCTCGCTCTCGCATTCGAGCAAACCATCGTGCTGCTGCACGAAGGTCTGCGCCAGCGTCAGCCCCAGCCCCGACCCGCCTTCGCGCCCCGACACCAAGGGATAAAAAATCCTGTCCTTGATGGCTTCCGGCACGCCCGGCCCGTTGTCTATGACATGCAATTCCAATGCCAGCCGGTACCGCTTGCGCCCAAAGGTCACCTGGCGCAACACCCGCGTGCGCAGCGTGATGCAGGCGTCGCCCGCGGCGATGCGCTCGGCGAGGGCCTGCGCCGCGTTCTGCACGATGTTCAGCAGGGCCTGTATCAGCTGCGCACGGTCGCCGCGGAACTCGGGGATGGAGGCGTCATAGTCGCGCTCCACATGCAAACCCTGCGGATGCTCGAGCAGCACCAGCGCCAGCACGCGCTCGCAAACCTCGTGAATGTTCACGTCGCCCACCTGGTGCGGGTGGCGGTGCGGCGCCAGCAGACGATCGACCAGCCCCTGCAGGCGGTCGGCCTCGTGGATGATGACCTGGGTGTATTCGCGCAGGTCGCGGTTGCCAAGCTCCATTTCGAGCAACTGCGCCGCGCCGCGTATGCCGCCGAGCGGGTTCTTGATTTCGTGCGCCAGGTTGCGGATCAGCTCCTTGTTCGCCTGCACCTGCTCGCGCAGGCGCTCCTCGCGGTCCTGGCGCGCATGCTGCTCGAGCGGCCACAGCTCGACCAAGATGTCGCCCTGCCCATCCGCGGCCGCCACGCTCACATGCACGGGGATCGGCTCGTGCTGCAAGCCCTTGAGGCTGGCCTCGAAGCGCAGCCCCGCAGCCTCCTGCCGACGCGCGCCCGTGAGGGCCATCTGCAGCAACGCCGGTTGCGCAAAAAAGCTCACGGGAAAGACACTGCTTTTAAAGAGCACCCCAAAACTGGTGTTGCTGTCGAAGGACCCCACCATCAGCATCATGGGCTCCGATCCTGTTGGTGGCTCCGGCAGCTCGATTGCGTTCTCTGACGGCACCAACACAGCGACGCTACCGCTGCCCGCGAGTAATTGGACCGCGAACGGCGCGGGCACGCTGTTCAAGTACCGGAACGCGTCGGCGCCGAGCGGGCCGTCGGCGGTGAAGATCGCCAAAGTGAAGCCCGGTCTGCTCAAGGTCGTGGCCAAAGGATTGCCGATCCCCATCCCGAACGGCCCGGGAACCATCAGCGCGGTGCTCAAACTGGACGGTGGGGCGAACGCGTACTGCATGACTTTCGCGGGCACTGGTGATGGCGTCAGATTCCACGTCAAGGATGTGGGCCACGGTGTCTGCCCGTCGCCCACGCCCACCACGACGCCCACCTCGACCGCGACCCCCACGCAGACCGCGACGCCGACGACCGGGCTCCCGTTCATCCCGCCCCCCCGGGCCGGCGCCCTTGCGCTATCGCGATCTGGTGTTCCCCACCGTGAGCACGACCACCAACGTGACCTACGGCAGCGCGGTCAACAACTCGGGCCAGACGGTCACGCTGCAACTCGACGTCTACGAGCCCACCGGCGACACCGTCACCGAGCGGCCGGCGCCGGCCTGCGACAGAGAGGTTGCGCGAAAGAATGTCCAGCCGACGATCACGATGATCATCGCGATGATATTGGCGAGCCAGTCCGGCAACCGCTGCAGGCGATTGACGAGAAAGAGCCGGTCGAGCACGAGGAACATGCCGTTATAGGTTGCGGAAGCGATATAGGTCCAAGCCGCGCCGTGCCAAATTCCCGAAGCGAAGAAGCAGATCCACAGATTGAGGTAGGTGCGCGCTTCGCCGCGCCGATTGCCGCCGAGCGGGAAATATAAATATTCGCGAATCCAGCTCGTCAGCGAGATGTGCCAGCGCCGCCAGAAATCGGTGATGCTCGTCGCGACATAGGGCATGTTGAAATTTTCCAGAAGCCGGGAAGCCGAACATGCGCGCGAGCCCAATCGCCATGTCGGAATAGCCGGAGAAATCGAAATAGATCTGGAAGGTGAAGAACAGCACGCCCGCCCAGGCCTCCGCGAAGCCAAGGGAGCTAGCAATACGTAAATGTCAGGTACGCAGAACCAACTGATTTGTTAACCACGTTCAGGATCCGGCCGAGGCCGAGCCGGGTCGCGAGCCGAGCGCGAGTTATGGCGGTCGGTCTTCAAACCATCGGCCGGCGGGCAGCCTGTTGATGAGAGGAGTGGTCTTGGCGCGCACGGAGCAATGGGGGACAGAGCGCGGGAAGGACGAGGGCGGGGAGCACGGAGCGGCAGCCCAGGGCCCTCGAAGAACAGGCTCGGCCGCGACGGGAAGGAAGATGAGCGCGCCATTGTTGTGTCAAACTGAGACTGTTGTCCTGCTGATGCTTTCTCAGGCTCAGAAAAGCTCTCATTCCTCTACCAGGACTTTGCACACATCCTGATCTGTGCACTGTGCCTGGCTACAAATGGATTGCCTGATCTTTGGCTTCCAGGTCAATAAAAATCAAGTCCTGTCACCCTGACACTGCTGTTGTGTGGTACAAAGCCTGGAGCTATCCCAAGTCACACCTGCCATGCCATGAACTGAATGAAATGTGTAGTAGAGGACAGAGACAC
>CAVPUD010000001.1:0-6369 GCA_963708545.1 uncultured beta proteobacterium | reverse complement strand
GCGCGGCTACATCGAGCGTGTGTGCCTGCCAGGCGGCCAGCCAATCCGCAGGCAGCGGCAGGCGCGCCATGCCCCAGCGCAAAGCGAGTTGCGCGCCGCTCACCAGCAGCGTGCTCGCGAGCGCGAGGCCCAAGCCCTTGCCCAAGCCTTTGTTTTGGTTCATGCCTGCGCCCCGAGCAGCGCCACGCCGGCCATGATGAGCGCGACGCCTGCCCAGTGGCGCACATCGACAGCCTCGTGGAACAGCCAGCGCGCCGCGAGCGTGACGAACACGAAGTTCAGGCTCAGCATGGGGTAGGCCAGGCCCACGGGCATGCGCTGCAGCAGCAAAAGCCATAGCAACAAACCGGCGCCCATACTGCCAAAGGCCAGCAAAAGCCATGGAGACCTGAGCTTGGCCCAGGCGCCCAGCGCGCGCCCCTGCCAGTGCAGCACCGCGTATTTCTGCGCGATCTGCCCGAGGCAAGTCAGCAGGCAGGCGCCGAGCAGCAGCATCCAACTCATGGCGCCGTGGCGGCAATGATGGCGATCACGAGCCGGCCCGCGCGGTACACGCTGGCCTCGGGCGGCAGCAGCGCAAGCAGGGGCTCTTCTTCGGCGTCGCTCAGGCGCAGCACGATGCCCACGGGGCCGCTGCGGCGCACCTGCGCGAGCCAGGCGGGAAAGTCGGCGCGCGTGACGTAGCGCCCCTGCGCGTCGGGTTGCGACAGGCCCCAGCGTAATTCGCCCTGCGTGTCGAGCATGACTACGTCGGTGCGCGCGAGCCGCCAGCCGAGCGCCGCCGCCGTGCCCACGTCGTCGCTCACGAGCGTGCGCGCGCTGCGCAGCGCTTCGCGGTGCGCGAGGATGAACTGGTCGGGCATTTTGTTGTGCACCAGCGCAAGCGGCAGCGCGGCGGGCACGAGCGCGAAAAATGCCCACACCCCGAAGGCCGGCGCCGCCCAATGGCGCAGCGGCCGCCAGCACTGCAGCGCGGCGCAGAGCAGCCAAACGCCGAGCGCCACCGCGACCAGCGCCAGGCGCCAGCCCTTGCCCGGCGGGTACAGCGGATCGTGCATCTGCAGCCAGACCAGCCCCACAGCCGCGCCGGCGCCCACCAGCAGGTTGAGCGCGCCGTTCACGCGCAGCGCACGCGCAGACCTTTGCGAGAGTGCCTGCACCACGTAGCGCCCGATGGCCAAGGCCAGCGGCGCGAAGCACGGCAGGATGTAGGTCGGCAGCTTGCCCTTGCTCAGGCTGAAAAACACGAAAGGCACGGCAAACCACAGCAGCACGAAGGCCGTGGCACGCTCACTGCGCTGGCCCCAGGCCAGGCGCAGCGCGGGCGGCAGCAAAGCAGCCCAGGGCAGGGCGCCGGCGAACACGATGGGCACGAAGAACCACCAGGGGCGCATGTGCTGCGCGGTGGCGCTCGCAAAACGGCGCACATGCTCGTTCCAGAAAAAGAAGTTCCAGAAATCGGGCTCGCGCCAATGCACCGCGAGCGCCCAGGGCAGGCACACGAGCAGCGCCACGCCCACGGCGAGCGGCCCCCAGGCCAGCAGCACGCGCCAGCGGCCCTGCCACAGCGCATAAGGCAGCGCGACGAGCACCGGCAGCGCGAAAGCGAGGAACCCCTTGGTCAGGAAGCCGAGCCCGCAGGCCAAGCCCAAAACAGCCCACCATAGGAGCCTGTCGGACTTTGGAATCGTCAGCTGCGAATGCGCCGCAGCGGCCCATTTTTTACCGGCTTCTTGCCCCATAGCACCACTATGGGGCGGCGAATCCGACAAAAACTGGTCTCGCTGGGGCGCATTCTCGCTATCGACGCCCAAAGCCCGACAGGCTCCCAGGCGGGACGCGCGCGAGCCGCTCTCGAAAGCGAAGTAAAGCGCAACCATACCCAGCGTGACCCAGAGGTTGAACTGCGGGTCGAGGTTGCTGTACCCGGCTTGCCCGGCGACGAGCGCGCAGCTCAGAAAGACCAGCGCCGCCGCGATGCTCGTGCGCGCGTCGCGCCACAGGCGCTGCGCAAAGCCGTAAACGAGCAGCGTCGTGAGCAGCGTGACCAGCGCCGAGGCAAAGCGCGCGCCGAACAGGTTTTCGCCAAAAACCGCCTCGCTGAGCGCGATCAGCCAGTAGCCGCCTATGGGTTTTTCGAAATAGCGCAGGCCCAGAAAATGCGGCGCGATCCAGTCGCCGCTGCGCAACATCTCCTGGCCGATCTGCGCGTAGCGCGACTCGTCGGGAATCCATAGCCCATGCAGCCCCAGCGGCACGAGGAAAAAGAGCGCAAACACGGCGCCCAGCGCGAGCGCAGCGCGGCGCGGCGTCATGCCTGCACCCCCAGCCAGCCTTCGCGGCCAGGAATGCTGCCGCGCGTGAGGTGCCCCGTGGGCAGCGTGGCAGGGTCGGCGGGCAGCAGTGCGCCGAGTGGCGCGAAGCGGATCGAGCGCTCCTGCGCACGGCGCAGCAGATCGGCAAAAGCAGGGGCCATGAGGATGCCTTCGACTTCGGCGTGGATTGTGTAAACCTGTAGCTGATACGGCAGGCCCAGTGCGGGCTCAGGCCGGATTTTGCTCAAAATGAAGTCGTTGAAATCGTGCGCCGCACGCTGCGGGCCGACGACTTCGTCGAAGGTGGGCAGCGTGACCGGAATTTGCGGCGTACCCGGCTGGCCGTTTTCGAGCAGGGGCCGAAACAGGCTGCGGCCACGGCAGTCGCTGTGGTAGCGCAAGGCAAAGTCCTGCTCGACCTCGACCACGCGCTCGTCCGCACGCCAGCCGGCGACGGCCGAGCAGTCCACGCGCCGGCCCAGGATGTCTGCGAGCGCATCGAGCCCGCGGCGGTATTCGGCTGCGAGACGTGCGCGGCTCCAGTCGCCCGCGTGCGCTTGCCAGGCGTGGTGGTCCCAGGCGTGCAGGCCCACTTCGTGCCCGGCCTCTAGCGCGCGGCGCATCAGCGCGCCCAGCTCGCGCCCGATCGGGCGCCCGGGCCAGGCCGTGCCTGCGAGCAAAATGTCCCAGCCGTACAGGCTCGCGGCCCTGGAGCGCAGCATCTTCCACAAAAAGCGCGGCTTGACGAGCCGCCACAGGTGCCGCCCCATGTTGTCCGGCCCCACGCAGAAGAAAAACGTCGCCTTCACCTGCGCGGCCGCGAGCAGGTCGAGCAGGCGCGGCACGCCCTCGCGCGTGCCGCGGTAGGTATCGACGTCTATGCGCAGGCCGAGGGGCATCAGGCGTTCCGCGCCTGCGGTGCGGGTTCCGGTGCGGGCTCTTGCGCGAATGCTTCTTCGCGCTCTTCTTGCGCGGCGAGCATGCCGGGCTCGGCGAGCGCTTCGCGCAGGAAGAAGTCCAGCGTTTTTTCGATGGTCACGTGCAGGGGCACCGTAGGGTTCCAGCCGAGCAGGCGGCGTGCGTTGGCTATGCTGGGCTTGCGGTGCGACACGTCCTGGTAGCCGACGCCGTAGAACGAGCGGCTCTCCACCGCGCGAAAGCCCGCGAACGGCGGAAAGTGGCCGCGCAGCGGGTGCTGCTCGAACTGGCGCAGCAATTCGTGGGCGAGTTCGGCGATGCTGGCCTCGTTGTCGGGGTTGCCGATGTTGATGATCTGCCCGTCGCAGCGTCCGCCCGCGTTCTCGACGATGCGCGCGAGCGCCTCTATGCCGTCGTCCACGTCGGTGAAGCAGCGCTTTTGCGCGCCGCCATCGACGAGGCGGATCGGCGTGCCTTCGACCAGGTTCAGGATCAGCTGCGTGATCGCGCGCGAGCTGCCGATGCGCGCCGCGTTGAGCCGGTCGAGCCGCGGCCCCATCCAGTTGAACGGGCGAAAGAGGGTAAAGCGTAGGCCCTGCTGCCCGTAGGCCCAGATGACGCGGTCGAGCAATTGCTTGGACACCGAATAAATCCAGCGCTGCTTGTTGATCGGCCCGACCACGAGGTTGGACTGGTCCTCGTCGAAGCGCTCGTCGGTGCACATGCCATAGACCTCGGAGGTCGAGGGAAAGATCACGCGCTTGCGGTATTTGACGCAGTAGCGCACGAGCTTGAGGTTTTCCTCGAAGTCGAGCTCGAACACGCGCAGCGGGTTGCGCGTGTATTCGATCGGCGTGGCGATCGCCACCAGCGGCAGCACCACGTCGCACTTCTTGATGTGGTATTCGATCCACTCGGTATGGATGCTGATGTCGCCCTCGACGAAGTGGAAGTCGGGGTTGCTCTTGAGGCGTTCGATGGCGTCCGAGCCTATGTCCATGCCATAGATTTCATAGCGCCCGTCGCGCAGCAGGCGCTCGGAGAGGTGGTTGCCGATGAAGCCGTTCACGCCCAGGATCAGCACGCGCGTCTTGCGCTGCGGGCCCACCGGCGCCGCGTGCAGGCGCGAGCCTTCGACCAGGCCCAGCTCCTGCGCGAGCTGCGGGCCGGCCAGGTACAGGCCCGCGTCGCCCTGCTGGCCCGCGAGGATTTCGAGCGCGTCTTCGCCGCAGGCGATGCAAAGCGGCGCGGTGCTGAGCACCGTGCCCGGTGCGCGCCCGTGCGCGCCGGGCATATCGGGCATATCGGGCACCACGCGCGAGGCCCAGACGATCAGCTTGCGCTCGCCCACGGGCGCAAAGGCGCCTGGGTAGGGCTGCGTCACGGCGCGCACCAGGTTGTGCAGCGTGCGCGCCGGGCGGCTCCAGTCGATGCGGCCGTCTTCGGGCGTGCGCCGGCCGAAGTAGCTCGCCTGCGCTTCGTCCTGCGGTACTTCGGGCAGCTCGCCGCGCGCAAGCCGAGGCAGCGCGGCGTCGAGCAGCGTGCGGGCGGCTTCGCGCAGCTTGCCGTGCAGCGTGTAGGCCGTGTCTTCGTCGGAAATGGGCACGCGCTGCTGCGCGAGGATGGGGCCGGCGTCGGGCCGCTGCACCATGCGGTGCAAGGTCACGCCGGTTTCCGTTTCGCCGTGCACCAGCACCCAGTTCACCGGCGCGCGCCCGCGGTAGCGCGGCAGCAGCGAGCCGTGCAGGTTGTACGCGCCGCGGCGCGCGCTCGCGAGCAGCTCCGCGCCGAGCAGGTGGCGGTAGTAGAACGAAAAAATGAAGTCCGGCTGCAGCGCGCGCACCTGCTCTATCCACAGCGGGTGGTTGGGGTCTTCGGGCGCGTGCACGGGGATGCCCAAACGCGCGCACAGCTGCGCGACCGAGCCGAAAAAGCGGTTTTCCTTCGGGTCGTCGGCGTGCGTGAAGACTGCCGCAATGGTGTAGCCCGCGGCGCGCAGCGCTTCGATGCCGGCGCAGCCGATGTCGTGGTAGGCGAAAACGATGGTATTGAGGCTCATGGATTCAAGACCCGCAAGTGGGTGGAGTGCAGCAAGGGGCGGGCGTATTCGCCTGGGTGTGCGTGGCGGTTTCGGTAGCGGCAGACGGTGGCAGCGCAGGCGCTGGCAGCGTAGGGGCGAGTGCGCCGCGCTCTATGCGTTCGATGAAAAAGCGTGGCCGCGCGCGCACATCGTCATAGACGCGCCCCAGGTATTCGCCCAGCATGCCCATGCCCAAAAGCTGCACGCCGCTGAAGAAAAACAGCACTGCGAACAGCACGAACAGCCCGTCGCCCGCCCACTGCGCGCCAAACACCAGGCGCAGCACCAACAGCAGCATCCCGAAGCCGAAGCCCAGCAGCGCAAGCCCCGCGCCGGCCAGGCTCAAGAGGCGCAGCGGCGCCGTGGTCATGCAGGTGACCAGGTCGAACATCAGGTTGATGAGGCGCAAGAAGTCGTACTTGGACGTGCCGTGCTCGCGCTCGGCGTGGCCGACCTCGATCTCGGTCGTGTGGCGCGCAAAGCTGTTGGCCAGAATCGGGATGAAGGTGCTGCGCTCGGGGCAGGCGAGCATGGCCTGCACCACGCTGCGCCGGTAGGCGCGCAGCATGCAGCCGTAGTCGCTCATGCCTACGCCCGTGGCGCGGCGCACGGCCCAGTTGATGAGCAGCGAGGGCCAGCGGCGCAGCGCCGAGTCCTGGCGGTTTTGGCGCACGCTGCCCACCACGTCGTAGCCCTGCGCGGCGTGCTGCACCAGGCGCGGGATTTCTTCGGGCGGGTTTTGCAGGTCGGCGTCGAGCGTGATGACCAGGTCGCCGCGGCACTGCGCAAAGCCCGCCATGATGGCCGCATGCTGGCCGTAGTTGCGGTTCAGGATCACGGCGACCACATGGCTGCCCGGCGCGGCTGCGGCTTCGAGCAGCATCTCGGCCGAGCGGTCGCGGCTGCCATCGTCGATCAGCACGATTTCAAAGGCGCGCCCCAGGCCCGCGCAGGCCGCCGCGGTGCGCCGCAGCAGCTCGGGCAGGCTTTCCTGCTCGTTATAGACCGGGATGACCACCGAGACGCAGTCAATCGGGTAGGGCTTGAGCGTGCTCA